>NZ_CP060039.1:0-318870 GCF_014211915.1 Burkholderia cenocepacia | reverse complement strand
CGGGCTGGTTTTTCAGCGCGCGGGAGACGGTGCCGATCGAGACCTCTGCCGCCCGCGCCACATCGCGAATGGTCGTACCCATCGTTCGGGGTCCGGTTTGTTTAGGTTGAAAGCGATTGTATAGTAAAACGCATGGCGGAATTCGGGCCGGATAACCGGGGAATACCCGAGAATAACGGGTTTTTAAGCGCTAATCTGCGAAAACGCCGTTACTAAAAATACTAAACAAAACGCGAAAAAGGCAAGGTGGGCGTGCGGGTGTCTGGCGGGGCGGATGGCGCCCGCCGGAAAGGGCAACAGCTCGGCTGCGGGGCAGGGGCGAGCATGAGGGCGCGGCGCCCTTGGCCTGCGCGCGTGACGACGACGTGCCGTTGCGCAACGGCCGAACCTTGCGCCGCCCGCGCATCGGCCCGTCGCACGATGCGCAGGTGCTTCCGTGTTCCGTGCATCCCCGGCGACTAGCGCGCCGTTCAGCCCGCCACCGCCACGGCCGGCGGTTCGCCGCGATCGCGCAGCGCGGCGCGGCCGGCATCGAGATCGACCACCGCGAGCCCGTCCGGCTGCTGCTTTGCCCGCCGCTTCGCGAGCGCCGCGACCGACGCGATCTCGTCGCTGCCGTAGCGTTTCGCGCCGTGCGCGCCGGCCGGCACGCCGACCGCGCCGATCGCCATCGTCACGAAGCCGAAGAACGCCGGATTGCCGTGGCGGTCCTCTCCGCGCAGCCCGCCCGCCTGCCGGTCGACCTGCGTGTAGAAGAGTTGCGCGCCGTCGTTGAAGCGCGCGATCGCGTCGGCGGCGCGCGCGCGCCAGTCGTCGCGCTGGAACAGCACGAGGAAATCGTCGCCGCCGACGTGGCCGAGAAAGTCGCGTTGCGGATCGCACACGCCGGCCAGCACCGTCGCGGCGAACTTCAGCACTTCGTCGCCCTGCCAGTAGCCGTACTGGTCGTTGAACGGCTTGAACTGGTTCAGGTCGACGTAGCACGCGTGAAAGCCGGCGTCGCGCTGGAGCAGGCGGTCGATGTGCGCGCTGATCGGGATGTTGCCGGGCAGGAAGGTCAGCGGATTCGCGTAGCGCGCGGCCTCGATGCGCATCTCGGTCACCGCGCGCACCAGGCTCTCGCCGGTGCCGAGCCCGACATAGCGGCCGTGCTCGGTGATCACGAAGCCGTCGGCGAGATAGCGCTGGTCGTGGCTCGCGAGCAGCATCGCGAGTTGCTCGAAGGTGGTCGCGTTGTCGATCATCAGCGGCGCGTCGTTCGCGAACTGCAGGCACGGTTTCTTGCCGAACACCTCGCGGTGATACGGCAGCGCGAAGCGGTCGATGAAGCCGCGCCGATTCACGAGCGCGACCGGCCGCCCGCGCTCGACGAGCGCGACCGCGTGCAGGTCGGGCATCCGGTTGAACAGCTCGAGCACGTCGTTGCTGGTCGCGTCGCGCGGCAGCGCCGGGGCGGGCACGAGCATCTTCCCGGCGATCGTGCCGGCCGGCCGCACCGCGCGCGTCACGCCGGGAAACACCGCGATGTGCGGCGCGCGGATCGCGTCGCGCGCGGCCGGCGCGACCACCCGCGACGGCTGCGCGTTCGGCCGGCCGAGCAGGAAGCCCTGCACGCAGCAGATGCCCATGTCGCGCACGACGATCAGGTCGCATTCGTTCTCGATGCCTTCCGCGATCAGCTTCGCGCCGCTCGCCTGCGCGAAGTGCTGCATCGCCTTCACGGCTTCGAACTTGAGCGGATCGCGCGCGATGTCGTGGATGAAGAAGCGGTCGATCTTCACGACGTCCGGATGCAGGCGCAGCCACAGGTTCATGCTGGCGTTCGCGGTGCCGTAGTCGTCGAGCGCGAACTGGATGCCGGCGTCGCGCAACGATGCGACCGCCGGCCCGATGTCCGCGAGATCGGGAATCGCGTTCTGCTCGGTGAGCTCGATCACGATGCGCTCGGCGCCGATCCGCGCGCGGCCGAGGAATTGACGCGCGCGCTCGCGTTCGCTGGCGAGCGTGAGGATGGTGCCCGCGCTGAAGTTGAGGAACAGCTTGCCGTCGCAGCCGAGCGCCGCGAACGCGTCGAGGCAGGTGAGCGCGGCGGCCCGTTCGAGCGCGATGGTTTCGCCGTCGCGCGCGGCCTGCGCGAACAGCGCGGCGGGCGGCTCGAGCTCGGTGCCGCGCGGGCCGCGGATCAGCCCTTCGTAACCGATGACCGTCCCCGATCCGAGGTCGACGATCGGCTGGAACACGGCGGCGAGCGCGCGCTCCGCGATCAGGCGCGTAGTGCGGGCGACAGCGGAATCGGAGGGGAGCGCGGGCATGGGCGAGGGCAGCCGAATCGACGGGACGCCCGGCTTAACGGCACCGCTCGCGGAGAGTTGAATGAAGATTTCGTGACACGAGGGGGCGTTGCCGGTGCATCGCGCCGGGCCCGCGCGGGCGCGTGGTGCGAAGGGGGCGGACGGGAGGCTGCGTGTGAAAGGCGGAGGGCCGGGTGCGGAAAGCGAAAGGCCACCACCGGCGGCCCTCCCGCCCCCGACGCGTCAGCGCTTGCCCGTGCTCAGCGCACCCGACGCGCCTGCCGTGTCGCCCTCGTCGTGCTCGCCGCTCGTGTCGCGTGCGCCCCAGCGCTGCGCGAGCGCCGCGCACGCCATCAGCTGGATCTGGTGGAACAGCATCAGCGGCAGCACGATCGCGCCGACCGCGTTCGCCGAGAAGATCACCTTCGCCATCGGCACGCCGGCCGCGAGGCTCTTCTTCGAGCCGCAGAAGATGATCGTGATCTGGTCCGCGCGGTTGAAGCCGAGCCGCTTGCTGACGAACGCGGTCAGCAGCAGCGCGATCGCCAGCAGCACGAGGTTGACGACCAGCAGGCCGGCGAGCGCGCGCGGCGGAATCTGGTGCCACAGCCCTTCGTTGACGGCCTCGCTGAACGCGACGTAGACGACCAGCAGGATCGAGCCCTGGTCGACGAAGCGCAGCACGCCGCGATTGCGGTCGATCCAGCCGCCGATCACGGGCCGCAGCAACTGGCCGGCGATGAACGGCACGAGCAGCTGCATCACGATGCTGCCGACGGTGCTCCACGGCGACGCCGCGGCGGCCGACTGCGACGTGATCATCAGCCCGACGAGCGCCGGCGTGACGAAGATCCCGAGCAGGCTCGACGCGGAGGCCGCGCACACGGCGGCCGGCACGTTGCCCTTGGCGATCGACGTGAACGCGATCGATGACTGGACCGTCGACGGCAGCGTGCACAGGAACAGCACGCCCGCATACAGCGTCGGCGTGACGAGCGGCTGCAGCACGGGTTTCAGCGCGAGGCCGAGCAGCGGAAACAGCGCGAACGTGCTGAGCAGCACGACCGCGTGCAGCCGCCAGTGCGTCGCGCCGGCAACGACGGCTTCGCGCGACAGTTTCGCGCCGTGCAGGAAAAACAGCAGGCCGACGGCGACGTTGGTCGCCCAGTTGAACGCATGGGCGGCCGGGCCGCGGCAGGGCAGCAGGCTCGCGAGCACGACGGTGCCGACGAGCGCGAGCGTGAAGTTGTCGGGCAGAAAACGGGGACGGGCCATCGGGAACTCGATTCGGAAATGGCGAAGGCGCGCGTCGCGCGCGCGGATGGCGTTATTGTCCCGGTTGGCGATTCACTACACAAATTCATTGTGCGAATCGATTGATGAACCGATCGCATGAGGTGGCGGCCACCACAGTTGCCCGGCCGCGCCCAAAACCGCAGAAGAATGTTCTGTCGCGACCGCCCGTCGAAGCGAAAAAACCTAGCAGTAACATGGTGTTACACCGATGCCGGCGACATAACACTTTTTGGCTCGACACACTTTCCACCGGCCCATAAATTACTGCTGAAAGCCTTGGGTCGGCCGAAAGGAACCGACGGCGGGCGTCGATGGGCACGGAACGATGACGGAACGGGTGAAACGGAAGATCGGACGATGGGTGGCAGGCGTGCTCGGCGCGCTGCTGATGCCGCTCGCGCTCGCCCAGCCGCCCCATGGCGGTCACGGGTTCGGCGGCCACGGCTTCGGCGGCGGCGACATGCGCGCGTACGGCCAGCCGGCCGGCGGCCCCGGCGCGGGCCCCATCTGGCGCCGCGCTGCGCCGCCCGCCGGCGTGCGTCCCGGCGGCGTGAGCGGCTCGGGCTCCCGTTGGGGGCTGCGCCCCACGCCGTCGTACGGCCATTACGCCGCGCAAAGCCCGTATCGGCCGATCAGCGCCGAAGTCCGCCAGATGCCGCGCCCGCCGGGCGGCGGCAACGTCCCGCTGCGGGCCGGTTCGATCCGCGCCGACGTCGCCCGCTACAACGAGGAGCGCGGCGGTCGCCCGATGCCGCCACCCCGCTCGCAGGAAGAGCCCGCGCACTCGCCTTCTTTCTCCCCGTTCTACCGAAACTGAGCGCCTCGGCGCTCGTCCCCTGGCCGGCTGATGCGAATTCGCCACAGTCGCGCGCAGATTTCCGCTGATTTTCCCCCGCATTGCGCTATCTTTCGCGCCCGGCACGCGTATGCCACGCCGCCGCCCGCCCGTGCGACCGCGCTCGCGCCGGGTCGCCGCGGTGCATCCGGCCATGGATACATTCCGCGAAGTTAATGCCGGCGCTATACCCGCAATAAGTGTGCGCAATTTTGACCGGACGAATGATCCGTAAAGATGGCTGCGCCCCATACGACGCAAGCACTCGGCTCCAAACAACAACGCTCGCGCCACTTATCGACTATCCGACAAAACCTGGAGATCCCATGAAAGCATTCGCTCGCCGTGCGTCGCGCACGTCCGTCAAGCTGATCGCCGCGGCCGCCTGCGTGGCGGCCGCCGCACCCGTCCATGCGCAATCGAGCGTCTCGCTCTACGGGCAGGTTGACGAATGGGTCGGCGCCACCAAGTTCCCCGGCGGCGATCGTGCGTGGAACGTGTCGGGCGGCGGCATGTCGACGTCGTACTGGGGCCTGCACGGCGCAGAGGATCTCGGCGACGGCTACAAGGCGATCTTCACGCTGGAGAGCTTCTTCCGTGCGCAGAACGGCCAGTACGGCCGCTTCCAGGGCGACACGTTCTTCGCGCGCAACGCGTACGTCGGCATCAGCTCGCCGTACGGCACGGTGACGGCGGGCCGCCTGACGACGCACCTGTTCCTGTCGACGATCCTGTTCAACCCGTTCTACGACTCGTACACCTTCTCGCCGATGGTGTATCACGTGTTCCTCGGCCTCGGCACGTTCCCGACCTATCCGAGCGACCAGGGCGCGGTCGGCGATTCGGGCTGGAACAACGCGGTGGGTTACACGTCGCCTTCGTTCGGGGGCCTGAATTTCGGCGCGATGTACGCCCTCGGCAACCAGGCCGGCGACAACCGTTCGAAGAAGTGGAGCGCGCAGTTCAACTACGCGAACGGCCCGTTCGCGGCGACCGCGGTGTATCAGTACGTGAACTTCAACAACGGCCCGCAGGATCTGAGCGCGCTCGTGACCGGCATGAAGAGCCAGGGCATCGCGCTGGTCGGCGCGACCTACGACCTGAAGCTCGTGAAGCTGTTCGGCCAGTACATGTATACGAAGAACGACCAGGTCGCGGGCAGCTGGCACGTCAACACCGCGCAGGGCGGCGTGTCGGTGCCGATCGGCGTGGGCAACGCGATGGCGTCGTATGCGTATTCGCGCGACGCGGGCGGCCTCGACCAGACGCGCCAGACCTGGGCCGTCGGCTACGACTATCCGCTGTCCAAGCGCACCGACGTCTACGCGGCCTACATGAACGACCACATCAGCGGCCTGTCGACCGGCAACACGTTCGGCGCAGGCATCCGCGCGAAGTTCTGACGCGCACGCGCGATCGGTGCGCCGGACGCGTGCGTCAATCGCGCGTTTTGGCTGCATGTTTTCCGTCCGTCATTGCTACCCAAAACGGCGCCGTCACCCGCGGCGCCGTTTTGCCTTTCTTGACCTTTCTGTTTCCTCGCCTTTGTTACCCTATCTCGTAATTGGTTGATTCCCCGGGATTGCGAGCTAGTTCGATGGATACCCTCGTCAGCATGAATGTGTTTCGCTACGTCGTCGAAGTGGGCAGCTTCGTCGGCGCGGCGGAGCGCATGCAGATGTCGGCGGCGATGGCGAGCAAGCACGTGATGCACCTCGAGCAGCAGCTCGGCGCGCGGCTGCTGCATCGCACGACACGACGCGTCGCGCCGACCGAGGCGGGACGCGAATACTATGAGCGCCTCGTGCAGGCGCTGTCCGAACTCGACGAAGCCGGCCAGGCCGTCGGCGCCGCGAGCGTGGTGCCGCAGGGCCGGTTGCGCGTGACGTCGCTGTCCGCGTTCGGGCTGCGGCACGTGATGCAGGCTGTCACCGATTACGCGGGCCGGTTCCCGGACGTGACCGTCGACATGACGCTGTCCGATCGCGTGGTCGACCTGATCGAGGAAGGCTACGACGTCGCGGTGCGCGCGGCGCCGAACGGATTGAAATCGTCGTCGCTGGTCGCGCGCCAGATCGCGACCGCGCACATCCTGCTGGTCGCGTCGCCCGAGTATCTCGAGAAGCACGGCACGCCGCAGACGATCGTCGATCTCGCGAACCACAACTACCTGCGGCGCGATTCGAATTCGACGATGCTCGATTCGCTCGTGATCGACGCGGCCGCCGCGTCGCGCGTGAGCCTGAACGGCAACCTGATCGTGAACCATCTCGAAGGGCTGCGCGCGGCCGTGCTCGCCGGCGCAGGCATTGCGCTGCTCGGCACCGAAGTGGTCGGCGACGACATCGAATCGGGCCGGCTCGTGCCGGTGCTGCTCGATTCCGTGCCGCCGCACGAGGCGCCGATCTATGCGGTCTACGCGAGCCGCCGCCACGTGTCCGCGAAGGTGCGCTCGTTCGTCGATTTCCTGGCCGCGCGTTTCGAAGGGCAGTCGCTGTGCCCGTCGATCGAATCGCGGCTGCGCGTGCTGCCGATCACGCGGATGAAGCGCGCGGTCTGAGCCAGATCGTCAGCCCGTCCGCCGCGACGGGGCAATAAAAAAGCGCGAACCGCAACGGTTCGCGCTTTTTCGTTTGGTTCGACGATCTCGCATCGATGGCGGCCGCGCCGGCCGCCGCTTCCGTCAGCGCGGGATGCCGAGCCGCGCCTTCGCGTCGTCGTACTCGCGCTTGAGCCGCTCGACGAGCGTACCCACGCTCGGCAGGTCGTCCATCAGGCCGACGCCCTGGCCGGCGCCCCAGATGTCCTTCCATGCCTTGGTCTTGTCGCTGCCGAAATTCATCTTGGTCTTGTCGGATTCCGGCAGCGCGTCCGGATCGAGGCCGGCCTTCTCGATGCTCTCGCGGATGTAGTTGCCGTGCACGCCCGTGAAGAGGTTCGTGTAGATGATGTCCGACGATTTCGCGTTCAGGATCGCGTGCTTGTAGTCGTCGATCGCATGCGCTTCCTGCGTCGCGATGAAGCGCGTGCCCATGTACGCGAAGTCGGCGCCCATCGCCTGCGCGGCGAGGATCGAGCCGCCGTTCGCGATCGAGCCGGACAGCACGATCGGGCCGTCGAAGATCTTGCGGACTTCGCCGACCAGCGCGAACGGCGACGTCGTGCCCGCGTGGCCGCCGGCGCCGGCCGCGACGAGGATCAGCCCGTCGACGCCCGCTTCGAGCGCCTTCTGCGCGTGCCGCAGGTTGATCACGTCGTGCAGCACGATGCCGCCGTAGCTGTGCACCGCGTCGACGATCTCGCGCGCCGGTGCGCGCAGGCTCGTGATGAAGATCGGCACCTTGTGCTCGACGCACACGCGCACGTCGTGCTCGAGCCGCGCGTTCGACTGGTGGACGATCTGGTTGACCGCGATCGGGCCGATCACCGCCTCGGGATGTTTTGCCTTGTGGTCGGCGAGTTCCGACTGGATCTGCGTGAGCCACGCGTCGAGCAGTTCGGCCGGGCGCGCGTTGAGCGCGGGGAACGAACCGACGATGCCCGCCTTGCATTGCGCGAGCACGAGTTCGGGGTAGCTGACGATGAACATCGGCGACGCGATGACGGGCAGCGTCAGGTTCTGCAGGACGGTGGGCAATGCCATGTGATGTCTCCAGTCTCCGGGGGGCGTTGCGGTCGGACGGTGATTCGAGTGTATTGAGTGTAGCTGCGCAACGCGTTCGTTCATATTAATACGAACGGTCGTGCGATTCTACGCGAGCTTAACAAACTGCGCGGTGTGCCGGCAATCGAGTGAGTGTTCTCTTTCTACGGTTTCGCGTGCTTGCGCCGCTGTGAAGACGCGTCGTCGCTCCTAAAATAGCCGCCATAACAAACCAACGAGAAACAAACCATGTCGTTTGAGGCGTTTGCACCGTTTCGCGTGACGGTGCAGGACACCGACATTTTCGGTGTCAAAGGAGGCACGGGTCCGCCGTTGCTGTTGCTGCACGGCCATCCGCAGACCCACATGATCTGGCATCGCGTTGCGGCGACGCTCGCGAATCACTTCACGGTGATCGCCACCGACCTGCGCGGCTACGGCGCATCGGGCCGGCCGCCGAGCGACGCGCGGCACACGCCGTATTCGAAACGGGCGATGGCGGCGGACCAGGTCGCCGTGATGCGGCATTTCGGCTTCGAGCAGTTCCACGTGTGCGCGCACGATCGCGGCGCGCGGGTCGCGCACCGGCTCGCGCTCGATCACGCGGACGCCGTCGAGAGGATGATGCTGCTCGATATCGCGCCGACACTCGCGATGTACGAGAAAACCGATCGCGCGTTCGCGACCGCGTATTTCCACTGGTTCTTCCTGATCCAGCCCGAGCCGCTGCCCGAGACGCTGGTGGGCGCGCACACCGATGCGTACATCGAGCGCGTGATGGGCAACCGGTCGGCCGGGCTGGCGCCGTTCGCGCCCGAGGCGCTCGACGCGTACCGGGCGGCGCTCGCGCAACCGGGCGCCGTGCATGCGATGTGCGAGGACTACCGCGCGTCCGCGACGATCGATCTCGAGCACGACCGTGCGGATCTCGAACGCGGCAACAAGGTCGCGTGCCCGCTGCGCGTGCTGTGGGGCGAGCACGGCGTCGTCGGCCGCTGCTTCGATCCGCTCGACGAATGGCGGCGCGTCGCGCGCGACGTCAGCGGCCGTGCGCTCGATTGCGGGCACTACATTCCGGAAGAGGCGCCCGCCGCGCTGATCGACGAACTGCTCGCGTTCTTCGAGGCGCGCGACGCGGCGGCATGACGGTGCGGGCGCGCGGGCGGCGCGTGCCGCCCGCGGCTCAGGGATGTACGCTTGCCGTCGCGGCTCAGCGGTGTGCGTGGTCGTCCTCGACGAGCGGCGGCAGGCGGCGCGGCACGGGCGTCGATTTCACGATCGCGGTGCTCGTCTCCGCGCGCTCCGTCACCTTCGACAGGATGTCGTCGAGATGCTCGATCGTGCGCAGGTAGAGCCGGCAGATGAAGCAGTCGTCGCCGGTGACCTTGTCGCATTCGACGAACTCGGGAATCCGCCGCAGCAACTCCTCCACCAGATGCAACTGGCCCGGCAGCGGCTTCACGCGGACGATCGCCTGCAGCGTGTAGCCGAGCGCGCGCGGATCGAGCTCGACGGTGAATGCGGCGATCACGCCTTGCGCCTCGAGCCGCCGCACGCGGTCGGCGGTCGCGGGCGCCGACAGTCCGATCTGCCGGGCGAGTTCGCTGGTCGCGAGGCGCGCGTCGTCGGCCAGCGCGGCGACGATCGCGCGGTCGGTCGCGTCGAGCGACGCGACGGCGGGCGGGGAAAGGCGTTTCGGCATGATCGCTTTGCTTTCGAAGGTGAATTGGCGGATTCACTTCAGTTTAGTCATGGTTATGGCGAAAGCAAGTTTCTAGAATCGAACTCATCCCCGCTTTTCAACGGAGTTCATGATGGCCTCGAATGAAATTCGCCGCGGCGCCGCCGAGATGATCGTCGCGATGCTGATGTCCGGCACGATCGGCTGGCTCGTGATGTCGTCGCAGCAGCCGCTGACCAATGTCGTGTTCTTCCGCTGCATATTTGGCGCCGCGACGCTCGCGATCGTCTGCGCGGCGTTCGGCTTCCTGCGCCGCTCGCTGTTCTCGCCGCGGATGCTCGCGCTCGTGGCGCTCGGCAGCCTCGCGATCGTCGCGAACTGGCTGCTGCTGTTCGCCGCCTATTCGCGCGCGTCGATCTCGATGGCGACCGCCGTCTACAACACCCAGCCGTTCATGCTCGTCGCGCTCGGGGCCATCGTGTTCCGCGAGCGGATCACCGCGTCGACGCTCGCGTGGCTCGCGCTCGCGTTCGCCGGGCTGGTGTTCGTGGTGCGCGTCGAGCCGGCCGTGCTCGCGGTGCCCGGCGAATATCTGGAAGGCGTCGCGCTGTCGCTCGGCGCGGCATTCCTGTATGCGATCTCGTCGATCATCACGAAGCACCTGAAGGGCACGCCGCCGCATCTGCTCGCACTGCTGCAGGTCGGCCTCGGTATCGTGCTGCTCGCACCGTTCGCGCACTTCGACACGTTGCCGGCGACGGCCGGGCAATGGCTCGACCTGATCGTGCTCGGCATCGTCAACACCGGGCTGATGTACGTGCTGCTGTACGGCGCGATCCAGAAGCTGCCGACCGCGATGACGGGCGCGCTGTCGTTCGTCTATCCGGTCGTCGCGATCGTCGTCGATCGCGTCGCGTTCGGGCAGACGCTCGCGTGGACGCAGGTATTCGGCGCGCTGCTGATCCTGCTCGCGGCGGCCGGTGTGAACCTCGGCTGGAGGATCGTGCCCACGCGTCGCGCGGCGGTCGGCAACTGAAACGGTCAGACGATTCGACGCGGCCGCGCGGTGACGCGACGGCCCGTCGAGGGCGCGTATCGGGAACGACGGTTGCGCACGAAATGACATCACGCGGCTGTCGCGCGCAGCCGTGAAAAGCGCTGTAAGAAGTTGTAGGGAAACACCCGATGCGATGCGGTCGCGTCGCTCGTATGATGCGGGCTGTGACGTTGATCACGTTCACAGGATTCCGATCTCGATGCCGTTCGCCCGTGAGGTTGAACGGCTTTTTTTTATGTCTCGCTGCCCGCGATCAGGCGCCGCCGCGCGTCGAGCCGCGCGAGCAGCGCGCGCCTCTCGTCGTCGTCCGACTCACGCCATCCCTTGATCTCGCCGCGCGTGCGCAGGCAGCCCGCGCACCAGTCGGTGCGCGGATCGATCCGGCAGACGTCCGTGCACGGCGACGCGACCGTGGCGACCGGCATCGTCACGTCGCTCATGCGGACTCCCGCAACGCGACGTCCGCGACCGGCGCGCCCGTCAGCGACACGAGCTCGTGCGGCGACAGGTTGAACACCGCGTGCGGATGGCCGGCGGCGGCCCACAGGCTGTCGAGCGCGAGCAGGTCGGCGTCGATCAGCGTGACCGGTTCGACCAGATGGCCGATCGGACAGACGCCGCCGATCGCATAGCCGGTGTTGTCGCGCACGAACTTCGCGTCCGCGCGGCCGACCGGGCCGACCTGCGCGGCGACCTTCTTTTCATCCACGCGGTTGACGCCGCTCGCGATCACCAGCACGGGTGCGCCGTCGGCCTGCCGGCGAAACAGGATCGACTTCGCGATCTGCGCGACCGAGCAGCCGAGCCCGGCCGCGGCCTCGGCCGACGTCTTGCCGGTTTCGGCGAGCATCACGATGCCTTTCGCATGGCCGCGCTCGCGCAGCAGCAGCGCGACGCGTCGCGCGGAATCGGGGAGGGAATCGAATGAAGCGGGTGTCGTCATGTCGGGGAATCCGTGGAACGAGATGATCAGACGCAGTTCGCGGCGTCGGCCGCGCTCTGCGCCTTGGCAAGCAGTGCACGCCCGGCGCGCGACACGTTCGCGCGGCCGATCGCGTTCGAGATGAAATCGCCTGCGGCGACGACCTGCGCGAGATCGATGCCGGTCTCGATGCCGAGGCCCTGCATCAGGTACAGCACGTCCTCGGTCGCGACGTTGCCGGTCGCGCCCTTCGCGTACGGGCAGCCGCCGAGGCCCGCGACCGACGCGTGGAAGATCTCGATCCCTTCGAACAGCGCCGCGTAGATGTTCGCGAGCGCCTGGCCGTAGGTGTCGTGGAAGTGGCCCGACAGGCGTTCGCGCGGGAACACGCGCGTGACGGCCGCGAGCACTTCGCGCGTGCGCTTCGGCGTGCCGACGCCGATCGTGTCGGCGATGTCGATCTCGTCGCAGCCGAGCGCCGCGAACCGTTCGACGACGTCGACGACCGACGCGACCGGCACCTCGCCCTGGTACGGGCAGCCGAGCGTGCACGACACGCTGCCGCGCAGCCGCAGGCCCGCGTCCTTCGCGGCCTTCGCGACGGGCTCGAAGCGCGCGATGCTCTCGGCGATGCTGCAGTTGATGTTCCGCTGCGAGAACGCCTCGCTCGCCGCGCCGAAGATCACGACTTCGTCGGCACGCGCGGCGAGGGCATGCTCGAAGCCCTTCAGGTTCGGCGTGAGCACCGAGTACACGGTGCCCGCGCGGCGCTCGATGCCGGCCATCACGTCGGCGCCGTCGGCCATCTGCGGCACCCATTTCGGCGAGACGAACGACGCGGCCTCGACGTTGCGAAAGCCGGCGCGCGACAGCCGGTCGACGAGCGCGATCTTCACGTCGGTCGGCACGAAGGTCTTCTCGTTCTGCAGCCCGTCGCGCGGGCCGACTTCGACGATCTTGACGGCGGTGGGGAACGTCATGGTTGTCTCCGGTTTTGTGTAGGCGGAATTCAGTAGCCGCGCGCGTAGTCGACGATGCCGCTGACGGGCGCGCCGCGCTCGAACGCGCGGATCTTGCCGGCGATCTGCTCGACGGCTTCCGTGCGCAGCGTCTCGGCCGAGCTGTGCGGCGTGATCGTGATGCGCGGCGCGCGCCAGAACGGATGGTCGTCCGGCAGCGGTTCGTGCTGGAACACGTCGAGCGTGGCCGCGGCGACCTGGCCGCTTGCAAGTGCGTCGAGCAGGTCGGCTTCGACGAGATGCGCGCCGCGCGCGACGTTGACGACGTACGCGCCGGGCGCGAGCCGCGCGAACGCGCGCGCCGACAGGATGCCGTCGGTATCGCGCGTGCTCGGCAGCAGGTTGACGAGCACCTTCGCGCCGTCGATGCACGCGTCGAACGCGCCGTCGCCGGCGAAGGTCGTGACGCCGTCGAGCTGCTTCGCGCTGCGGCTGTAGCCGCGCACCGGCAGGCCGAGCGCGGCGAGCGCGCGGGCGACCTCGGCGCCGAGCACGCCAAGGCCGAGGACGGCGACGGTGAAGTTCGCGCGCGCATGCGGTTCGAGCGGCTGCCAGCGGCGTTCGCGCTGTTGCAGGTCGTATTCGTCGAAACGGCGCAGGTAGCGCAGCACCGCGTGCGTCACGTATTCGACCATCTGCTGCGCCATGCCGGAATCTTCGAGCCGCACCAGCGGCACGTGCGCGGGCAGCGTGCCCGGATGCGCGTGCTCGAGCGCGAGCAGCGCATCGACGCCCGCGCCGAGGTTGAAGATCGCGCGCAGGCCGTCGCGCGGCGCGAACAACTCGCGCGGCGGGCGCCACACGAGCGCGTAGTCGGCGGCGGCCGTATCGCCCGGCTGCCAGGCGCGCAGTTCGGCTTCCGGCAGCGCACGCGCGATCTCGTCGCGCCATGCGCTGGCGTCCTGATGCGGTGAATGGAACAGGATCTTCATTGCGTGACGGCGCGCGCGCCGGCGAGGTGCGTCGCGGGAACGACGAGTAGAGCCGGGCGCGGCGCGCCGGCGGACGTAGCGGACATCGGGCGACTCCTGACGACCGGCCCGGCGCGTCGGCGCGGGGACGGTTCCGTGTGAAGCAGACGGGAAGCCCACATTCTACGGTTTCGCCGCGCATTGCGCCGTCGTGCGGGCCGGGCGTTCGACCCGGGCCGCGTTTCGCACGGTCGCCGGGCCGTCGGCCGAGCAAAAGCAAAGCACAAAATATTGGTTCGGTCGCCGCGTACCCGACGCCACAATCGAACCTCGTCTTCAAGCAAGCGGAGGGCAATCATGCGCGCATGCAGCAAATCGGCGTGGCCGCCGCGGCTCGTCACCGTTCCGGGCCTGCACGGCAGCGAAGGCGCCCACTGGCAGACCTGGCTCGAGCGGCAGTTCCCGCGCTCGTTGCGCGTCGAGCAGCACGACTGGGACGCGCCCGATCTCGCGGGCTGGGCGCAATCGGTGCGCGCGCTGCTCGATCGCGAGCGCGGCCCGTTCGTGCTCGCCGCGCACAGCTTCGGCTGCCTCGCGGCCGCGCATGCGCTCGCGCAGTGGCCGCATGTGGGCGACGTCGCGGGCGTGCTGTTCGTCGCGCCGGCCAGCCCGAAGAAATTCACCTTTGCCGGGCCGTTCGACGCGCGCCGGCTCGCGGTGCCGTCGATCGTGATCGGCAGCGAGACCGATCCGTGGATGCCGCTCGCCGATGCGCGCGCGCTCGCGCAGCGACTGGGCAGCGCATTCGTGAACCTCGGCGACGCCGGGCACATCAACACGGCGGCCGGCTTCGGGCCGTGGCCGCGCGCGAAATATTTCATCGACACGCTGGTGCATTGCGCGGCGCCGCTGCGCTTTCGCGACGCGGACGACGGCTTCGAGGCCGCGCTCGTCGATCGCGCGCTCGCGCACGCGGTCTGACGGGCGGGTTGCGCGGCGCATGCCGCGCGGCGGCGGTCGCGGCATCGCGCGCCGTCGCGCTTGCGGCGCTTGTTGCGCTTGTGGCGCGCGCACAGGCCTGACGGCGGCCGGGTCCGAATCGCTTGGCCGGCCGGGCTCGGCATCGCCCGTGAGGTGGTGCGACACCGTGCCGTTCGTGCCGTCGCCGACCGTTACGTCATGCCAGCGCTGGCTCGACGTGAGCGCCCGCCGCTCTCCCCGAGCGGTACCGACTTCTATCACGTGGCGACGGAATCAGCCCGGCGACGACGCGGCCGTGCTGGAGGCTGCTGCATTCGCGGCGGGCTTCGCATCGTCGTCGTCATCGGGCGGGTAGTGCACGACGGGCAGCGCGAGCGGCGCGGCATCGGACGCGGCCGTATTCGCGGTCGCGTCGCTGTTGAACGCGCTGGCGGCGCCGCTCGAGGCGCCGGCCTGCGGCGCGGCGTCGGTCGCGTTGGCGTCGTGCGGTGCGTCGTCGCTGCACGCGGCGACGAACACGGCGGTACACAGAACGACGGCGACGGAAACGCGACGCATGACTTTTCTCCTGGCAGGCTGATCGGGAAACGTTTTCGAGTATGCCGCCGCGATGCGACGTTTCGGTGAATCGTCTGCGTTCGGGGCGTGATCGCGACAGGTTTTCGTCAGGCTGACCGAAGGCCGTCGCGGCGATCCGCCGGCACGCATGGCGGAATTTTCCAGCAGACGCGGATGCTGCGCACATTTACACGGCGCGCCACGCCGCGACCCGGCCGCGGCGACGCGCGCGCCATGCGCGGCATGGCCAATGCGCCCGGCAACTTGCGACCGATGCGCGGCCCGTCACGCCCAAAAACCGGGCGTTATTGCCGCTTCGTCAGCGAACGGCCAGCCGCGCGCCAGCGTGGCGTCATGGAGCCGCTATCACCGGCAACGCGGCCAGCTGTTGCCCGGTATGCGCCACGCACAGGCGGCCGGCACCGCACCGGCACGCTGTCCCCACAATTTCGCGGCACCCGAATTGCTCTTTGCCGATGCGCGTGCCAACCGTGCTGCCATTCGGGCACGGGCGGCACATCCGCGTCCATCCACCATGGAGCGAGCAGAAGTCATGTCCAGCGATCGATCCGATTCTCCGTCCGCCGAACCGGCGCGCGATGCCGCCCCGTCGCCGCTCGGGACCAGCCATTCAGCGGGGGCGCCGCCGCTGTCGCACGATACGCCGTCCAGCGCCGCGCGGCGCCGCTTCCTGCAATCCGCGGCGGCTGCCGCGACCGTCAGCGCCGCATCGCACGTTCATCCGCAGCCGCCGCACGCGGCATCCACGCCGGCTGCGCCCCGCCGCGATACGGTGCCGGCGCGGCCCGTGCGTCTCGACATCAACGGACGCGCGTACACGCTGCAACTCGAACCGCGCGTCACGCTGCTCGACGCACTGCGCGAATACGCGGGACTCACGGGCACGAAGAAGGGTTGCGATCGCGGGCAGTGCGGCGCGTGCACGGTGCTCGTCGACGGGCGACGCATCAACGCCTGCCTGACGCTCGCGGTGATGCACGAAGGCGCGCGGATCACGACCGTCGAAGGGCTGGCGCGCGGCGGCGAGCTGAGCCCGGTGCAGCGCGCATTCGTCGAATGCGATGCGTTCCAGTGCGGCTACTGCACGTCCGGCCAGCTCTGCTCGGCGACCGCGCTGCTCGACGAGTTCGCGGCAGGTGCGGGGAGCGCGGCCACCGACGACGTGCGGCGCCGTCCCGAGCACCTGTCGGACGACGAGATCCGCGAGCGCATGAGCGGCAACCTGTGCCGCTGCGGCGCGTATCCGAACATCGTCGCCGCCGTGCGCGCCGCGCATGCGGCGCACGGCTAGCCGACGGAGGGCACCGCAATGGAAGCGATCTCCTACGAACGCGCGACGGACGTCGCCGGCGCCGTGCGCGCGGCGCAGCGGCCCGGCGCGGCCTTCATCGGCGGCGGCACGAACCTGCTCGACCTGATGAAGGGCGGCGTCGCGCGGCCCGTCACGCTCATCGACATCACGCGCATCGCGGGTCTGGATTCGGTCGACGCGCTGCCTGGCGGCGGCGTGCGCATCGGTGCGCTCGTGCGCAACAGCGACGCAGCCGACCATCCGCGCCTGCGCGCCGACTATCCGCTGCTGTCGCAGGCGCTGCTCGCCGGCGCGTCCGCGCAATTGCGCAACATGGCGACCGTCGGCGGCAACCTGATGCAGCGCACGCGCTGCCCGTATTTTTACGATCCCGCGTTCGCACAGTGCAACAAGCGCGACCCGGGCAGCGGCTGCGCGGCGATCGGCGGCCACAACCGGATGCACGCGATCCTCGGCGCGAGCCCGCAGTGCGTGGCGGTGAACCCGTCGGACATGAGCGTCGCGCTCGCCGCGCTCGACGCCGTCGTGCAGGTGAGCGGCCCGCGCGGCGCACGGCAGATTCCGATCGCGTCGTTTCACCGCTTGCCGGGCGACCGTCCCGATCTCGACACGACACTCGAACCGGGCGAACTGATCACCGCGGTGGACTTGCCGCCGCCGCGCTTTGCCGACCATGCGCACTATCTGAAAGTGCGCGATCGCGCGAGCTACGCGTTCGCGCTGGTGTCGGTCGCGGCCGCGCTGCGGATGGACGGCCCGCGCGTCGCCGACGCGCGGATCGCGCTCGGCGGCGTCGCGCACAAGCCGCTGCGCGCGAGAGAGGCGGAAGCGCATCTCGCGGGCCGTACCCCGACCGACGCGACACTGCGCGAGGCGGCCGCGCTGGCGTTGCACGATGCGCGGCCGCTCGACGGCAATGGCTTCAAGGTCGCGCTCGCGCAGCGGGCGATCGTCCGTGCGGTCGGAACGGCAGCCGCCGCCACGGGAGGTGCCGCATGAACACGTTGACGGGACAACCGCTCGACCGGGTCGACGGCGTGCTGAAGGTGACGGGCGGCGCGCACTACGCGGCCGAATTCTCCGATGCGCGGCTCGCGCATGCGGTGCTCGTGACGAGCACGATCGCGTCCGGCCGCATCGAATCGATCGATGCGGCGCGCGCCCGCGCGATGCCGGGCGTGCTGATCGTGATCACGCACGAGAACGCGATGCGGCTGCCCAACGGCGGCCGGCCGCCGCTGTCGCCGCCCGCCGGGCGCCGGCTCACGTTGCTGCAGGACGACACGGTGCGCTACAGCAACGAACCCGTCGCGGTCGTCGTCGCCGAAACGCTCGAGCAGGCGACCGACGCCGCGCATGCGGTGCAGGTGCGTTATCGCGCGAGCGAGGCGGTGGTGGATTTCGCGCAGGCGAAGCGCGGCGCGCGCGTGCCGCCGAAGCAGCAGGGCCGCGCGATGGATACGCAGCGCGGCGACGTCGAGGCCGGCCTGCGCGAAGGCGCGGTGCGTGTCGACGCAACCTATACGACGCCGATGCAGCACCACAACCCGATCGAGCCGCACGCGACGATGGCGCGCTGGGACGGCCCGACACTCACGCTGCACGACGCGACGCAGGGCGTGTCGGGCGCGAGCACGGCGGTGGCCGCCGTGTTCGGCATCGCGCCGGAGCACGTGCGCGTGATTTCGCCGTTCCTCGGCGGCGGCTTCGGTTGCAAGGGTTCGTCGTGGTCGCACGTGTCGTTGTGCGCGATGGCCGCGAAGCAGGTCGGGCGCCCGGTTCGTCTCGCGCTGACGCGGCCTCAGATGTTCGGTCCGGTCGGCGGGCGGCCGTTCACCGAGCAGCGCATCGTGCTGGCCGCACGCCAAGATGGAGCGTTGACCGCGATGCGCCACGACACGATCGCCACTACGTCGACGTTCGAGGACTGGATGGAGATGTGCGGGATGCCGTCGCGCATCATGTACGCGGTGCCGAACCAGGCAACCACGCACCGGATCGTGTCGCTGAACGTCGGCACGCCGACGTTCATGCGCGCGCCCGGCGAGGCGTCGGGCTCGTTCGCGCTGGAATCGGCGATGGACGAGCTCGCGTGGCGGCTCGGCATGGACCCGGTCGCGCTGCGGCTCGCGAATTACGCGGAGGTCGATCCGCAGGACGGCAAGCCGTGGTCGAGCAACAAGCTGCGCGAATGCTACGAGGCCGGCGCGCGGCGCTTCGGGTGGTCGCGCCGCACCGGTGCGCCGCGCACGATGCGCGATGGCGACACGCTGATCGGCCTCGGGATGGCGGCCGCCACGTATCCGGCGAACCGCAGCGAAGCGTCGGCGCGGGCGCGCATCCTGCCGGACGGCACGGCCGAAGTCGCGTCGGGCACGCAGGACATCGGCACCGGCACCTACACGGTGATGACGCAGGTCGCGGCCGATGCGCTCGGTTTCGCGCCGCAGAACGTGCGCTTCGCGCTCGGCGATTCCAGTCTGCCGCGCGCGCCGGTATCGGGCGGCTCGCAATCGGCGGCTAGCGTGGCGCCCGCCGTGCGCGAGGCCGCGCTGCAGGCGCGCGCGAAGCTGATCGCGCTGGCGATCGCCGACTCCGGATCGCCGCTGCATGGCACCGCGGCCGACGACGTGACGGTCGACAACGGCTGGGTCGTGCATCGCGGCGACCCGTCGCGGCGCGATCCGGCCGCGGCGGTGATCGCGCGTGCGGGCGGCCAGCCGATCGACGCGCAGGCGACGGCGAAGCCCGGCGACGAGAAGTCGCGCTATGCGTCCCATTCGTTCGGCGCGGTGTTTGCCGAAGTGCACGTCGACGCCGAGCTCGGTACGATTCGCGTGCCGCGCATCGTCGGCGTCTACAGCGTCGGCCGCCTGCTCAACGCGAAGACGGCGCGCAGCCAGTTGATCGGCGGGATGGTGTGGGGGCTCGGCACCGCGCTCGAGGAAGGCTCGCATCTCGACGTGCGCCACGGCCGCTTCACGAACGCGAATCTCGCCGAATATCACGTGCCCGTGAACGCGGACATCGGCGAACTCGACGTGAGTTTCGTCGACGAAAACGACACGCATTTCAATCCGCTCGGCATTCGCGGCATCGGCGAGATCGGCATCACCGGCGTGCCGGCCGCGATCGCCAATGCGGTCTATCACGCGACCGGCGTGCGGGTGCGCGATCTGCCGATCACGCTCGACAAGGTGGCGATGCCGATGCGCGCGTGAGCGTCGGCATCGGCATTGGCGTCAGCGCCGCGGCGTCCTGCGCCGCACTTCGCTGCGCAGCCAGTCGAGCCAGGTACGGATCGCGGCTTCGTGCGGATGGCCGGGGCGCCACACGACGTAGTGCGCGTACACGTCGGTGATGCGTACCGTCGACACGCGCACGAGCGTGCCGTCGGCGAGTTCCGGCTCGATCAGCGAGCGGCGCGCGAGCGCGACGCCGCGGCCTTTCAGTGCCGCGTCGATCAGCGCGTTCGTGTCGGTGAAGCGCGGCGCGCGCGCGGATTCGGTGAGGTCGAGCCGCGCGGCCTGGCACCACGGTTCCCACGGCTGCGCGGGATGACGCAGCAACGTCGCGCGCACGAGGTCGGCCGGCGTGCGCGGCGCGACGCCGTCGCGATTGCGGTATGCAGGGCTCGCGACCGGGAAGATCGTCTCGTTCATCAGCTTCTCGGCGATGACCCCGGGCCACGTGCCGGGCCCGTAGCGCAACGCGACGTCGATGCGATCGCGCTTGCGCAGCGGCGCGAGCGCCACGTCCGGATGCAGCACGATCGAGATGTGCGGATGCGCGGCGGAGAAGCGCGGCAGGCGCGGCACGAGCCAGCGCTCGGCGACGCTCGGCAGCACGCTCACGTTCAGCGTCACGTCGCAGGTGCGCGGGCGGCGGCGCACCGCCAGCGTCGGCTCGAACGCGCGTTCGAGCACGCTCAGGCCCTGGCGAACCTGCAGTGCGAGGGCATGCGCGGCGTGCGTCGGCGTCGCGCCGTTGCGTTCGCGCGTGAACAGCGGATAGCCGAGCTGCGCCTCGAGCGCGCGGATGTGCTGGCTGACCGCGCCTTGCGTGAGTGCGAGTTCGTCGGCCGCGCGCGTGAAGCTCTGCAGCCGCACGGCGGCTTCGAACGCGCGCAGCGTCTGCAGCGGAGGGAGGTGGATGCGTCGCATACGGGTATTAGTAACACTAATGTCCGAGCACGACAATTCATCGTTTGCCGCGCGGCGGCGTGCGTTCCTACACTCGGTTCCGTCTTCCACAGCCCGTCGGGCCACACCGCCATGAACGCCTATCGTCTCTATCTTTCGCCGGGCGCCTGCTCGCTCGCCGCCCACATCGCGCTGGAGGAAACCGGCGCGCCGTTCGACGTCGAGATCGTGTCCGTGCGCGAGCAGCAGAACCTCGAAGCGCGCTATCTCGCGATCAACCCGAAAGCGCGCGTGCCCGTGCTCGCGATTCCGGGCGAGCCGCGCGCGCTGACCGAAACGCCGGCGATCCTCACGTATCTCGCGCGCCGCTATCCGGATGCGCAATTGCTGCCGCTCGACGATCCGCTGCGCGAGGCGCGGTGCCACGAATGGCTCGCCTGGCTGGTCGGCTGGGTGCATGGCGTCGGCTACGGCGCGCTGTGGCGGCCGGGCCGCTTCATCGACGATCCGGCGCTGCACGGCGCGGTCAGCGCGCACGGGCGCGGCACGATCGACGCCGCGAACGCGTCGATCGAAGCCCTGCTGGCCGACGGCCGCACGTGGGCCGAGCCGGGCGCGCATTCGATCGTCGGTCCGTTCCTGCTCGTGCTGTATCGCTGGGGCGTCGCGATCGGGCTCGACATGACGCGGCATCCTGCATGGACCGCTCATGCGCAGCGCGAGGCCGAACGGCCGGCCGCGCGGCGCGCGCTGGCGCGCGAGGCGGCCTGACGGGGGGAGCGGGCGTCGCGGGTCTTTGCCGCGATGCCCGCGTCGCCCGAGTCGCCCGAGTGAAACGGTCGGCGGCTATTTCGCCGCGAACAGCGGATAGGTCGCGCTCGCGACCAGCGCCGCCGCGAGCCACACCACGCTCCACGAACTCGCGGCGAGCAGCGGCGGAATCGCGAGCGGCGTCGCGAACAGCCCGAGGTAGACGACCGTGTTCGCCATCCCGAGCGCGGTGCCCGCGTGGTTCGCGCCGGCGAGCGTCGCGAGCTCCGTGTACGCGACGCCGTGCCAGGCCGACACGCAGATGCCGGCGAACACGAGAATCGCGACGATCGCGGCGAGCGGCACATGCGGGCTGCCGGCCGTGGCCGCCGCAAGCAGCGTGAACGACCCGGCCGCGACGAACACGGAGCCGCGCAGGTACGCGCGGCGGTTACCGTGCCGGTCGGTGTGGCGGCCGCTCCAGACCCGCATCACCATCGCGCCGAGTTGCAGCGCGACCATCGCCGCGCTGATGCCGGCGAGGCCGAGCCGGCCGAAGTCGTGCAGGAACACCGTCGCGAACGTGAGCACCGCGAACTGCGGCGCGCACAACAGGCCAATGCCGAGCACGATCCGCCACACCGGGCGGCTCGCCAGCGGGTTGCGCGCGTGGCTGGCGGCCTGCGGCCGTTGGGCCGTGCGAGGCGTGGCGACGTGTGGAGCGAGGCGCGCCGCGGCCGGCTCGGCGGGCGGCTCGTGCAGCCAGCGCCACGTGAGCGCGGCCGATCCCGCGCACAGCAGCATCAGCGCACCGAACACCGCGGCGAAGCCGGCATGCGACGCGAGCGACGGCAGCAGCGCCGCGCCGAGGCCGCCGCCGAGCGGGACGGCCGTCTGGCGGATGCTCATCGCGAGCCCGCGTTCGCGCTCGCCGAACCAGCGCATCACCGCGCGCCCGCTCGAGCCGTTCACGCTGCCGCCGAGCAGGCCGACGCAGCACATCGCCGCGACGACGCGCATCAGCGGCGGCACCGCGTGCGCGGTCGGGACGATCGTGCACACCATCAGCGCGAGCATCGCGGCCGTCGCGACGAGCCCGGTCAGCAGCACGCGGCGGTCGCCGAAGCGGTCGGCGGCGATTCCCCACGGCAACTCGGACAGCGCGACGCCGAAGCCGAGCGCGCCGAGCACGAGGCCGAGCGCGCCGTTGTCGAGGTGATAGGCCGAGCGCATCCACACGGCCGTGGTCGGAATACCGGCCGCGGCGGCCGAAAAGCTCAGGTTCGCGGCGACGCCGGTCGCCAGCACGCGCCAGCGATGGGCGGGCCCGCGCACGTCGCGGGCAGGCGAGGAGGGAGAAGCGATGCACGACGTATCCATGACGGTAGACCCGGTTCGAAGTTGACGTCCACAGTCTGGCGGCCTACATTCATCCTGAAAATCGGAAAGTTTTTGACGAATCGTTCGATGAAACAGGATGATTGAAATGACTGGACAAGACATTCCGCGCGACGGCGGCGAGCCGCTCGCGGGGGCCGATGCCGCGCTGGCGCGGCCCAACTTCGACGTCGCGGCGTTGCGCAGCCTCGTCGCGGGCGTGGATCTCGGCAGTTTCGCGAAGGCGGCCGACCGCGTCGCGCGCTCGTCGTCGGCGGTGAGCGCGCAGATTCGCAAGCTCGAGGAGCAGGCCGGCACGCCGCTGTTCGTGAAAGCCGGGCGCGGGCTCGCGCTGACCGACGCCGGCGACGCGATGGTGCGCTACGCGCGGCGGATGATCGAGCTGAACGACGAGGCGGCCGCGGCCGTGCGCGGCGTGAAGCTCGACGGCTGGGTCCGGGTCGGGCTGCAGGAGGATTTCGGCGAGGCGATCCTGCCGGACGTGCTCGGGCGGTTCGCGCGTGCGCATCCGAAGGTGAAGATCGAGGCGCGCGTCGCGCGCAACGCCGATCTGCTCGACCGGCTCGATGCGAACCAGCTCGATCTGGCGCTCGTGTGGGGCGATCCGGCGTCGGCGGCGCTCGTGTCGCGGTCGGGCGTCGACAGCGAGGCGATCGCGCACGTGCCGATGCAATGGATCGGCGCGGTGGCGGGCGGGCGTGTCGCGATGATGGACGGCGGCGGGGATGCGGGTGGGGAGGGCGGTGTGCGCGGTGAGGGCGAGGGCGGCCGTGCCGTGCGTGCGACGGGCGAGCCGTTGCCGCTCGTCGTGTTCGACCGGCCGTGCCGGTTCTTCGGCGCGGCGACCGATGCGCTCGACCGCGCGGGTATGCCGTGGCGCGTCGCGTTCACGACGCCGAGCCTGGCCGGCTTATGGGCGGCCGCGGCGGCCGGTCTCGGGCTGACGGTGCGCTCGCATTACGGGCTGCCCGCGTCGGTGCGCGTGCTCGATGCGGCGTCGTGCGGGCTGCCGGCGCTGCCGAGCCTGCCGCTGATCCTGCTGCGGCGCACGTCGTCGGCGACGCCGACGGTCGACCGGCTCGCGCGGATCGTGACGCAGGCGGTGGGGGCGGCGACGGAGGGAGCGCTTGCGGCGTGATTCCGGACGCGACGACCAGCCAGTGTCCGAGCGGCTGGACGTTCGGCCTATTGGAGCAATGACGCGAATGTCGCAACAATGGTGGGTCACTCAATGGAGCTCATCATGCAAGTTGCCACTGTCCCCGAAGCCACGCTCGATCTGCAGCGGCTTCTCGATGCCGCGATTGCCGGCGAACGTGTCGTGATCACGCAGGCCGGCAAGCAGGCGGTCCGGCTCGTGCCGCTCAGGCCGATTCATCCATTCGGTGCCCTCGAGGGGCAGATGTGGATTGCGGATGATTTCGATGCACCGCTTTCCGTCGAAGAACTGGCCGCATTCATGGGGAAGTAATGCGGCTGCTGTTCGATACGCACATCTTTCTCTGGGCAGTGGCGAACGATCCGAAACTGAGCGTTCGCGCGCGCAGTTTGATCACCGCTGCCGATGAAGTGTTCGTTAGCAGCGTGAGTATCTGGGAAGTTGCGATCAAGGCCGGGACGGGAAAGCTGGATGTCGATGTGGATCGTCTGGTCGACAAGATCAACACGAGCGAGTACCGCGAACTGCCGGTTCGAATGGCGCACGGCGCGGCCGTGCGTCATCTACCCCACTACCATCTCGATCCATTCGACCGCCTGCTCGTCGCGCAGGCGTGGTACGAACCGCTGTTGCTCGTGACCGCGGACGGCCATCTTTCGCAGTATGGCGCGTCACGGATTTTGACGGTTTGAAACAGTTTTCGGCGCGAAATCCTACGCTGCCGCGGTAATTTGCGCGGACGCCTCGAGCGTCGCGCAAATCGCCGCCAACCGCTCCCGCAACCCCTCGCTCGCCGGCACGAACGGCAGCCGCAACCCGTCCTCGCACCACCCTTGCGCGGCGAGCACGGCCTTTACCGGCGCCGGGTTGGGTTCCGCGAACAGCGCCGCGACGAGCGGCTGCAGCGCGACCGACAGGCGCCGCGCATCGGCGAGCCGCCCGTCGCGCAGTAGCGCGTGGATGCGCACATGCCATTCGGGCAGCACGTGCGCGCTGCTCGCGATCGCGCCGTGCGCCCCCGCGCACATCGCCGCGAAATTCTGGTTGTCGTCGCCGGACAGGATCGCGAGCGGCGTGTCGTGCACGAGCCGGCTCATCCGGTCGAGCGTACCGCCGCATTCCTTGATGCCGGCGACGCGCGAGTCGCACGCGAGCGCCTGCAGCGTGTCCAGTTCGACGTTCACGCCGGTGCGGTACGGGATGTTGTAGACGAGCACCGGCAGGTCGGCCGCGTCGACGATCGCTTCGACATGGCGACGGATGCCGTCCTGCGTCGGCCGCACGTAGACGGGTGGCGTGACGAGCAGCCCGTCGGGGCGCAGCGCCGCGAGTTCGCGCGCGCGGGCGGCCGCGAAGTGCGTCGCGCTCGCGGTCAGCCCGACGACGATAGGCAGCCCGGGCGCCGCGTCGCGCAGCGTCGCGAACACCGCGTCCTGTTCGCGCGCGTCGAGCAGCACGCCTTCACCGGTCGTCGCACCCGCGACGAAGCCTGCGATGCCCGCGGCCGCATAGCGGCGCGCGAGCCGCGCGAGCGCCGCATGGTCGACCTCGCCATGATGAAACGGCGTGATGATCGGCAGCCAGATACCTTCGAAACGTGTGTTCATGCAAAGCCTCATGGTGGAAACGGAGTGGGAAGGAACCGTTCCGCCGGCAGCGTGCCGGAGCGAGGCGTGCGTGCAAGGAGAATGAAACGACCTGCGGGCATCCCGTCCGGCATTCGCCTGACGGGACGCGACGTCCCCGTCAGTCGAGGAGTCGTTTTTTCAGTTTCAGCCCGGCCGCGCGCGCACCTGCCGCGACGGCGGCGAGGATCGAGGGCGAGCGCAGGGTAGCGGACATGGATGAACCGTGAGTGGGCTGAGCGGCGATCTTAACACCGGGGCGGCGGCGCGCGCGAGCCCCGGCCGCCGTTTAGCAGAATTCGAGATTTGCTTTCCACGACTGATTGGAAGGCGCGCCGCGGCCGGCCGCTAGAATGCCCGCTTACGTTTCGATGACAGCGCGTACGCGTGCGGTCACGCACATTCACCACCACTGGAAACGGGGCATATCACGATGGCAAGCATCAAGGGGATCGGCCGCTGGCTGCACACGGGCGCGGCGGCGGCGCTGGTCGTGGCGGCGACGGCCGCGCACGCGGATACGTCGATCCTGAACGTGTCGTACGACGTGACGCGCGAGCTGTACAAGGACATCAACGCGAGCTTTGCCGCCGCCTACAAGCAGAAGACCGGCGAGACGGTCACGATCAAGCAGTCGCACGGCGCATCGAGCGCGCAGGCGCTGTCGGTGCTGCAGGGGTTGCAGGCCGACGTCGTGACGATGAACCAGCCGAACGACATCGACCTGCTCGCCGAGCGCGGGCAGCTTCTGCCCAAGGACTGGCGCGCGCGCTTCCCGGACAACAGCTCGCCGTACTCGACGACGATGGTGTTCCTCGTGCGCAAGGGCAACCCGAAGGCGATCAAGGACTGGAGCGATCTCGCGAAGCCGGGCGTCCAGGTGATCATCGCGAACCCGAAGACGTCGGGCAACGGCCGCTATGCGTATCTCGCCGCATGGGGCTTCCAGAAGCAGAAGGGCGCGACCGACCAGCAGGCGCTCGACTTCGAGAAGGCGATCTTCCGCAACGTGCCGGTGCTCGATTCGGGCGGCCGCGGCGCGACGACGACGTTCACGCAGCGCGGCATCGGCGACGTGCTCGTCACGTTCGAGAACGAAGTCGCGCTGATGGACACGGGCGCATCGGGCGCGCAGTTCGACGCCGTATATCCGTCGGCGAGCATCCTCGCGGAGCCGCCGGTCGCCGTCGTCGACAAGGTGGTCGACAAGAAGGGCACGCGCAAGGTCGCGCAGGCGTATCTCGATTACCTGTACACGCCGGAAGCGCAGGAGATCATCGCGCAGCACCATTTGCGCCCGCGCGACGCGGCCGTGCTGAAGAAGCATGCGGCCGAGTTCAAGGCGCTGAAGACGTTCAGCGTCGAGCAGGTCTTCGGCAGCTGGGCGAACGCGCAGAAGACCCATTTCGCCGACGGCGGCACGTTCGACCAGGTGATCGTCGACCGGAAGTGAATGCGGTGCGCGCGACGCGCGAGCCCGCATGACGACGCAGCCGGCCGCTCGTGCGGCCGGCTTTTTTACGCCTGCGCGGCGCGTTGCCGTTCCAAACCGGCCCGCATTCCCGCCCGCCGCCGCGCGTGCTACGCTCATCGCCTCCCTGCAACCGGCGCCGCGCGATGAACGTCGATTCGTCCTCCCCAGCCTCCCGCGGCCGTGGCCGCAAGATCTGGTCGGGCACCCGCCCGGTGATCGCGTACGGGATGCCGCCGCTCGGCTGGCGCGACTTCTACCATCGCGCGCTGACGGTCAGCTGGCCCGTGTTCTTCCTGTCGCTCGCGGTGCTGTTCCTGCTGCTCAACGGCGGCTTCGCGACGCTCTACCTGCTCGGCCATGCGCCGATCGCGAACCAGTCGCCGGCCGGCTTCGGCGGCGCGTTCTTCTTCAGCGTCGAGACGCTTGCGACCGTCGGCTACGGCGACATGCATCCGCAGACGGTCTATGCGCACCTCGTCGCGACGTTGGAGATCTTCGTCGGGATGTCGGGCATCGCACTGGCCACGGGGCTCGTGTTCGCGCGGTTTTCGCGGCCGCAGGCGAAGATCCTGTTCGCGCGCTACGCGATCGTGCGGCCGCTCAACGGCCGGATGACGCTGATGGTGCGCGCCGCGAATGCCCGCCAGAACGTGATTGCCGAGGCGCAGGCGAAACTGCGGCTGATGCGCGTCGAAGGCACGCACGAGGGCTACTCGCTGCGCAAGATTCACGACCTGCCGCTCGTGCGCAACGAGCATCCGATCTTCCTGCTCGGCTGGAACCTGATGCACGTGATCGACGAGTCGAGCGCGCTGTTCGGCGAGACGCCCGAGTCGCTCGCCGCGCGCGAAGCGTCGCTGTTGATCACGATCGAGGGCTCGGACGAGACCACCGCGCAGGTCATGCAGGCGCGTCACGAGTGGGCACATGACGCGATCCGCTGGGGCCACCGCTATGTCGACCTGATGCACGATGAGGACGGCATCACGCATATCGATTACACGCATTTTCATGAAGTCGTGCCGATCGACGTCGATACCGACGAGCGCGGTTCGCCGGGCGTGGTGATTGACGCGGGTGCGTCGGCGCCGGGGCCGGCCGCGCAGGCGTGATCAAGGGCGGCGGGGCGCCGCCCCGTCGCGCGTCATGCGTGCAGCAGACGCGCCGCTTCGCGCTGTTCGATCGCGACCGCGCGGCGGAACGCGTCGCGGTCCTCGGCGCGTGCGACGTAGTCGCCGAGCACGCCTTCGTGCGGCAGCAGATGCGCGTCGAACGCGATCTTCAGCGTGCTGGCGAGCAGCAGGTCGGCGGCGGTGAAGCGTTCGCCGACGAGCCAGCGGCTATGGGCGAGCGCTTGCGCGAGGGCGCGCTGCACACGCGTGATATTGCCCCAGCCGAACGCGACCGGGTTGCCCGATGCGCCGGTGAATTTCTCGGCCATCGCCGGTTCGAGGCAGGTCGGCGTGAAGAACATCCACTGGAGGAAGCGGCCGCGCAGCGGATCGTCGGGCGCGACGCCGAGCCCGGCGCCCGGGCAACGGTCGGCAAGATAGAGCAGCACGGCGCCCGATTCGGCGAACGGGGCGCTGCCGTCGTCGAGCGCGGGCAGCTTCGCCATCGGGTTGACCTGCACGAACGCGTCGCTGCCCTGTTCGTGCGAGCGCAGGTCGATCGGCACGAGTTCGTACACCACGCCGATTTCCTCGAGCATCCACAGCGCCCGGAATGCCCGGGTCTTCGGCCAGTAGTAGAGCTTCATCGCGCCTCCGCGTTTGGGTGCTGCTGTCGATCCGGTCGATGCTCAAGCGTACCCGAGCGCGGGAGGTTGGGACAGGGGCGCCCGGCTAGGGGCGCCCGGCTAGGGGCACAGGGCCAAGGGCGTCCGGCAACGGGTACCAGATTCGGTTGCACGCAGTTGATTCGATGCGTTGGGGCAGCGGTGAATCGCGGGAGATGACCCGCAGAGCCTTGCGGGACTGAAATTCGTAATATAACTAGTTATAGAAAAACTAGTTATGAAAATTCAGAGAAATCCTTGGCGCGAACCAGCATTGCTACATTGCGCCCGGCTCATGGCCCAGTACCCGCGCATACGGTAACGCAATCGCCCGGCCGCGGTCGCCGACGCATCACGCACCGTCGCACTCACCGGAGACAAGTCACGCATGACAACCGACGATCGCACCACGATCATTCCGCGCAGAACGCCCGAATCGGCGGCCATGGTGGCCGAGGTCAAGCGGGCGATGGCGATCACCGCGCGGCTCAACCGCCTGACGTTCGACGATGCGGCGGACGTACGCGCATTGTTCGGTGAACTGATCGGCTCGCAGGTGGACGACGGCTTCATGCTGATCCCGCCATTCCATGCGACGGGCGGCGCCGGTATGAAGCTCGGACGCAACGTGTTCGTCAATCAGAACTGCACGTTCTACGACCTGGGCGGACTCGAGATCGGCGACGACGTGATGATCGGCCCGAACGTCAGCCTGATCACGTCCGGTCATCCGGTCGAGCCTTCGCGGCGGCGCGACGGCGTGATCGCGAAGCCGATCGTGATCGAGCGGAACGTGTGGATCGGCGCGGGCGCGACGATCATCGGCGGCGTGACGATCGGCGAGAATGCGGTCGTCGCAGCCGCGGCCGTCGTCACCCGGGACGTCCCGCCGAATACGCTGGTCGGCGGCAATCCGGCGAAGATCATCCGGTCGATTGCCGAATAACGTCGCCCGGTGTGCGCGCCGGTGCGATGAGGCATCGGCGGAGGGATGTGGACAACCGCTCACCACGATCACTCGAAACGCTGTGCATTTGAACGGTGAGCGTGCCGCCGAGGCCGGCCCGACAAGCCTTTCCAGCCTTTCCAGCTTTTCCCGATTGTTGCGTGCCGAGTCGTCCGTCGATCGGCAGAGGAAGATCCGGGCGTGCGCCGGTTGTGGATATCTGCGGCCCGAAACGACTCGGCGCGCTGTGGTTTTCACAGGTGAGGGTGACCGGACGCTGCGCGATACATGAAGCGGGTTGTGGACAACTCGCGGCAAATCGAAGCGAAATGCTGTGAAAGCCAACGGTGAGTGTCGCGCCCGATCTGGCGGTGTGCCTGCATTGGCGCGGGTTTCCGGTCGTTGCCGAGGTTCGGAGCGCCGCGCATTCTAGCCGACTGGCGCAGAGTGCGTGATCGCAACCTGCCGGCGCCAACACGTCGATATCCGGCTCCGGCCCCCAATCGAAGGGCTGTGCATTCTAACGGTGAGCGCCGGCGCGTGGTTCGCAATATGCAGATTTCGACGTGCCTATCCGCGTTCTCCAGCGACTCGGCGCGCTGTGCAATTCAATGGTGAGCGTGAGCCGGCGATCGGCGCGAGGGCCGTCGGAATGCTGCCGTTCGACTGCCGATGCCGCACGAGCGCTGTTCCTGTCCGACCGGAGCGCAAGGTGGGAGCAACGACGACGCGCGTGCCCGTGTGGATATCCGTCGGCAGAAACGACTCGCGGCACTGTGTATTTCGACGGTGAGCATCCGTGCCCGACCGCATGACGAGCCGCTTCCGGTATGGATTGCCCCTTGGCGGTACGCTTCGAAACGTGCGTCAGCTATTGATCGGAGAATGCACCTCCATGTGAATATCCGTCCGTCGAAACGACTCGCGGCACTGTGTATTTCGACGGTGAGCATCCGTGCCCGACCGCATGACGAGCCGCTTCCGATATGGATTGCCCCTTGGCGGTACGCTTCGAAACGTGCGTCAGTCATCGATCGGAGAACGTACGTCCATGTGGATATCCGGCCTGCTCAATCACTCGAAGCGCTGTGGTTTTCAACGGTGAGGGTGCGCGTATGGCCGGGAGGCAACGCAGTACCGCACGTGGACAACTACCCCGCCAGCCAGTCGAAGCCCTGTGTATTTCAACGGTGAGAGCGAGCCAACAATCGCTCGACCAGCGTGTTCAGGCGAGATGTCCGGCCGGCAAACTCACGCTCGCCCCTGTGTATTCGAACGGTGAGCGCAGACGGAGGACCGCCGAAACGCGCGGTTTCCGATGTGGATATCCGCCGCCGAAATCCACTCGCCGATCTGTGAATTTCAACGGTGAGCGCCCCGCATGCCGATTCCTGATGTGGATATCCCGGCCCCGACGCCACTCGAAACGCTGTGCAATCGAACGGTGAGTGCGCGAGCCGATCGACGGAGTGGCGCGGCATTGTGGACATCCGACGTCGCCAACCAATCGGAATGCTGTGCATTCCAATGGTGAGGACGACGGCCCGATGCCCCGAAACCCTTGTCGCACGGGGCTCGAGCGCCATCCACCCTGCTGACGGTGAGCCCCGCGGCACGCCCCGCCTTTTCCGCCGGACCATCCGACCGCCGCGACCCGCCTCCCCATCACACTCCGGCCGCCCCGCGCGAGAACTCTCTCAAATCCCGTCAAAAAGCTGCGCAGTTTTTCTCACGGCAGGCCGGTCCGAGCAAGATGAGAAAAAACATTCTCGGCCGCGCGCGAAAAAATAGAGCCATTCGCTGCCGGCACCCTGCGTCATCCGACGCTCCGCCGCGCACGGCCCAGAACAGCACGACAGCACAATCCGGAGACATCCCCTCATGACCGCCCGCCTGCCCGTCGACGGCACGCCTGCCCTGTCCGACTACCGCCTGACCGACAACCTGACCGCGACGCGCGGCCGGATCTTCCTGACCGGCACGCAGGCACTGATCCGCCTGCTGCTGATGCAGCGCGCGGTCGATACCGAACAGGGGCTCAACACGGCCGGCTTCGTCAGCGGCTATCGCGGTTCGCCGCTCGGCATGGTCGACCAGCAGCTGTGGAAGGCGAAGAAACTGCTCGACGCCAGCAGCGTGCGCTTCCTGCCCGCGATCAACGAGGAACTTGGCGGCACGGCCGTGCTCGGCACGCAGCGGGTCGAGGCCGACCCGGAGCGTACGGTCGAGGGCGTGTATGCGATGTGGTACGGCAAGGGACCGGGCGTCGATCGCGCGGGCGATGCGCTGAAGCACGGCAACGCGTACGGGTCGTCGCCGCACGGCGGCGTGCTGGTCGTCGCGGGCGACGACCATGGCTGCGTGTCGTCGTCGATGCCGCACCAGAGCGATTTCGCGATGATGGCGTGGCACATGCCGGTCGTGAACCCGTCGAACATCGCCGACATGCTCGAATTCGGCCTGTACGGCTGGGCGCTGTCGCGCTACTCGGGCGCGTGGGTCGGCTTCAAGGCGATCTCGGAAACGGTCGAGTCGGGCTCGACCGTCGACCTCGATGCATTGCAGACGCGCTGGCCGGCGCCGGAAGGCTTCACGCCGCCGGCGGGCGGCCTGCACAATCGTTGGCCCGACCTGCCGAGCCTCACGATCGAGGCGCGTCTCGCGGCGAAGCTCGACGCGGTGCGCCATTTCGCGCGTGCCAACAGCATCGACAAGTGGATCGCGCCGAGCGCGCAGGCGAACGTCGGCATCGTCACCTGCGGCAAGGCGCACCTCGACCTGATGGAAGCGCTGCGCCGCCTCGACCTGACGGTCGCCGATCTCGACGCGGCCGGCGTGCGGATCTACAAGGTCGGCCTGTCGTATCCGCTCGAAATGACGCGCATCGAAACCTTCGTCGACGGGCTCGCCGAAGTGCTGGTGATCGAGGAGAAGGGCCCGGTCATCGAGCAGCAGATCAAGGACTACCTGTACAACCGCACCGAAGGCGCCCGCCCGCGCGTGCTCGGCAAGCACGACGCGGCCGGTGCGTGCCTGCTGTCCGAGCTCGGCGAGCTGCGTCCGTCGCGCATCCTGCCGGTGTTCGCGGCATGGCTCGCGCGGCACAAGCCGGCGCTCGACCGGCGCGAGCGCGTGGTCGATCTCGTCGCGCCGCAGATCCTGTCGAACGAGGCCGACGCGGTGAAGCGCACGCCGTATTTCTGCTCGGGCTGCCCGCACAACACGTCGACGAAGGTGCCGGAAGGCTCGATCGCGCAGGCCGGCATCGGTTGCCATTTCATGGCGTCGTGGATGGAGCGCGACACGACGGGGCTGATCCAGATGGGCGGCGAGGGCGTCGACTGGGCCGCGCACGCGATGTTCACCAACACGAAGCACGTGTTCCAGAACCTCGGCGACGGCACCTACTTCCACTCGGGCATCCTCGCGATCCGCCAGGCGGTCGCCGCGAAAGCGAACATCACGTACAAGATCCTCTACAACGACGCGGTCGCGATGACGGGCGGCCAGCCGGTCGACGGCAGCATCTCGGTGCCGCAGATCGCGCGGCAGGTCGAGGCGGAAGGCGTGTCGCGCTTCGTCGTCGTGTCGGACGAACCGGAGAAGTACGACGGCCATCACGGGCAGTTCCCGACCGGCACGACGTTCCATCACCGCAGCGAACTCGACGCGGTGCAGCGCGAATTGCGCGAAACGCCCGGCGTCACCGTGCTGATCTACGACCAGACCTGCGCGGCCGAGAAGCGTCGCCGCCGCAAGAAAGGCGAATTCCCCGACCCGGACAAGCGTCTGTTCATCAACGATGCGGTGTGCGAAGGCTGCGGCGACTGCGGCGTGCAGTCGAACTGCCTGTCGGTCGAGCCGCTCGAGACGCCGCTCGGCCGCAAGCGCCGCATCGACCAGTCGTCGTGCAACAAGGACTATTCGTGCGTGAACGGCTTCTGTCCGAGCTTCGTGACGGTCGAAGGTGCGGCGCTGAAGAAGGCGGCCGGCGCCGCGTTCGACGAAGCGGCGCTCGCCGCGCGCGTCGACGCGCTGCCGGTGCCGGCGACGCACCTCGACGCGGCGCCGTTCGACATGCTCGTGACGGGCGTGGGCGGCACCGGCGTCGTGACGGTCGGCGCGCTGATCAGCATGGCCGCGCACCTCGAAGGCAAGAGCGCGTCGGTGCTCGACTTCATGGGCTTCGCGCAGAAGGGCGGCTCGGTGCTGTCGTTCGTGCGGATCGCGTCGAGCGACCGCTGGCTGAACCAGGTGCGCATCGACACGCAGCAGGCCGACGTGCTGCTCGCGTGCGACATGGTCGTCGGCGCGAGCGCCGAGGCGCTGCAGACGGTGCGTCACGTGCGCACGCGGATCGTCGTCAACACGCACCGGATTCCGAACGCGTCGTTCGTGCAGAACCCCGACGCGAACCTGCATGCGGACGCATTGCTTGAAAAAATGCACCATGCGGCCGGCGACGGCTACCTGTCGAGCTGCGACGCGCAGGCGCTCGCCGCGAAATTCCTCGGCGATTCGATCGGCGCGAACATCCTGATGCTCGGCTACGCGTGGCAGCTCGGCCTCGTGCCGGTGTCGCACGCCGCGATGATGCGCGCGATCGAGCTGAACAACGTCGCGGTGCCGATGAACAAGCTCGCGTTCTCGATCGGCCGGATGGCGGCCGGCGACGCGGCGGGTCTCGACGCGTTGTGGAACGCGCGTCATGCGGTGGCCGTCCACGCCGCGCCGGAGACGCTTGCCGAGCTGATCGCCGATCGCGAGGCGCGCCTCGATGCCTACGGCGGCGCGCGCTACGTCGAACGCTACCGTGCGCTGGTGAACGCGGCGCGCGCGAAGGGCGACGATGCGCTGACGCGCGCGGTCGCGACGACGTTCTACCGGCTGCTTGCGGTGAAGGACGAATACGAAGTCGCGCGGCTGTACACGGACGACGCGTTCCGCACCGCGCTCGAAGCGCAGTTCGAAGGCGTGCCGGGGCAGACGTACCGCGTGAAGTTCAACCTGGCGCCGCCGACGGTCGCGAAGGCCGGCAGCGACGGCAGCACGCCGAAGAAGCGCGTGTTCGGCCAGTGGATATGGCCGGTGCTCGGCATGCTGGCGCGCGTGCGCAGCCTGCGCGGTACGTGGCTCGATCCGTTCGGCCGCACGGTCGAGCGCAAGATGGAGCGCGCGCTGGCCGACGACTACGAAACGACGCTCACGCGTGCGTTCGCCGCGATGACCCCCGGCAATGCGGCGCAGGTCGTGCAACTGGCCGACCTGCACACGCGCGTGCGCGGCTTCGGTCACGTGAAGGTGCGCAACCTGGCCGGCGTGAAGCGTGCGGAACGCGAGCTCGCGCTGCAGCTCGGCATCGACGCGGCGACGAGCGCGGCCGTGCAGCATGCGCTCGACGAGATGAAGGGCGCGGGGATGCTGAAGGGGATTCCAGTCGTCGTCGCGAAGTAACGCGAGCGTGAGTGGATGCGAAAACGGCGATGCTCGTGCGAGCATCGCCGTTTTTTTATGATCTTCGGTGGCTGCGCGCAGGCCGCAGCCGGCCCGTCAAACAATGCCTTTCTTGCGCGTCGACAGCGCGGTTTCAGACAGGTCGATCTCGCGAAGCAGCTTCGTCAGCGTCTCGTCGGAAATCTTGCTGTCGCTGCGCAACCGGTACAGCGCCGAGCGTTCCGCGCGCACGGCCGCGATCCGCATCTGCAGCTCCATCGTTTCGGCCTGCTGCGCTTGCGCGCGCGGTGTGGGGCCGTCGTCGGCCAGCGCGGCGAGCCGGCGGCGATATTGATCCATCACGCGCGCGGAGATGTCCGCGCAGCGCGCCGCGCCCGATTCGTCGAGATCGGCCGAGATCGCGTCGTGCGACGAATCGATCGCGCGGATCGCGGCCTGCGCGGCGGCCGAGCGTGCGATGCGCTCCTCGTTGCCGAGCGGGTTGCGCGTCGAGCGCACGCCGCGCAGCAGCAGCGGCAGGCCGATCACCCCGACGATCAGCGAGCCGAGGATCACGGCCGACGCGATGAAGATCGCGGTGTCGCGGCCCGGCAGCGGCGCGCCGTCGGACAGCGCGACCGGAATCGACAGCACGCCGGCGAGCGTGACCGCGCCGCGCACGCCGCCGACCGTCATCACCGCGATCGTGCGTACGCCGGCCATCGTGCCGGCGAGGCCATGGCGCGCGGCGCGGCGGCTCGCGAACCAGCGCAGCAGCCACACCCACAGGAAGCGGATCGCATACAGCGCGAGCATCATCGCGCAGACGTTGAAGATCATGCGGCCGACCAGCGCGTCGCTCGTATGGTGCGCGTCGACGAGCGCGCGGCCGATGATGTGCGGCAACTGCAGCCCGAGCATGATGAACACCATGCCGTTGAACACGAATTCGATCATCGCCCACGTGCTTTCGGCGCGCACGCGCGACGCGACGGTGCTTTTGCGCGAGAAGCTTGTGTAATTCATCATCATCCCGGCCGACACGGCCGCGAGCACGCCCGACAGGTCGAGGTGCTCGGCGAACAGGTAGGCCGCGAACGGCACCAGCAGCGTCATCACGATGCCCGGGGCCGGATCGCCTTCCTGCTCGGCATTCAGGAAGCGCGTCGACAGCGCGCTGAACACCCACGACACGATCGCGCCCGTCGCGAGCCCGCCGGCGGCGACGATCACGAATGTGACCGACGCGGCGCGCAGCGAGAACACGCCCGTCAGCGCGGCCGCGATCGCGAACTTCAGCGCGACGAGGCCTGACGCGTCGTTCATCAGCGCCTCGCCTTCGAGGATGTGCATCAGTTGCGGCGGAATGCGACCCTTGCCGGCGATGCCGGACAGCGCGACCGCGTCGGTCGGCGACAGCACCGCAGCGAGCGCGAACGCGATCGGCAGCGGCAACTCGGGAATCAGCCAGTGTGCGAAGTAGCCCACTGCGAGTACCGTCATGAACACGAGCCCGAACGCGAGCATCAGGATCGCGCGGCGCTGCAGGTAAAGCTCGCGTTTCGGAATTCGCCAGCCGTCCGCGAACAGCAGCGGCGGAATGAACAGCAGCATGAAGATCTCGGGATCGAACGTGACGTGCAGGTTCAGCTTCGGCCACGCGAGCATCGCGCCGAACGCGATCTGCATCAGCGGCAGCGGCAGTTGCAACGGCAGGAGGCGCGTGACGGCGCCGGACAGTGCGACGGTCAGCAGCAGAATGAGGACTGTGAAAACGATTTCCATCGATACGGCGAATGACGTGAAATGAAACGATCGTACGGAGTGTAGCGTGCCGACGTGACGGACGCGTTCAAGCGGTCGGTGCGTGCGCACGGAAATGGTGCGCGAGTAGCGCGCCACGGTGGTGCGGTGGCCTCGTGCGGCCGCGCGGCGCATGGGTTCTGCGCGCCTTGCACGGAGCTTGCTTGAAGGTGGGCAGCCACCCGGCCCGCGCCGGGCAACCGAGGGTCCAACCATGACATTGCGCGCCGTCCCGTTCGTCGTCCGTTTCGCCGGACGTCGCGTTCGATTGCATCACCAGGAGGAAGCATGACGATCGTGCAACAGGAGCGTCCGGCCGCCGCGTCGCCGTACCGGTTCGAGCGGGAGATGAGCTCCGGCCTCGAACGGCTGGCGACGCAGCACCGCGACCTGACGCTGACGACCGTGTTCCAGCCGATATTCAGCCTGTCGCATCAGCGCGCGGTGGGCTACGAGGCGCTGCTGCGCGCGCACGATGCGCTCGACCGCGCCGTGTCGCCGCTCGACGTGTTCGGCGAAGCCGCGCGCCGCGACGAACTGCTGCAGCTCGACCGGCTCGCGCAGGCGCTGCATCTGGAGAATTTCGCGCTGCTCGGCGCGGAGCGCGAGTGGCTGTTTCTCAACGTCCATCCCGGCGTGCTCACCGACCCGTTCCAGGCGGCCGCGCTGCTTGCGAACCTGAAGCGGCTCGGCATGCCGCCCCGCCGCATCGTGCTCGAGGTGCTCGAACAGCGCGCGGACGACGTCGAGCGGCTCGCGGAGGCCGTGCGCGAATTCCGCACGCACGGCTTCCTGATCGCGCTCGACGATTTCGGCGCGGGCCACTCGAACATCGAACGGATCTGGCAACTGAACCCGGACATCGTGAAGCTCGACCGCATCATGCTGTCGCACGCGGCGCACCGCACCGGGCTCACCGCGATCCTGCACGGGCTCGTGACGCTGCTGCACGAGGCCGGCAAGCTGGTGCTCGTCGAAGGGATCGAGACCGAGCACGAAGCGCAGATCGCGCTGTCGTGCGAGGCCGATTTCGTGCAGGGCTACTACTTCGGCCGCCCGGCACCGGGGCTGCCCGACAGCGCGGCCGCGACCGGCTGCATCGGCGAGCTGACCGAGCGCTTTCGTCAGCAGACCGAAGCGCGCGAGCGGCGCGACACGCAGCGGCTCGCACCGTACCTGCGCGCGTTCGAACGCGCGGCCGAGCGCCTCGAGGCCGGCGAGCCGCTCGACGAGGTGTGCTGGAATTTCCTCGCGCTCGACGCCGCCGCGCGCTGCTTCCTGCTCGACGCGCAGGGCCGGCAGTCGGGCCGCAACGTCGTGCTGCGCGCCGATCGCGCGCTGGCCGAGGCGCGCTTTTCGCCGCTGGCGGACGCGCAGGGCGCGAACTGGCTGCGCCGGCCGTATTTCCGCTCGGCGATCGCCGAGCCGGGGCGCGTGCAGGTCACGCGGCCGTACCTGTCGATCAATGAGGCGCAGCCGTGCGTGACGCTGTCGGTGGCCGTGCGCGTCGGCGATGCGCAGCGCGTGCTGTGCGGCGATATCGACTGGCTCGACGACGACGCGCAGGTCGCGTAGCGACGCACGGCTCGCATGCGGCGAGGGCGTGCGGGGCCGCGGGGCGGCCGTTGCGTTCACCGCGTGCTTCCCCGACAATGGCGCGAGCGCGGCCGTCGTGACCGCGCGCGCCGTCCCGGGGGCCACCATGGCGGCGAATATAAAAAGGAAAACACCATGAAAAGACCGATTTCGCTGACCATCCTCGCGTGGATCATCATCGTGACCAACGCGATCACCTGCGTCTATACGCCGTTCTCGATCGGCATGCCGACCACCCAGGCGCTGCTGTCGCACTACCTGCTGCCCGTCTGGGCGACGCTCGGCATCAGCGTGATCATCGAAGCCGCGAACGTCGTGATCGGCATCGCGATCCTCAAGGGGCGCGAGTGGTCGCGCAAGGCCTACCTCGCGACGTCCGCGTGCGGCTTCGCGTTTTCGTTCGTCAACATGCCGAAGTCGATGTTCATGGTGTTGATTCCCGGCTTCCTGCTGTTCGCGGTGTTCGTCTATCTGCTGTTCCGGCGCCCGGCGACCGCGTATTTCCGGCACGCCTTCGCGTGAGCGTCGTGCGCAACGCGCTGGCGATCGCGCTGTTCTCGATCGCCGGCTTCTGCGTGATGGCCGCGCAGATGGCCGCGTTCTTGAAAGTCGGCCACGCGGGCGCGACGGCCGTATTCGTCGGCGTGCTGTTCGCGGTGTCGGCCGTGCTGCTGGCCGCGGGTGCGTTTGCCGGCGTATTCCGGCCGCGTGCGCGCGGAGCGGGCATCACGTTGCTCGTCGCGGCCGCGACCACGGCGCTCGGGATGCTCGGCTGGGGGATGCTCGTGCTCACGCCGGCGATCGTCGACGTGATGCAGCAGCAGGGCGCGTACTTCGATGCGCGCATGTTCCGGTTCGTGTCCGGCACCGCGGTGACGGCGTTGTCCGCGCTCGTCGGCGTCTGGCTCGTGCGGCGCGGCTGACGTACTGGGCTGAAGTCCTCGGCTGAAGTCCGCGGCGGCCGCGACGCTGGCGTCCGTCACGCGGCTCGGCTAGGATGCGCGAATTGTCCAGACGATTCGCGGGCCGCCCATGAACCGACACGCCGCTTCCTCCGTTCTCCTCGAAGTGATCGCCACGACCGTCGGCGATGCGAAGGCTGCCGCCCGCGCGGGCGCCGACCGCCTCGAACTCGTGACCGCGATCACCGAAGGCGGGCTGACGCCGAGCGTCGGCCTGATCGAGGCCGTCGTGGCCGCCGTGCCGATTCCCGTCAACGTGATCGTGCGTCCGCACAGCCGCTCGTTCGTCTATGACGCCGACGACCTGCGCGTGATCGAGCGCGACGTGCGCGCGGCGGTCGCGGCCGGCGCGAACGGCGTCGTGTTCGGCGCGCTCGACGCGCATGGCGACGTCGATCTCGGTGCGCTGGCCCGGATCGCGGCCGCCGCCGACGGGCGCGCGCTCACGTTTCACCGCGCATTCGACGTCGCGCGCGATCTGAACGCCGCGTTCGACGCGTTGCTGCGCGTGCCGGCCGTCACGTCCGTGCTGACGTCGGGCGGCCATCCGTCGGTGCTCGATGCGGTCGCGACGATCACGCGGCTCGTGCGGCAGGCGGCGGGCACGACCTGCACGGTGCTGGCCGGCTCGGGGCTCACGATCGACGCGGTCGGCGATTTCGTCCGCGCCACCGGCGTGCGCGCGGTGCATTTCGGCTCGGGCGTGCGGCCGCGCGGCGAGGTGCTGGCGCCCGTCGACGGGCAACGCGTCGAGCGCGTGCGCGCGGCGCTCGACGGCGCGGCGTCGCACGTGTGACGCGCATGCTGAAGCTGCGCGTGGACGCGTCGAGAAGACTCTTGATTCGCGACGCGTAGGATGACCCGATGCAGACGATCGGATGAAAAAAGCCGGGGCATGCCCCGGCTTTTTCGTTGGCGGGCGCGGCGGGCGCGGCGCGCCGGCCGTTGCCGCTTACGCGTTGTCCGACAGCGCGTCGGCCTGGCTCGCGCGGATGCCGAGGCGCTCGAACAGCGCGCGGTCGCGCTGCGTCTGCGGGTTGCTGGTCGTCAGCAGCTGGTCGCCGTAGAACATCGAGTTCGCACCGGCGAGGAAGCACATCGCCTGCATCGCGTCGTCGAGCTGTTCGCGCCCGGCCGACAGGCGCACGACGGCCTTCGGCATCGTGATGCGCGCGACCGCGATGGTGCGCACGAACTCGAACGGATCGAGCGGCGCGGTGCCTTCGAGCGGCGTGCCTTCGATCGCGACGAGGTTGTTGATCGGCACCGATTCCGGATACGGGTTCAGGTTCGCGAGCTGCGAGATCAGGCCCGCGCGTTCGCGGCGCGACTCGCCCATCCCGATGATGCCGCCGCAGCACACGTTGATGCCCGCGTCGCGCACGCGGTCGAGCGTGTCGAGGCGATCCTGGTACGTGCGCGTCGAGATCACCTGGCCGTAGAACTCCGGCGACGTGTCGAGGTTGTGGTTGTAGTAGTCGAGGCCCGCATCGGCGAGCTGTTGCGCCTGTTCGTCCTCGAGCATGCCGAGCGTCATGCAGGTCTCGAGACCGAGCTCCTTCACGCCGCGCACCATCTCGGTCAGCGCCGGCATGTGGCGCTCCTTCGGGTTGCGCCACGCGGCGCCCATGCAGAAGCGGCTCGCGCCGTTCGCCTTCGCCGCGCGCGCGGCGTCGAGCACCGTGTCGACGTCCATCAGCTTCTCGGCCTTCAGGCCCGTGTCGTGATGCGACGACTGCGAGCAGTAGCCGCAATCTTCCTCGCAGCCGCCCGTCTTGATCGACAGCAGCGTCGACAGCTGCACCGCGTTCGCGTCGAAGTGCTCGCGATGCACCTGCTGCGCGCGGAACATCAGGTCGTTGAACGGCAGCTCGAACAGCGCGACGACGTCGGCGACGCGCCAGCGCTGCGACGCCGGGGCGGCCACGGGGATCGCGGCGGGTTGCACGGCGGCGGTCTGGGCTTGGGTCATTTCGTTTTCCTGTCCTGGGCGGGATTGGGGGATCGGTTGGGTCAATGCCGCGCGGTGCGCAGCGACTCGACGAGCGCGGCGATGTCGAGCATCGCCGCGGCGGATTCGGGGGCGGCCGGCGTCATGTGCGCGATGCGGCCGATGAGTGGCGCGCGGTGCTCGCGCGCAAGCCAGTCGCGAATCGTCGCGACGTTCTCGTCGGCGAACGACATGGCCGGGTCGACGTGGTTCGCGACCCAGCCCGCGAGCGTGAGGCCGCGCTGGCGAATCGCATCGGCCGTCAGCAACGCGTGGTTGATGCAGCCGAGCCGGACGCCGACCACGAGCACGACGGGCAGGCCCAGCGCGACCGCGAGATCGGCGGTGTCCTGCGTATCGTTCAGCGGCACGCGAAAGCCGCCTACGCCTTCGACGACGACGACGTCCGCGCGCGTCTGCGCTTCGCGATGGCACGCGACGATCGTGTCGAGGTCGAGCGTCACGCCTTCCTGCGCGGCGACGATATGCGGTGCGGCCGGCGCTTTCAGCAGGAACGGCGTGCGCAGCTCGGGCGGCAGCACGACGTTCGCGGCGGCGTCGAGCTGGTCGGCGTCCTCGTTGCGCCACACGCCGTCGCGTTCGTACGCGCCGGCCGCGACCGGCTTCAGCGCGGCCGCGCGCAGCCCGTGCCGCGCGAAGCCGTGCAGCATCGCGGCCGACACGAAGGTCTTGCCGATCTCGGTGTCGGTGCCGGTGACGAAGACGGAGAGCGGGGCGCTCATGCTGCCGCCTCCTGCCGGGCCGCTCCAACGGAGGCCGCGGCCGCCTCGCTGGCCTCGATCAACGCGGCTTCGAGCCTGGCGAGATCGTCGAACGAATGTGCGGCCGACAGCGACACGCGCAGCCGCGACGTGCCGGCCGGCACCGTCGGCGGCCGGATCGCGGGCACCCACAGGCCGTGCGCGTCGAGCGCGCGCATCGCCGCGAGCGTCGCGTCGTTGCTGCCGATCACGAGCGGCTGCACGGCCGTGTGCGAATCGACCGGCTGCCAGCGCGTGTTGCGCAGCAGCGCGCGCGTGCGTTCGATCAGCGCGGCGAGGTGCGCGCGGCGCGCGTCACCTTCGTCGCCCGCGATCACCTTGAGGCTCGCCGACACCGCGTGCGCGACGGCCGGCGGCGCGGCGGTCGTGAAGATGTAGCTGCGCGCGCGCTGGATCAGCCATTCGATCACGGTTTCATGCGCGATCACGAACGCGCCCGCGACGCCGGCCGCCTTGCCGAGCGTGCCGACGTACACCAGATGCGGCGAACGCAGCGCGGCGGCCGCGAGCGCGCCGCGACCCTGCGGGCCGAGCACGCCGAAGCCGTGCGCGTCGTCGACGACGAGCCACGCGCCGTGGCGTTCGGCCAGCGCGACGAGCTCGGCGAGCGGCGCGATGTCGCCGTCCATGCTGAACACGGTGTCGCTGACGATCAGCTTCGTTTCGGCCGCCGATGCGTCGAGCAGCGCGGCGAGCGCGGCCGTATCGGCGTGCGGATAGACCTGCACGTTCGCGCGCGACAGCCGCATGCCGTCGATCAGCGACGCATGGTTCAGCGCATCGGAGAAGATCGTCGCGCCCTTGCCGGCGAGCGCCGTCATCGCGGCGAGGTTCGCCATGTAGCCGGTGCTGAAGTACAGCGCGCGCGGCGCGTCGGAGAAGCCGCCCGCGAAGCCCGCGAGTTCGTCTTCCAGTCTGGCGTGCGCGCGCGAATGGCCGCCGAGCAGGTGCGAGCCGCCGCTGCCGGAGCCGTAGCGCTGCGCGCCCTCGGCGAACGCGGCGACGAGCGCCGGATGCGCGGCGAGGCCGAGGTAGTCGTTGCTCGCGAAGCCGACGATTTCGCGGCCGTTCACGATCATGCGCGCGTCGCACGCGGTGTCGGCGATGCGGCGCACGCGGCGCAGCCCTTGCGCGTCGAGGTCGGCGAGGCCGCGTTGCAGGGTGTCGAGCAGGCTCATCGGCCGAGATCCTCCAGCGTCGCGTCGAGCGTGTCGCGCGTGCGCCGCGCGAGCCACGCGATGTCGTCGTCGCTCATCACGTATGGCGGCATCAGGTACACGGTCGTGCCGATCGGGCGCAGCAGCAGTTCGCGCGCCAGCGCATGTTCGAAGAAGCGCCGCGAGAAGCCGCGCGCCGCGTCGCCGTCGAGCGTGACGTCGAACGCGAACAGCGTGCCGCGCTCGCGCAGGTGGCGCACCTGGCGGTGCGCGTCGAGCGGCGCGAGCGCCGCGCGCAGCGTCGCCGATTTGCGGGCGTTGCTCGCGAGCACGTCGTCGCGCGCGAACAGGTCGAGCGTCGCAACGGCCGCGCGGCACGCGAGCGGGTTGCCGGTGTACGAATGCGAATGCAGGAAGCCGCGCGTCGTGTCGTCGTCGTAGAACGCCGCGAACACGTCGTCGCGCGTGAGCACCAGCGACAGCGGCAGGTAGCCGCCGCTGATCCCTTTCGACAGGCACATGAAATCGGGCCAGACGCCGGCCTGCTCGCACGCGAAGAAGGTGCCGGTGCGCCCACACCCGACCGCGATCTCGTCGGCGATCAGGTGCACGCCGAATTCGTCGCACAGCGCGCGCAGCCCGCGCACGTACGACGGATCGTGCATCGCCATGCCGGCCGCGCATTGCACGAGCGGCTCGACGATCAGCGCGGCGATCCGGTCGGCGCGTTCGACGAACAGGCGCCGCACGTCCGCGAGCGCGCGGCCCGCGACGTCGGCGGCCGTCTCGCCCGGCAGCGCGCCGCGCGCATCGGGTGACGCGACCACGTGCGCGTGGCGGATCAGCGGGTCGTACGCATCCTTGAACAGCGCGACGTCGGTCACGCCGAGCGCGCCGATCGTCTCGCCGTGATAGCTGTTCGCGACGCAGACGAATTCCTGCTTGTTCGCGCGGCCGCGGTTGCGCCACGCGTGGAAGCTCATCTTCAGCGCGATCTCGACGGCCGACGCGCCGTCGGATGCGAAGAACGCATGGCCGAGCGTGCGCGCGGTGAGCGCGTGCAGCCGTTCGGCGAGCTCGATCGCGGGTTCGTGCGTGCAGCCGGCGAGCATCGCGTGCTCGAGCGTGTCGAGCTGGTCCTTCAGCGCCGCGTTGATGTCCGGGTTCGCATGGCCGAACAGGTTGACCCACCAGGAGCTGATCGCATCGAAGTAGCGGCGGCCGTCACGGTCGTACAGCCACAGGCCCGCGCCGCGCGCGACCGGGACGAGCGGCAGGCGCTCGTGATGCTTCATCTGGGTGCAGGGGTGCCAGACCGCGCGCAGGCTGCGCGCGACCCAGTCGTCGGTGGCTGGCGTACTCAAGGCGACTCCGGGGGTAAAACGACCGCGCGGCATCGAGGGATGCCGCGCGGCGGGACACGAAACGCGCAGAGATTAGCGTGTTCCGCCGGAGGTTGCACTAGCGGTTACAAACGCCGCACAGCCTTGCTGGGCGGGAGTTCGGCGCAGTTCGGGGGTGCTCGGGACGGAACGCGGCGGATCGGGCGAAATGCGCGCAGATGACGACGTTCGAGTGACACCCCCGGACAGAAAAAATCGTGGGCCGGGGCGCGATGGAGCGGCGAAATAGGGGAGCGATGAGGGTGAGAGGCTGACGGCGACAAGGGGGCGAACTTGTTGTGCGCGGGGTCGATCGACGCAGGGCGGCGCAACGCCGGACGACCGGACGAAATCTGGCGCGAATTCAGGTCGATTGCTCGTAAAAGCGAGCATTACGCGGCGTGTGCTCGATTTGACGAACAGGCGGCGGAGTGCCGCGGTGACGTTGAATCGACGGCGCGCGAAGGGGAAGCGGGAGAAACGACAACCGCGCGTTAGCGCGACGCCAGTGCGCGCGTATCGGTGGCGCGGGTGTTGTCGTCGCCGTTGTCGGCCGTCTGCGTCGTGCTGTCGTTCCACACGACGCGGTCGTTGACCGCATACAACCGGCAGGCGCCCGCGCCTTGCTTCGCGCAGTTGTCGAGCGCGAGCGCCATCGGATCGTCGCCGCCTTCGGCCCACGACCACGCGCCTTCCGACGACACCGCGAACGCGCGGCTCGGATGCTGGTTCAGGAAGCGGCGATAGCCTTCGCGGCCGGCTTCGTCGACGTAGGGCACCGCGTTGACCGCATCGATCGACGCATAGCCGGTGGCCTTCGGTTCGTGCGGGTTCGCGACCGCATAGCGCACCGCAGTCGGCAGGTTCAGTTCGGCGAGGAACGCGTGCACGGCCGGCCACCAGACGGGCACGCCGTCGCGATCGACGATCAGCCGGTGCGCATCGTCCTTGTAGCGGCCGAAATCGATGAACTGCGCCTGCGTGCCATGCGACACGTACGCATCGTGCATCTGCGCGACGAGCGCGGGCGTCCACACCGAATCATTGTCGCCGTACAGCCACAGCGACCGCACGGCCGTGTGCGCACCGTATTGGTCGAACGCGTCGACGAGGTTGCGCTGCCAGCCGTCGCACAGGTCCTGGCGCAGCCCGCCGGAGAAGTTGATGATGCCGCGCACGCCCGCTGCGGCTTCGGTGCCGTAGGCGACCGACACGAGCCCGCCGTGCGACGTGCCGGCGACGACGATGCGCGACGCATCGACGTACGGCTGGCGCGCCATGTAGCGTACCGTCGCATCGACGTCCGCGGCCTGCGCGAGGCCGTTCTTGCCGACGTTGCAGCCTTCCTGCCGGTACGTGCCGTCCGAACCGGCGAAGCCCTGGCGATTCGGCGCGATCACCGCATAGCCGCGGCGCACGAATTCGCGCGCGAACGCGAGCGGCCGGCTGCGCGGCTGCTGATGCAGATCGCCGGTATTTTTGCCGTGATTGAAGACGACGAGCGGGAACGGGCCGGGGCCGTTCGGCTTGAAGAGCGTCGCCTCGAGCGTGACGGCGCCCGACGCGTCGGCCGGAATGCGGAGGATCTGTTCGTTGAGGTCGGCGGCGACCTGCGGCAGGTTCGCGTCGGCGTAGTCGAAGTGCTCGGCGTGGGCGAGCGAGCCGCTGGCGCCTGCACCCGTGTTCGCGCTCGGCAGCGTACCGGCCTGAGCGGCCGACAGCGCACAGGCCGCCATCCATCCCACCAATACCTTGCTGAACGCCATCCGTAAGCCCTGCCATGCAACATGACCAATTCGAGCCCATCGTAGCCCGACAAAATCAGGTTGTGCAATGCGGGAATAACCCGGCGTCTGACACGGCAACTATTTGTCAGCGTTCACTTACATCGCCGTCGACATAGCGCCAGAATCCCTGCTCGTCGCGCTCGAAACGGCTCGTCTCGTGCAGCCGGTAGGCGCGGCCGCCGACCTTGTAGCGGGCCACGAATTCGACCTCCGCGTGCCGGTCGTCGAGCGGCGCGTGGCGTTTGACCGCGAGGCCCAGCCAGCGCGGCGCGTCCGGCGCGTCGGGGTCGGTGTCGAGATCGGGCGGGCAGGTGCGCGCGGCCCACGTCGCGCGCAGGTAATCGGTCGCGCCGAGGACGTACGCGCTGTACCGCGAACGCATCAATTCGAGTGCGGTCGGGGCGGCTTCGCCGCCGTCGATGAAGCGGCCGCAGCAGGCCGCGTAGCGCGGCGCCGGCGCCTTGGCGGGCGCAGGAGACGCGCCGCCGCACGGGCACGCGTCAGGTCGGGTCAAAATCATGCGAAATGTGAATTAACAACGCTGGGTTGCCGGCCGGCGCACTCACCAGCTCAGCTCGACGCCGTCGTACTGGAAGAACCGGCCGTTCGCCTGGGACACGTCCGAAGCGGATTCGGCGATCACGCGACGCATGCCGGTCACGCTCGTTTCCGGATCGATCGCGGCCTGCGCGCCGCCCATGTCGGTGCGCACCCAGCCGGGATGCAGCGAAATGCATGCGGCATGGCGCGTCTGCAGCGACGCGATGCGCAGCGCGTCGTTCAGCGCGGCCTTGCTCGCGCGGTACAGCCAGCCGGTCGTGCCGGTTGCCTCGGCGATGCTGCCCATCCGGCTCGACACGACGGCCAGCACGCCGCGTGCGTCCTCGACCAGCGGCAGCAGGATCGGCAGCAACTGCATCGGCCCGCGCACGTTGGTATGCATCACCGCGTCGAAATCCTCGGCGGTGATCGTCTCGACGCCTTCGGTGCGCGGCCCGTACACGCCCGACACCAGCACGGCCGCGTCGAGCCGTTCGCCGTCGAGCTTCCAGCCGAGCGCCGCGATCTGCTCGGGCCGCGCGATGTCGAGCGCATGCGGCTGCGCACCGAGCGCGCGCAGCGCGTCGAGCGATGCAGCGTCGCGTGCGGTGGCGATCACGTTCCAGCCGTCGCGCCGGTATTGCCGGACGAATTCGCGGCCGAGGCCGCGCGATGCGCCGACGATCAATACGGTTTTCATGCCCGTCGCTCCTTGGGTGGGCGCCGCTGTGGCGGTGCCGGTGTCAGATTCGTTCGACGCGCGCCGCGCCCGCGCGGCAGTCGCCGCCGGGCGGCCGGCGCGCACCGCACGTTACTGCGCGTCGTCGCACGGTTTCAGCGTGGCGGCGACCGCCTGCGCGACGCCGTCGAGCTGCGCGGCGTCCGCCGCGACCATGTCGTTGTCGGGCGCATGCTGGCCGCGCGCGGTCAGCGCCGCCACGCAGCGCTTGTAGGTTGCGTCGAGCGCATCGAAGTTCGACACGGACATCCCGAGGTTACGCATCCGGCCGTCGTGCACGCCGTACACGAGCCCGTGCACGGTGAGCGACTGGCCGCGTGCCCACGCGTCGTTGACGATCGTCGTGCGGCACACGTTGACGACCTGTTCGATCGAATTCAGCTCGATCAGGCGACGGTAACGCGCTTCGCCGACCGGCCATTCGTCGAGCAGGGCCGCATGGCGCTCGCGCACGTCCTGCACGTGATGCAGCCAGTTGTCCGCGAGGCCGACGCGGCGGTTGTGCAGCGCCGCGTTCACGCCCGAGCAGCCGTAGTGGCCGACGACCATGATGTGCTTCACGCGCAGGATGTCGACCGCGAACTGGATCACCGACAGGCAGTTCAGGTCGCTGTGCACGACCACGTTCGCGATGTTGCGGTGCACGAACACTTCACCCGGCGGCAGGCCGATGATCTGGTTCGCCGGCACGCGCGAATCCGAGCAGCCGATCCACAGATATTCCGGCGCCTGCTGGTCGGCGAGCCGGGCGAAGAAATCGGGATCGTCGGCGAGCTGGCGCCTGACCCAGGCATCGTTGTTGTCGAACAGATGTGAAAGCGGATTGTCTTGGGTAGTCATCGGTGTGGATTCCGTTGGCGGAAATCAAGTCGATATCGGATCGGGTGTTACCGGCGTCAGGCGGCGCGCTGCGCGTCGCCTGCGCCGTCGTTCTCGCCCGTCGCGCCGAAGCGCGCGGGGTAGCGCACGCTAAAGCGCAGGGTCGCGTCGTACGGATAAAAATCGGGCAGTTCGCCCTGCATCAGCTTGTCCTTGCTCGCCTGCCACAGCGCGGGGTCGAAAAAGTCCGCGTGATGCTTCATGAAGACGCTGCGCACGCGCGGGTCGCCGAGCAGGAACGGCCCGTAGGTCTCCGGAAAGATGTCGTGCGGGCCGACGGTATACCACGGTTCGCCGGACAGCTCGTCTTCCTCGTTGCGCGGCGGCGGCACGCGCCGCACGTTGCAGTCGGTCAGGTATTCGATCTCGTCGTAGTCGTAGAACACGACGCGGCCGTGGCGCGTGACGCCGAAGTTCTTGTACAGCATGTCGCCGGGGAAGATGTTCGCCTTCATCAGCTCCTTCACCGCGTTGCCGTATTCCTTCACGCCGTGCTCGACGTCCGCGTCGCTGCCGTTCTGCAGGTACAGGTTCAGCGGCGTCATCCGGCGCTCGATGTACAGGTGCTTGATCACGAGCTTGTCGTCCTCGTATTCGAGCAGCGACGGCACTTCCTTCTCGAGTTCGCGCACGAGCGCGTGATCGAGCCGCGCGAGCGGCAGCGCGACGCTCGAATACTCGAGCGTGTCGGCCATCCGCCCGAGCCGGTCGTGGCGCTTCACGAGCTGGTACTTCTCCATGATCTGCGCGCGCGTCGTTTCCTTCGGCGGCGGGAAGTGGTCCTTGATGATCTTGAACACGTACGGGAACGACGGCAGCGTGAACACGAGCATCACGAGGCCCTTGATCCCGGGCGCGATGATGAAGCGGTCGCTCGAATGCGACAGATGGTGCAGCAGGTCGCGGTAGAACAGGTTCTTGCCCTGCTTCTGCAGCCCGACCGACGTGTAGATCTCGGCCTTCGGCTTGCCCGGCATGATCGTGCAGAGGAAATCCACGTACGCGGACGGCACGCCCATGTCGACGAGGAAGTACGAATGCGAGAAGCTGAAGATGATCTGCAGCAGGTCGCGGCGCAGCAGCACGGTGTCGAGCGCGAGCACGCCGGGGCGCACGTGGCGGATCGGCACCGCGAACGGCAGCACGCGGTCGGCGTTGATGATGCGGCCGACGATGTACGCGCTCTTGTTGCGGAAAAACAGCGACGACAGCACGTGGATCTGGAAATTCGGCGCTTCGTCGAAGTGGCCGAATTCGTCGTCGATCGCCTGCATCACGCAGCCGATGTCGCGCGCGAGATCCTCGAACGGCGGGTCGAGCTGGAAGTTCGTGACGATGCGCTCGAGCGTGACCGCGAGCCCGTCGGTGCCCGGATAGTACGCGCGGTAGGTCGGTTTCGCGGCGGGCTCGTCGTTCTCCAGATACTCGGTCGAGATCGCCGGGCGCACGAAGATGAAATCGTTGCTGAAATACGAGCGGTGCAGGATCTTGCAGCACACCGAATTGAAGAAGGTTTCCGCGCACTCGGGCTGGCGGTGCGACGTGAGCAGGCCGATGTAGTGCAGCTTGATCTGCTGCCACACTTCGTCGTCGATGTTCTCCGCGTCGTATTCGTCTTCCAGCACCTCGACGCATTCCTTCACGCGTTCGTCGTACGACGTGATCCGCTCGCGCGCGAGCCGCTGCAGCCCGTGCCAGTCGCCGCGCTCGAACAGCGTCTTCGCATCGACCGCCGCTTCGCGGAAGATCCGGTAATGGCGATCGAAGTATTCGAGCATCGACTGCGCGACGTCGAAACCGATCTGCGACGACAGCAGTTTGGGGAAGTGATTCATCGCGTGCAGGCTCGTTCAAGGGGCTGTAAGCACCCGCCATTTTAGCGCCCAAGTCGGCGTTTCAATGACTTTCGGCGAGGCGTGCGAGCGGTCGTCAATCGGCGTGTTGCTCGCCGTTAGGGGCCGTTCGGTGCATCTTCGCGTAAAGATACGGGTACGGAACCGATTCTGACACGAACTTTTTTTGACGCGCCGCAGGGCGCCGGGCACGTCTTTCCCGCGACGGCGATAGAATCGACGCACCGCCCGCCGCGCGTGCCGCCGGCGCGCATTCGCACCGATAACGACGAGACGCCCCACCGATGAACGCCCTGGAACACCAGCTCGACTACCCCTTCGCCGATACGCTGCCCGCCGCGGGCGACACGTTCGAGGTCGCGCCCGGCGTGCGCTGGCTGCGCATGCCGCTGCCGTTCTCGCTCGATCACATCAATCTCTGGCTGTTGCGCGACGAGATCGACGGGCAGGCCGGCTGGACGGTGGTCGATTGCGGTATCGCGTCGGACGCGATCCGCACGCACTGGGAGCAGATCTTCGACACGCAGCTCGACGGCCTGCCCGTGCTGCGCGTGCTCGTCACGCACTGCCACCCCGATCACTTCGGCCTCGCGAACTGGCTGTGCGAAGGCGGTGACAAGGGCCGCTGGAACGTGCGGCTGTGGATGACGCTCGGCGAATATATGTTCGGCTGCCTGATGGCGGCCGGCAACGGGTCGAACGCGGGCGGCGCGGCCGCCGCCGATCACTTCGCGCGCCACGGGCTGACCGATCCGGCCGCGCTCGACAAGCTGCGCAACCGCCGCAGCTACTACGCGGACCTCGTGCCGGCCGTGCCGCCGCGCTACCGGCGCCTGCGCGAAGGCGACGCGGTGACGATCGGCGCGCGCACGTGGCGCGTCGTCACCGGCTTCGGTCATTCGCCTGAACATTGCGCGCTCTACAGCGAAGCGGACGGCGTGCTGATTTCCGGCGACATGGTGCTGCCGCGCATCTCGACGAACGTGTCGGTGTTCGACCTCGAGCCGGAAGCAAATCCGCTCGCGCTGTACCTCGAATCGCTCGGCCGCTACGAGACGATGGCGCCCGACACGCTCGTGCTGCCGTCGCACGGCAAGCCGTTCCGCGGCGTGCGCACGCGCATCGCGCAACTGCGCGAACACCACGATGCGCGCCTGGCCGAGGTGCGCGTCGCGTGCGCGGAGCAGCCGATGAGCGCGGCCGATATCGTGCCGATCATGTTCCGCCGCCGCGAGCTCGATATCCACCAGATGACGTTCGCGCTCGGCGAGGCGCTCGCGCACCTGAACCTGCTGTGGCTCGCGGGCGAACTCGTGCGCGAGCAGGGCGACGACGGGGTGCTGCGGTTCCGTACCGCCGGCTGAGCACGCTGCGTCGCCGTCACGCGACGGGTTCGTAGCGCCACCCGTCGCGCTGCCACTGCATCGTATGCGTCGGTTCGAGCGCCGCGAGAAACGCGGCGTCGTGCGACGCGACCACGATCGCGCCCGGGAAGCCGGCCAGCGCCGCTTCGATCGCCCGCACCGATTCGAGATCGAGGTGATTGGTCGGCTCGTCGAGCAGCAGCAGTTGCGCGGGCGTGCCGCGCCACAATGCGCAGGCGAGCGCGGCCTTCAGCCGTTCGCCGCCGCTCAGTTGCCACGCGGGTTGCGTCGCACGCGTCGCGTCGAGCTGCAGCAGCGCGAGACGGCTGCGCAGGTCGCCTTCGGCGAGCGGCGTATCGAGCAGGCCCAGTTGCTCGACGATCGAGCGCTCGGGGTCGAGCAACGCGAGCCGCTGGTCGAGATACGCGGCGCTCACGTGCGTCGTGCAGGTACCCGAACGCGGCGCGAGCTCGCCCGCGAGCATCCTCAGCAACGTCGATTTGCCGCAGCCGTTCGGGCCCGTCAGCGCGATGCGCACGGGGCCGCTTGCCGACCACGTGATCGCGTCGGCGTCGCCCGCGACCCGCCACGGCAGTTGCGCGCGTTCGAGCGTGAACAACTGGCGGCGCGCGCTGACCTCGGTGCCCGGCAGCGATACCAGCACCGGTGCGTCGGCTTCGACGCGCGCGGCCGCTTCCTGCACGCGCGCGTCGAGCGTCGCCTTGAAGTCGCTCTGATGACGCCGGACCGTTCCCATGATGCCGCGTGCGGCGCCCTTGCGGCTCTGGCGCGCCATCGACGACAGGTTGGCCGTCTTCGCGTCGCGCAGCGACGCGGCCGCGTGGCGCTGGATCGTGTCGTGCTCCTGTTCGAGCCGGCGCCGTACGCGCCCGCGCTCGGTACGCGCATGGTCGAGCGCCGCGTGCGCGGCGTCCTGTTCCGCGTCGCGCTGCGCGCGATAGAGCGCGTAGTTGCCGCCATATGAACGCGCGCCGTGCGGTGTCAGCTCGACGATGCGTTGCACGCCGGCGAGCAGCGCACGGTCGTGGCTGACGATGACGACGCCGCCGCGCCAGCCGTCGAGCGCCGTGCGCAGCCACGCGCGGCCCGGTGCATCGAGATGGTTGGTCGGTTCGTCGAGCACGAGCAGGCCGGCGCCGGACAGCAGCGCGCCGATCAGCGCCACGCGTGCGACCTGGCCGTCGCTCAGCGCGTGCGCGGGCGTGTCGGCGTGGACGTCGTGCAGGCCGGCCGCGTCGAGCGCCACGCGCAGGCGTTCCGCGAGATCCCAGCGATCGCCGATCAGGTCGAAGTCGTTCGGTGTTGCGTGGCCTTCCGCGAGACGCGCGAGCGCGCCGAGCGGTGCATCGAGCGCGGCGATCTGCGCGACGGTTCGCGGGGCGGCGGCGGCCGCGTCGTCGCGGTCATGATCGTGCTGCTGTGCGACGTAGACGACGTGCGCATGCCGCTCGATCGTCCCCGCGCTCGGCATGCGGCAGCCGGCGATCAGTTGCGCGAGCAGGCTCTTGCCGACGCCGTTGCGGCCGACGATGCCGGTGGGCGTGCGGTCGATGGACAGGTCGAGCGAATCGAACAGCGTGACGCCGTCGTCGAAGCGGAAGGAAACGTGATGAAGCGCGACGAGCGCGCCGGTGGGCGTGGCTGCAGCCATGAGCACCTCCAAAAATGCGTGAAGACCTTCGCGCGCGGCGTGCGTGGCACGGGCGGCGAAAACATTTCGGGAAGGCTTAGTGGTTCACTTTGGCTGGCGTCCGGTATGAGGAACAGGCGCGCAGTGTAGCAAGCGCGGCGCGCGGGCCGCAAGCGAGCGGCGTGCACGCCGTCGCTTGCGCGCCACGCACGGTTACTGCACGGCGACCGTCGTGAAGTTCTGCCGTCCGAACGGACTCACGTGATAGCCGCTCACGTTCGTGCGCGTCAACGCGGCCGCGGTCGGGTAGCCGAGCGGAATCCACAGCGCCTGGTCGTGGATGATCTTCTGCGCGCTTTCGTACAGCTTCGCGCGCTTGGCCTGGTCGGCGGTCGACTTGCCGTCGGCGATCAGCTTGTCGAGCTGCGCATCGCAGAAGCGCGCGAAGTTGATGCCCGACTTCACCGCATTACAGCTGAACAGCGGCGACAGGTAGTTGTCCGGATCGCCGTTGTCGCCGGCCCAGCCCATGAACAGCATGTCATGCTGGCCGAGCTTCGCCTGCTTGATCAGCTCGCCCCATTCGATCACCTTGACCTCGGCCTTCACGCCGATCTTCGCGAGGTCGGCCTGCAGCAGTTCCGCGCCGACCTTCGGGTTCGGATTCAGCACGCTGCCGGTCGGGCGCGTCCAGATGGTGGTCGAGAAGCCGTTCGGGAAGCCGGCCTGCGCGAGCAGCTGCTTTGCCTTCGCGGGATCGTACGCATACGGCGCGACGTCCTTCGCATAGCTCCACGTATTCGGCGGATACGGGTTGTTCGCGGCCGTCGCGGTGTTGTCGAACACGACCTTCAGGTAGGTCGCACGGTCGAACGCGAGGTTCAGCGCCTCGCGCACCTTGTCGTTGTCGAGCGGCTTCTTCTGCGTGTTCAGCGCGACGAACGCGGTCATGAACGCGGGCGTCTGCACGACCTTCAGCGCGCTTTCGCCTTTCGCGGCGAGCACGTCCTGCGGCTTCGGCGACAGCGCGATCTGGCATTCGCCGGCCTTCACCTTCTGCAGGCGCACCGACGGGTCGGGCGTGATCGCGTAGATCAGCCGGTCGACCTTCGGCTTCGTGCCCCAGTACGTCGGATTCGCGTCGTAGCGGATCAGCGCGTCCTTCGTATAGCTCTTCAGCACGAACGGGCCGGTGCCGACCGGCTTCGCGTTCAGGTCGGCCTGCTTGCCGGCCTTCAGCAGCTGGTCCGCGTATTCGGCCGAGTAGATCGACGCGAAGCCCATCGTCAGGATCGGCACGAACGTCGCGTTCGGTTCGTTCAGCACGAACTTCACCGTGCTGTCGTCGACCTTCGTGACCGATTTCACGAGCTTCACGAGACCCATCGACTGCGCGTGCGGAAAGCCGCTCGCGCCGGCCACCTTGTGCCACGGATTCGCATCGTCGAGCATCCGCGTGAACGTGAACACGACATCGTCCGCGTTCAGCGTGCGGCCCGGCTTGAAGTAGTCGGTGGTCTGGAACGCGACGTTCGGGCGCAGGTGGAACGTATACGTGAGGCCGTCGGCGCTCGCTTCCCATTTGTCCGCGAGCGCGGGCACGACCTTCTTCGCGGCTTCGTCGTAGGACACGAGCGTGTTGAAGATCACGTCGGCCGATGCGTTGGTCGTGACGAGCGAGTTGTACTGCACGACGTCGAAGCCGTCCGGGCTCGATTCCGTGCAGACGGTGAGCGGCTTGGCGGCGGCGAGGCCGGGGGCGGCAAGGGCGGCGAGGGCCGTGGCCACGGCGGCCGCGGCGAACAGCTTGACGTGCATAGGATCTCCCACGTGGCGTGTGTTTTTCGCTGAATGACGGAGGCAGGCGCGGCCCGGAAGCGGGCAGGGCCGACGCGGCTGGCGAATAGCATACCTTGACATCCTCGCTCAGTAAAAACTGCGCGACTCCTGCTGCGTTTGGCTGCTTACGCAGCCAGTTCGCTTCGGTGGGTTCCTGCTGCTGGCGATCTTGTTGCATCGCTCACTTCACAGGCGCAACGGGCGTGTCCCGCCCTGAGGACATTGATCGCGCCGACGAGATCGGCGTTTTCCTCGAAACTGCAATTCACGCACTCGAAACGGGCTTGAGTGAGCCGGTTTTCCGCCGACACGTACCCGCAACACGGGCAGGTTCGGCTCGTGTTCCGCGGCGATACTGCGATTAGATGCCCGCCGCTCCACGCCAGCTTGTAATCCAGCTGGCGCCGAAACTCGAACCAGCCCTGATCGAGGATGGATTTGTTCAGGCCAGACTTGACCCGAACATTCCTTCCCGGTTGCTCCGCGCAGCCTGCCGCCGATCTGGACATGTTCCGCACCTGCAAATCCTCGATACACACCATCGCGTGGTTTTGGCTGATCGTGGTCGTGGCTTTGTGCAGAAAGTCCCGGCGAGCGTTGCCGATTCGGGAGTGGATGCGCTGGACGCGGGTTTTTGCCTTCTTCCAGTTGTTGCTGAATTTCAATTTGCGACTCATCGCCTGCTGCGCACGGCGCAGCGCAACCTCATGCCGCCTGAAACTGTTCAGCGGCGCGTAGAACGTACCGTCCGAGAGCGTGGCGAAGCGAACGATGCCCAAATCGATGCCGATTGCGCCGCCATTGGGAACAGGTCGCTCGGCAACTCGTTCAGTCTGGATGCTCACATGCCACTTGCCACCGCTGACCAGTACCGTGACTTGCTTCACGTCGCCCAGCACAGCGCGGCTGTTGCGATAGCGCAGCCAGCCGAGCTTGGGCAGAAAGATGCGACTGGTTCGCTGATCGACCTCGATCTGCTTCGGATCGGGATAACGGAAGCTGTCCGACCGACCCTTCTTCTTGAAGCGCGGAAAGCCGGCACGTTTGGCGAAGAAGTTCGTGTAAGCGCGTTCCAAGTCTTTGAGCGACTGTTGCAGCGGATGAGTCGGCGCCGCCTTGAGCCATGGCGTCTCCGGAGCGTTGCGCCACGCCGTGATCAATCGGCACAACTCCGAGTATCCGAGCTTCTTTTCACCGCGCTCGAAGCGCTCCTTTTGCAATGCCAACGCCTTGTTGAAGACGAACCGACACGCTCCGGCGAAACTGCGCATCTGGCGCTGTTGTTCACCGGTCGGCATCAGTTCGTACTTGAAGGCTTGGAAGCGTTGCATGATTTGAGCATATCAACTCGCGAAAGCACGCTGTCAAGGATGTCTGCGACGTCAGCGCTATGCCCCGAAGGACATACCCTTGGGGATACTTCTCGCCCCGAGCCCTGAATGCCATGGGCTGTCGTGCGCAAGGGCAAAGCGTGCAGTGCTTGCACAAAGGCGCCAAAACGGAAGGAACAGCCGAAAAAGCCCGCGTTTGAGCAGAAACGGGGCACGGGTGACATCGCTCAAGGCAGCTTTCAGTGCGCGCCGGCCTTCGGCTTGCGCGGCGCCTTTTCGAACAGGCGGTCGTACAGCCAGCGCGGCAGCACGTGCAGCACCTTCGCGACGACACCCATCTGCCACGGAATCACGCGGAATGCGTGCTGCCGGGCGATCGCGCGTGCCGCGCGCGCGGCGAAGCGATCGGCGTCCATCAGGAACGGCATCCGGTACGGGTTGTGCGCGGTCATCGGCGTGCGGATGTAGCCGGGCGCGATCGTCACGACGCCGACGCCGGCCGGGCGCAGCTCGACGCGCAGCGCTTCCAGATACTTGATCGCGGCCGATTTCGACGCGCTGTACGCACCGGAGCCGGGCAGGCCGCGCACGCCGGCGACGCTCGCGACGCCGACCAGCGTGCCGTGGCGCGCGGCCGTCATCGGGCCGACGAATGGCTCGAACGTCGCGACCATCCCGTAGTAGTTGATGTCCATTACGTCGCGGAACGCCGCGAGGTCGCCCTGACCAGTGACGGCGCCCTGGCTGATACCCGCGTTCGCGATCACGACGTCGGGGCAGCCGTGCGCGGCGATGAACGACGCGGCGGCCGTCGCGAGCGCATCGGCGTCGCGCACGTCGGCGGAATAGACGGAGATGGACAGCTTCGGGAACCGCCGCGCGAACGCATCGAGTGCATCGGTGCGGCGCGCGACGAGGGCGAGCGTGGCGCCCTGGCGGGCGTATTCCTCGGCCATCGCAAGGCCGAGGCCGCTCGACGCGCCGGTGATGAAGACTTTCAGCGGAGTAGTCATGCCGGCGCGCGGACGGGGATCAGAGCTTCTTGTCCTGAACCTGCTTCACGAGGAAGTCGAGCACCTGCGCGGTACCCGGGATGCTGTTCGTGTAAGCCGGGCCCGTCTTGTACTTGCCCTGGACGACGACCGTCGGCACGCCGTCGATCGCGTAGTCCTTCAGCAGCTTGGCCGACTGGTTCACCTCGCCCTGCACGCTGAACGAGTTGTACGCGTCCATGAACTTCTTCTTGTCGACGCCCTGCGTGGCCAGGAAGTCGGCCTGCGCCTGCGGCGTCAGCAGGTAGTTCTTCTGCTTGTGGATCGCGTTGAAGATCGCCGGCGTGACCTTCTCGGAGATGCCGAGCGCGGATACCGCGTAGAACAGCTTCGAGTGCGGGAGGAAATCGTCACGGAATGCGACCGGCACGCGCTTGAAGTCGATGTTGTTGCCCTGCTTCTTCACCCAGGCCTCGATCGTCGGCTCGAATTCGTAGCAGTGCGGGCAGCCGTACCAGAAGAACTCGATCACCTCGACCTTGCCGGCCGGCGCGGACACCGGCTGCGGCGACTTCATCACCTCGAAGTCCTTGCCGGAGGCCGGCGCGGCGGGCGAAGCCTGGGCGAGGCCGGCGGCCAGGCCGAGGGACAGAAGGAGCGTGCTAAGCAGTTTTTTCATGTTGTGAACGTCGAATCAGTTGCTCGGGTTACGGAACGTAACGGGTTCTGCGTGGGCTCGGCCGGTTGGCTTACTGCTTCGTGAAGCGGATCACCGCCGTGTCGACACCTGCATCGGACAGGCGCTGGCGGGCCGAGTTCATATCCTCGAACTTCGAGAACGGGCCGACCCGCACGCGGAAATAGGTCACGCCGCTGACGTCGCGCTTCGACACCTTCGATTCGAAGCCCTGGAAGCCGAGGCGCGCACGCTGCTGCTCGGCATCGCCTTCCGTCTTGTACGCACCCACCTGCAGGAAGTAGCCGGTGTTCGCGTCGTTCGCGGTCGGCGGCTTCGCCGCTGCTGCCGCCGCGGCCCCGGCCGACGACGTCGGCTTCGGCGTGTTCGCGGCCTGCTGCTGTTGCTGCTGCTTTTGCGCGGCGGCCTGCTGCGCCTGCTTCTGCGCGGCGAAGCGGGCGAGGTCGTCCTCGCCGCCTTGCTGCTGTTGCTGCGCCTGTTGCGTCTTCTTCGGCGGCGGCGTGGTGTCGGCCGGCTTCGGCGCGACGGCGACGCCGTTGCCCGACGACGGCGTGTTCGACGCGGTGGTGTTGCTCGAGCCGGTGGCGCCGTTCGTGTTACCCGACGGCGGCACTTCGACGATCTGCGGCTCGGGCAGCAGGCCGCCCTGGGTCTGGTTCGCGGCCTGGCCGGGCGCGGTGTTCGGCGGCGCCGATTGCGCGGCCTGCGGCACCGGCTGGCCGGGCGTCTTGCCCTGCAGCGCGCGGTTCGGGTCGAACTGCTGCGGCTGGCTCGCGCCGTTGTCGGCCGGCGGCGGCGCGACCTTCGAGACGAACGGCGACGGCGAACGCGTGATGTAGAGCGCCACCACCACGGCGATTGCGAGGCCGACGATCAGGCCCAGCACGATTCCAAGAAATGTCCCTCCGGCTTGTTTCGACTGCTTCGAAGTTCGGCGTGGTTGTGCCATTGCTTGAGTCACCTGCAAAAAGAATCGTGAAAAGGCTGCGACGGGCATCCGACGACGGGCGCCCGGCGACGGGCAACCTGACGGTGGCCGCTGCCGCAGCCATTCGCGGCCCGGTTCGGGGCCGCGCTGACATCCTTACATCTTGGCGGGCGCGGATACGCCGAGCACCGCCAGGCCGTTCTCGAGCACCTGCCGGGTCGCGGCGAGCAGCGCGGCGCGCGCATTGCGCGGCGCCTCGTCGTCGACCAGCACGCGCTCCGCATTGTAGAACGAGTGGAATTCGCCAGCGAGATCGCGCAGGTAGAACGCGACCGCGTGCGGCGCCAGCTCGTTCGCCGCGTGCGTGAGCATGTCCGGATACTCGGCCAGCTTCTGCATCAGCGACGCCGCTTGCGCGCTCGTCAACTGCGACAGGTCGGCGCCCGGCAGTTGCGCGACGTCGACGTTGTAGCGCGACTTCAGTTCGTTGAGCACCGAGCAGATCCGCGCATGCGCGTACTGGACGTAATAGACCGGGTTTTCGTCGTTCTGTTTCAGCGCGAGGTCGATGTCGAACACGAACTCGGTATCGGCCTTGCGCGAGATCAGGAAGAAACGCACCGCGTCGCGGCCGCGCGTGATGGTCGCCTCGTCGATCAGGTCGGGGGCCGCTTCCTGGCCCGCGGCCGCGCCGCCCGACCATTCGATCAGGTCGCGCACCGTCACGTAGCTGCCCGCGCGCTTCGAGATCTTCACTTCCTGGCCGTCGCGCATCACGGTGACCATCTTGTGCAGCACGTAGTCGGGATAGCCCTTCGGAATACCGATATGCAGCCCCTGCAGGCCGGCGCGCACGCGCGCGATCGTGCCGTGGTGGTCCGAACCCTGGATGTTGATCACCTTCGTGAAGCCGCGCTCCCACTTCGTCACGTGGTACGCGACGTCCGGCACGAAGTACGTGTACGTGCCGTCCGACTTGCGCATCACGCGATCCTTGTCGTCGCCTTCGTCGGTCGTGCGCAGCCACAGCGCGCCGTCCTGCTCGTAGGTCATGCCGGCCTTGACCAGCGCGTCGACCGTCTTCTCGACGCGGCCTTCGCTGTACAGCGACGACTCGAGGTAGTACTGGTCGAACTTCACGCCGAACGCCTGCAGATCCATGTCCTGCTCGCGACGCAGGTAGGTCACCGCGAACTTGCGGATCGCGTCGAGATCCTCGACGTCGCCCGTGCCCTTGACCGGCTCGCCGTCCGACGCGGCGACCGTTTCACCGTTCAGGTAGTCGCGCGCGATGTCGGCGATGTACTCGCCGTTGTACGCGGCTTCCGGCCAGCCCGCGTCGCCCGGCTTCAGGCCGCGCGCGCGCGCCTGCGTCGAGATCGCCAGGTTGCCGATCTGCACGCCCGCGTCGTTGTAGTAGAACTCGCGGTGCACCGCGTAGCCCTGGCTCGCGATCACGTTCGCGAGCACGTCGCCGAGCGCGGCCTGGCGGCCGTGGCCGACGTGCAGCGGGCCGGTCGGGTTGGCCGACACGAATTCCAGCAACACTTGCTTGCCTTTCTCGCGATCCGACGTGCCGAACGCGCGGCCCTGCTCGAACACGGCGGCGATCACCGCCTGTTTGGCGGCGGCCGACAGGCGCAGGTTGATGAAGCCGGGGCCGGCGATCTCGGCGGCTTCGACGAGGCCTTGCGCGGCCGGCTGCGCGGTGAGGGCGGCGACGATCTGCTCGGCGAGCTGGCGCGGATTCGTGCCGAGCGGCTTCGCGAGCTGCATCGCGACGTTGCACGCGACGTCGCCGTGCGCGGCGACCTTCGGGCGCTCCAGCGTGATGGCGGGGGCGACGAATGCTGCGTCGGCGCCTTTCAGCGCGTGTGCGACCTGCTTGACGCTATCCGCGAGCAGGGCTTCGAGGGTCTGTTTGTGTGCTGGCAGCATGCTGGTAGAAGGCTTCGTTGGTGGCGGCCGGAAACGCCGGCCCGCCGGCACGCTTTTTAAGCGCGCGTTTCAGGGATCGCAGAATTTTAACAGGTGCTAATATGCCGCTCAGGCGGCCCGCGTCCGCGAGGCCGGACGCCGGTCTGCCGGCGTTCCCCAACCGCGCCGCGCAGGCACAACAAGATGAAAAGGGAATTGTCATGATTACGTTCAAGAGCAAGGCGGCACAGGATCTCGACGTGCTGAAGGATTTCGCCGTGTATGTGCTGGGTCTCGTCGGCAAGCAGCTGGGCGAGCGCGGTGTGATCACGCACGACGAACTGGACCACGCGATCGCCAAGCTGGAAGGCGCGGTCGCGCAGGCGAAGCAGGAGCGCGCCGAGCACGCCGGCCATTTCCACGAGGACGAAGCCGACCACGCGCACCACGAAGTGCCGCCGAGCCTGGCGCAGCGCGTCGCGCCGTTCCTGACGATGCTGCGCGAAGCGAAGGCCGGCCAGGCCGACGTGCACTGGGGCTTCTGAGCTTCCTTCTTCCTTGCTTGGCAGATCGAAAGGTTCGCCAGACAGGAAAAAGCCCGCTTTCGAGCGGGCTTTTTCTTTTGTCTGATGAAAATTTATGTCGAGCGGATGGCGGGCGCGAAATCGGGGCGGTAGCGCGGCGCCTGCCTTGACCGAAGGATGAAATCCCTTATAATTCAACGCAAGACTATGTGAAAGCGGGTGCGAAAACATAGCGCCGCCCGGGCAACCGGGTCCCACCTGGAGTGGGTATTTCGTCGAACGACGGAAAGAGAATCCCGCATGCGACGGCTGCCGACAGGCGGCCGTTGGTTTTTCTACGCCCGGATCTTGTGGCCTTCGAGGCTGGCTCGCAGCAACGTGCGCAGCGCGACTTTCCGGGCTTCCCGCTGGCGCCGGTTCAGGCCGCCATCCAGCATGTAGGCCGACTGTACGCGCAGGATGAGCCGGCGTTTCCTGATCCGGTCCTTCGAAACCTCGAAGAACACCGCATACACGCGTTGCGTGCCGTCCGATGCGACCGCTTCCACCGTCACGAAATTGGGTTGCCGTCCATCGGCGACGACGATCCGGCGCGTCGCCAGCCCGACGATCACGCCGCGCAGCAACTCCCGTGACGCGCGGTACCGGTCTGCGCAGAGCACGCGTGTTTCGCGGCCGTCGTCGTAGATCTCGTCATCCGGAATGGTGTCGCGGGTGCGTCCGTCCCATTTGAGGCTGCGTGTGAAGCAGTGACAGGAGAACAGCACCAGAACCGTCACGTCGAAGCCGGTTTCCAGATCGCAGGTGAATGCCAACGGACGCAGATGGCTCAGATCCCAGCGCTCGCCGCGGTAGATCGTCGGCGGGAACGGGCTCGCGCTGTCCGATGGCGTTTCGGTGATCCGGATCTCGAAGGTCGACATGGCGGGAAGGATTTAGGGAGAAGGGCGCGCTATGTCGCCCACGCACGTTGGCCCGAAAGCCCGGCGTTGCAGGACTTCGATCTCGATTATTGAGATTAGTTATCCTGATAAATCAAGCCATTGTGCGACGCGCCCCTGGATCGGGGCGCGTGGCGATGGAAGCGGCGGGTCGCCGCAGTCGACGCGGTTACAGTTGCGGCGCGAGCGCGCGGCGCGCGTCGTCCAGCGACAGCGCCATGCGTTGCGCGTAGTCCTCGAGCTGATCCTGCCCGATTTTGCCGACCGAGAAGTAGCGGCTGTCCGGGTGCGCGAGATAGAAACCCGACACGCTCGCCGCCGGCAGCATCGCGAGCGAATCCGTCACGCTCATGCCGATCTCGTCCGCGTGCAGCACGTCGAACATGTCGCGCTTCACGAGGTGGTCGGGGCAGGCCGGGTAGCCGGGCGCCGGGCGGATGCCCGCGTACTTCTCGGCGATCAGCGCGTCGTTGTCGAGCGTCTCGCCGCTCGCATAGCCCCACAGTTCGCGCCGCACGCGCGCGTGCATCGCTTCGGCGAACGCTTCCGCGAAACGATCGGCGAGCGCCTTCAGCATGATCGCGCTGTAGTCGTCGTGGTCGGCTTCGAACTGCTTTTCCTTCACGTCGACGCCGAGGCCGGCCGTCACCGCGAACATCCCGATGTAGTCGGCCACCCCCGACTCCTTCGGCGCGATGAAGTCGGCGAGCGAACGGTTCGGCCGCATCACGCCGTCGACCACTGGGCGCACGCTCTGCTGGCGCAGGTTGCGCCACGTGAGCAGCACTTCCGAGCGCGACTCGTCGCTGTAGATCTCGATGTCGTCGTCGTTGACCGTATTGGCCGGCAGCAGCGCGATCACGCCGTTCGCGGTCAGCCAGCGGCCCTGGATCAGGCGCGCGAGCATCGACTTCGCGTCGGAGAACACGCGTCGCGCCGATTCGCCGACGATCTCGTCGTTCAGGATCGCCGGGTACGGGCCCGCGAGGTCCCAGGTCTGGAAGAACGGGCCCCAGTCGATGTAGTTCGCGAGCTCGTTCAGGTCGTAGTTCTTGAACACGCGACGGCCGATGAACTTCGGCTTCACCGGCTGGTAGCCGGCCCAGTCGATCCTGGTCTTGTTCGCGCGTGCTTCGGCGAGCGTGACCATCGGCTGCGCCTTGCGGTTCGCGTGCTGGTCGCGGATGCGTTCGTAGTCGGACTTCAGCTCGTCGAGATACTTGGCCGCGCCTTCGTCCGACAGCAGGTTCGACGCGACCGACACCGAGCGCGACGCATCAGGCACGTAGACGACCGGGCCTTCGTAGTGCGGCGCGATCTTCACGGCCGTGTGCACGCGCGACGTCGTGGCGCCGCCGATTAGCAGCGGAATCTTCTTCACGCGGAAGTAGTCGTCGCGCTGCATTTCGGACGCGACGTACGCCATTTCCTCGAGGCTCGGCGTGATGAGGCCAGACAGCCCGATGATGTCCGCGCCCTCGACCTTCGCCTTCGCGAGGATCTCGTTGCACGGGACCATCACGCCCATGTTGACCACTTCGAAGTTGTTGCACTGGAGTACGACCGACACGATGTTCTTGCCGATGTCGTGCACGTCGCCCTTCACGGTCGCGATGACGATCTTGCCCTTCGCGCGCACGTCGCCGCCCGCTTCCGCGAGCAGGCGCTTTTCTTCCTCGATGAACGGGATCAGGTGCGCGACCGCCTGCTTCATCACGCGCGCCGACTTCACCACCTGCGGCAGGAACATCTTGCCCTGGCCGAACAGGTCGCCGACGATGTTCATCCCGTCCATCAGCGGCCCCTCGATCACGTTGATCGGACGGCCGCCGGCCGCGGCGATCTTCGCGCGCACTTCCTCGGTATCCTCGACGATGAAGGTCGTGATGCCGTGCACGAGCGCATGCGAGAGCCGCTTCTCGACCGGCTGGTTGCGCCACTCGAGGTTCTCTTCCTTCTTCGCGCCGCCTGCCTTGAACTTGTCGGCGATCTCCAGCAGGCGATCGGTGGAATCGTCGCGGCGGTTCAGGATCACGTCCTCGACGCGCTCGCGCAGCTCGGGGTCGAGATCGGCGTACACGCCCAGCTGGCCGGCGTTCACGATGCCCATGTCCATCCCGGCCTGGATCGCGTGATACAGGAACACGGTGTGGATCGCCTCGCGCACCGGGTCGTTGCCGCGGAACGAGAACGACACGTTCGACACGCCGCCGCTCACCTTCGCGTGCGGCAGGTTCTGCTTGATCCAGCGGGTCGCCTCGATGAAGTCGACCGCGTAGTTGTTGTGCTCCTCGATGCCGGTCGCGACCGCGAAGATGTTCGGGTCGAAGATGATGTCTTCCGGCGGGAAGCCGACTTCGTTCACGAGGAAGTCGTACGAGCGCTTGCAGATCTCGGTCTTGCGCGCGTAGGTATCGGCCTGGCCGGTTTCGTCGAACGCCATCACGACCGCGGCCGCGCCGTAGCGGCGGATCAGGTTCGCGTGGTGGCGGAACGCGTCCTCGCCTTCCTTCAGCGAGATCGAGTTCACGATCGCCTTGCCCTGCACGCACTTGAGGCCGGCTTCGATCACCTCCCACTTCGACGAGTCGATCATGATCGGCACGCGCGCGATGTCCGGCTCCGACGCGATCAGGTTCAGGAAGCGCACCATCGCCGCCTTCGAATCGAGCATCGCCTCGTCCATGTTGATGTCGATCACCTGCGCGCCGTTCTCGACCTGCTGGCGCGCGACGGCGAGCGCCTCGTCGAACTGGCCGTTGAGGATCATCCGTGCGAACGCCTTCGAGCCGGTGACGTTGGTGCGTTCGCCGACGTTGATGAAGAGCGTCCCGGGCGTGACGTTGAACGGCTCGAGGCCGGCAAGGCGCATCATGTGATCGGTCATGGCGGTGCGAATTCTTTTGATGAAGGACGGGGGCGGTCGGTCAGGCGTTGTCGCTGTACTGGTTCGGCCAGCGGCGCGGCTTCACGTCGGCGAGCGCCTTCGCGATCTCGGCGATGTGTTCGGGCGTCGTGCCGCAGCAGCCGCCCGCGAGGTTCACGAGCCCGGCCTGCGCGAATTCCTTCAGCAGGCCCGACGTGACGTCGGGCGTTTCGTCGAAGCCGGTGTCGCTCATCGGGTTCGGCAGGCCCGCGTTCGGGTAGCACGACACGTAGGTGTCGCACAGCTTCGCGAGCTCGGCGATGTACGGGCGCATCAGCGCCGCGCCGAGCGCGCAGTTCAGGCCGAACGTGAGCGGCTTCGCATGACGCAGCGAATTCCAGAACGCCTCGACGGTCTGGCCCGACAGAATGCGGCCCGACGCATCGGTGACGGTGCCCGAGATCATGATCGGCAGGCGCTCGCCGGTGTCCTCGAACAGCTCGTCGAGCGCGAACAGCGCGGCCTTGGCGTTCAGCGTGTCGAAGATCGTCTCGACGAGGAACAGGTCGACGCCGCCGTCGAGCAGCGCCTTCGCCTGCTGGTAGTACGACGTGCGCAGCTCGTCGAACGTGACGTTGCGCGCACCCGGATCGTTGACGTCCGGCGAGATGCTGGCCGTCTTCGGCGTCGGCCCGATCGCGCCCGCGACGAAGCGCGGCTTGTCCGGCGTCGCGTATTTCGCGGCCGATTCGCGTGCGAGCTTCGCCGATGCGACGTTCATCTCGACGACGAGATCTTCCATCCCGTAGTCGGCCTGCGCGACGGTCGTCGCGCCGAACGTGTTGGTCTCGACGATGTCGGCGCCGGCCGCGAAGTACTGGTCGTGGATCTCGCGGATGATCTGCGGCTGCGTGAGCGACAGCAGCTCGTTGTTGCCCTTGATGTCGCGCGGGAAATCCTTGAAGCGCTCGCCGCGATACGCGGCCTCGTCGAGCTTGTAGCGCTGGATCATCGTGCCCATCGCGCCGTCGAGGATCAGGATGCGCGATTTCAGCAGCGCGGGCAGGGCGGCGCCGCGCGTGTAGCGCGCGTCGAGCGGGACGGAAGCGGCGAGAGGAGTCGCAGACATGGGCGGAAGACCGGCGAAGACGGAAAACCGTCATTGTAGCCGGTGCGTCAAGGGGGCGCGGGCCTTCGCCGTGCCGGCCTGGCGGCCTGCCAAACGAAAGCCCCCGCCGGCGAGCCGGACGGGGGCAGGATCGGAGTGCACGCGGCGCCGCGTCGATGCGCGGCGAAATGGCCCGGCCGCATGACGCGCCGGGCTGCGCTCGTCAGTGGAGCACGACGGGCATCATCATCAGGCTGTCGAATTGTCCGAGGAATTCGTCGACCTCGTCGAGCGACGGTTCATCCTCGATCAGCTGCTTCACGTGCGCGCGGAATCGTTCGGCAAGTTCGCCGTCGATGAAGATTTCGCGCTGCGCGTTCTTGTCGACGATTTCGTATCCGCCGGCATTCATCAGGTGATGGCCGGCCTGCGGCGCAAATTCGACGACGCAGTAGTTGGGGCTGTTGTAGATCATTTGCATGGCGGCACTCCTCTTCGCAGTGGCATCTGGCCTTGTTGTCCCCTAGGTGGGGCAAGCCTTGCCGGTTTCAAGGGGCTTGCGCTGCACACCCCGTTCTCCCGTTGCGTGGGGTGTATCGGTTAGAAGCCGATGTCTATCAAACGTTTCTCATTGTGAGCCGGTGGACTGAAATAGTTGTTAAAGAGTGTCATCGGCCATTTCCGGGAAATCTGTAATCGGTCGAAATTGCCGATTGGCGCGGATTCACGCGCGTTCACTCACTGTGTGACAGTCGACGAGGCAGGGGGTTGCATCGTCGCGGGCGGTGCCGATGGCGCCGCTTGCGCCGGTTCCGCTGGCTGCGCGGGCGATGCATCGGGTGTCGGAGCGGCGGCAGGCGCGTTCGTTGCGCCGGCGGGCGGGGCGACATCGGCAGGCACGCTCGGTGCGGCGAGGCGGCCGTGCCACAGCAGCTCGATCTGCGCCCCGTTCGGCTCGCTCTGCACGAGTCGCGCGGGCAGCCAGCCGAGCGACGGCGCGAGCCACATGTCGATGCGACGCGTGTCGCCGTCGCGCCGCGGCAGGCGCATGAAGTGCCGCGCCGCGATGATGCCGGCCTGCGTCTGCACCTGCTCGTCGCCGATCACGGTGATCGGCCAGGTCTCGCCGCTGTTGTTGTCGATCACGAAGAACTGCTGCGTGACGCCCGGCTTGTAGGCGGCGGGATTGCCGCGCACGAGCCCCGACAACTGCATCAGCATGCTGAAGCGGTCCTGCACGCCGTCGGGCAGCGGCGCGTTGTTCGGCGTGCGCGTGAACACGACTTGCCGGATCTCGCGGTTGAAGATCGCGATGTCTTCCGGCCGCTTGCCGCGCTTCTCGACGTAACGGTCGGGCGCGACGCCGAACGCATCGATGCGGCCTTCGCTGCGATAGGTGAACGGGCCGACGAACGGCACGGGCATCGACACCGACAGGTCGTACGTGTGCCCGTCGGTGCGCCAGTGGATCGTGCCGATCATGTTCTGCATGCCGTTGTAGAACGTGTCGTACTGCAGGTCGCCGGACGGCGGCGCGGCGAACTTCACGCCGCTCGTCGCGGGGCCGGGTGTCGCGGCGCTGGCGCCCGCGGCCGACGCGGCGTGCGCGGCCGAAGCCCCCGGTGTGTCGCTCGCAGCGGACGCGGCCGCCGCCGGCGGTTCGCCGTGCTCGGCCGTCTGCGTCGACGTGAGGACCGGCTCGCGCGATGGCGCGGGTTTCGGTGGGGCCGCCGTCGGTGCGGCCGGACGTTCGACCGGCTTCGGCGCCGGCGGGGCTGGCTGGCGCTCGATCGGCTGCGGTTTCAGCAACTCGATCTGCACGGGGATGTCGGCGGGCGGCGGCGGCGTGAACGATTCGCGGTTGCGCATCAGCCAGAACCCGGCGAGCGCGTGCAGCACCAGCACGGCGACGAGCGCGACGCCCACGCGCAGCCAGCGGCGGGGCCGGGCGTGACTCGGGCGAAGGTCGGCAGGCTGCATGGGCATCGGAACAGGATCGGGCGCGTGGGTGACGTCGGGCGCGCGGCGCGCGCTACAGGAATCGGACCGCCGGATGCGCGGCGCGTTCGCGATGCGTGACGTGGCGTGAACCGGACGCGTCAGGCGTCGCGTGCGTCGGGACTATAGCCGAGTTCGTAAGACAGTTTCTGCGCGCAGGCGCGCAGCGCGGTGTCGATCTCGCCGCCCCACGCGATGTCGAACGAGCCTTCCTGGCCGAGCGCGACGATCGCGAGCGCGAGTTCGCCGACCGCGTCGAACACCGGCATGCAGAACGCGTGGATCGTCGGCAGCAGCATCCCCTCGACGCGCGCGGCCTGGTGTCGGCGCACGTCGGCGAGCACCGCATCGACTTCGTCGAGCGTGCGCGGGCCGCCGTGGTGCGGCGAGCGGCGCGTATCGGCCAGTTCGCGCTCCAGCATCGCGGCGGTTTTGCTGCGCGGCAGGTACGCGGCGAACAGCAGGCCCGTCGCGGAACCGAGCAGCGGCATCACGTCGCCGAGCTTCAGCGACGCCTTCGCCGGATGGCTCGACTCCATCCAGTGCACGATCGTCGGCCCCTGGTTGCCCCACACCGCGATGCCGACCGTCTGGTCGAGACGGTCGCGGAATTCGGTCAGCGCGATCCGCGCGAGCTTCACGCCGTCGACGCGCGCGAGCCGCGCGAGGCCCATCTGCAGCGCGAAGCCGCCGAGCTCGTAGCGGCCCGAGACGGGGTCCTGCGACACGACGCCGAGCCGCGAGAAGCTGACCAGGTAGCGGTGCGCCTTCGCCGGGCTCATGCCCGCGCGCTGCGCGAGATCGCGCAGCATCATCGCGCGCGGCTCGCTCGTCAGCACGTCGAGCAGGCGGAAGCCGACCTCGATCGACTGGATGCCGGAACGGACCTTCTCGCCGTGTTCGCCGGAAGCAGCGTCGTCGGTATCGGAGTCGGCGAGATCGTCGTCGGGAAGCGGGCTGGCGGGCATGGGCAACGGGGGCGCGAAAATGCGACAGGAAACGGGGTGAAAACGGCGTGCACGATCGTGGCGCGCCGCATGGATTCACCATCGTAAAATAGATTCCCTCCATCGTCACTACAACGGCAGATCCTCCCTATGAAACTTGCTTCGCTGAAGGACGGCACGCGCGACGGCCAACTGATCGTCGTGTCGCGCGACCTGCACACCGCGGCGATTGCCGATGCGATCGCGCCGACGCTGCAGCGCGTCCTCGACGACTGGGCGTTCTACGCGCCGCAACTGCGCGACCTGTACGACGCGCTGAACCACGGCCGCGCGCGCAACGCGTTCGCGTTCGATCCGGCCAACTGCATGGCGCCGCTGCCGCGCGCGTTCCAGTGGGCCGACGGCTCCGCGTACGTGAACCACGTCGAGCTCGTGCGCCGTGCGCGCGGCGCCGAGATGCCGCCCGAGTTCTGGACCGATCCGCTGATGTACCAGGGCGGCAGCGACGATTTCCTGGGGCCGCGCGACGACGTCGTGTGCCCGTCCGAGGAATGGGGCATCGACTTCGAGGCGGAGGTCGCGGTGATCACCGGCGACGTGCCGATGAGCGCGTCGCCCGACGACGCGCTGAAGGCCGTGCGGCTCGTCACGCTCGTGAACGACGTATCGCTGCGCAACCTGATTCCGGCCGAACTCGCGAAGGGCTTCGGCTTCTTCCAGAGCAAGCCGGCCACCGCGTTCGCACCGGTCGCCGTCACGCCCGACGAGCTGGGCGACGAATGGCGCGAAGGCCGCGTGCACCGCCCGATGATCGTTCACTGGAACGGCAAGAAGGTCGGCCAGCCCGATGCGGGCACCGACATGGTGTTCCACTTCGGCCAGTTGATCGCGCACGCGGCGAAGACGCGCAACCTGCGTGCCGGCTCGATCGTCGGCTCGGGCACGGTGTCGAACAAGGACGCGAAGCGCGGCTACTGCTGCATCGCCGAGAAGCGCTGCCTGGAGACGATCGAGCACGGCGCGCCGCAGACCGAATTCATGCGCTACGGCGATACGGTGCGCATCGAGATGTTCGACGCGGCCGGCAAGTCCATCTTCGGCGCGATCGAGCAGTCGGTCGCCCCGCCCGACGGCGCGGCATAAGCGGCGCGGTACGCAACGCGCCGGCGACACCCGACTTCGGCCCGCGCGCCGGGTTTCGCCCGATGTTTGACCGCGCGGGCTTGGCTACACTCGATTCAAGCGTTCGAGCGCCTCGAACAAGGAGCAGCAGATGGCCGATCTTGCCGCGTACGGCGGTTACGAAGCACTGAAGGTGACGCGCCGCGACCATGGCGTGCTCGACATCGTGATGAGCGGCGAGGGCGCGAACCGCAGCGGCCTCGCGACCGCGACCGCGCGCATGCATCGCGAGCTCGCTGACATCTGGCGCGACGTCGATCGCGATCCCGACACGCGCGTCGCGGTGATCCGCGGCGAAGGCAAGGGCTTTTCGGCGGGCGGCGATCTCGCGCTCGTCGAGGACATGGCGAACGATTTCGACGTGCGCGCCCGCGTGTGGCGCGAGGCGCGCGACCTCGTCTACAACGTGATCAACTGCAGCAAGCCGATCGTGTCGGCGATGCATGGTCCGGCCGTCGGCGCGGGGCTCGTCGCCGGGCTGCTCGCCGACATCTCGATCGCGGCGAAGGATGCGCGCATCATCGACGGCCACACGCGGCTCGGTGTCGCGGCCGGCGACCACGCGGCGATCGTGTGGCCGCTCCTGTGCGGGATGGCGAAGGCGAAGTACTACCTGATGCTGTGCGAGCCCGTGAGCGGCGAGGAGGCCGAGCGGATCGGGCTGGTCTCGCTCGCGGTCGAGCCGGCCGACCTGCTGCCGAAGGCATACGAAGTGGCCGAGCGGCTCGCGCACGGTTCGCAGTCGGCGATCCGCTGGACCAAGTACGCGCTGAACAACTGGCTGCGCACGGCTGGCCCGACCTTCGATACGTCGCTCGCGCTCGAATTCATGGGTTTTTCGGGGCCCGACGTGCAGGAAGGCATCCGTTCGCTGCGCGAGCGGCGCCCGCCCGCGTTCCCCGGCGACGCGCCGTTCTGACGTGCGCGCTATGATCGAACCACGCGCGGCTGCGCGACGCACGGCGGCCGCCTCGCTCCCCCAGTCAACCAGGATGCCCGTATGACGACCGATGCCTCCGGCGCCAACCCTTTCGCCGGCTTTGCCGGGTTCCAGCCCGCCGACATGATGGACCGGATGTGGGACATGATGCGGATGTCGCCGTTCGGCGGGATGGCGCCGTTTCCGGGCGCCACGCACGGGCTGCCGCCGTCGCTGTCGAGCATGTCCGACATGATGTCGCCGCTCACGAACGTCGAGGAGCTCGACAAGCGGATCACCGATCTGCGCGCGGTCGAGCAATGGCTGAAGCTCAATCTCGGGATGCTGCAGTCCGCGATCCAGGCGCTCGAGGTGCAGCGCGCGACGCTCGCGACGCTGCGCGCGTTCGGCGCGTTCGCGCAAAGTTCGATGTCGGCGGCCGAGGAAGCGGCCGTGGCCGCCGCGCAGGCCGCGAAACCCGCGTCGGCGGGCGAGGCTGCGCCCGATGCCGCGGCGTCCGCGGCGGAGGCGCCGGCGGGCGACCCCGCGCAGCAGTTCGACCCGGCCGGCTGGTGGAACCTGCTGCAGACGCAATTCAATCAGCTCGCGAGCCTCGCGATGGCGCAGCCGGGCATGCAGCCTGCCGCGCCGCCGGAGGCCGCCACCGCGCCGGAGCCCGCCGCGAAATCCGCCGCGGCCGCACCGCGCAAGCCCGCCGCGAAGCGTGCGAAGCCGTCCGGTTCGGCCGCGGAGCGCGCGGCGGCCGCTTCGTCGCCCGAAACGCGTCCGCCGAAGCGCTCGACGTGATGCGGGCCGGGTAGCAGGTCGATCATGCGACTCGCGCTCGTTCTGATGGGAGGCGGCGCGCGCGCCGCATACCAGGTCGGTGTGCTGAAGGCGCTGGCCGAGATCGCGCGCGAGGCCGATCCGCAGCGGCATACGCTGCCGTTCACGGTCGTGTGCGGTTCGTCGGCCGGCGCGATCAACGCGACGTCGGTCGCGAGCCACGCGGACGACTTTTCCCATGGCGTGCGGCGCCTGCTCGAATTCTGGGAGCCGTTGCGCACCGACTACGTGTATCGCACCGACTGGCTCGGCATCGCGGCCGCCGGCGCGCGCTGGCTCGCGACGATGACGTTCGGCTGGGCGGCGCGCCGCTCGCCGCGCGGGCTGCTCGACAACACGCCGCTCGCGCATCTGCTGCAGCGCGAGCTGAGTTTCCACCGGATCGAGCAGATGCTCGAGGCGCGCCTGCTGCATGCGCTCGCGATCACCGCGCTCAGCTATTCGAGCGGCCGGCACCTCACGTTCTACCAGGCGGCCGAGCCGATCCAGGCGTGGCGGCGCGCGCAGCGCACCGCGCGGCTCGTCGACCTGTCGGCGTCGCACCTGCTCGCGTCGTCGGCCATTCCGTTCGTGTTCCCCGCCGTGCCGCTCGTGCTCGACGGGCAGATCGAGTACTTCGGCGACGGCTCGATCCGGCAGATCGCGCCGCTGTCGCCGGCGATCCACTTCGGCGCGGACCGGATCGTCGTCGTCGGTGCAGCCGATCCGCGGCCCGAGATTCCGGCCGCGAACGGCGCGGGACGGGCCCGTGGCTATCCGAGCCTCGCGCAGATCGGCCAGCAGGTGCTCGCGAGCGTGTTCCTCGACTCGATCGGCTCGGACATCGAACGGATCGAGCACATCAACCGGATGATCGAGCACCTGCCGCACCAGGTCGAGCTCGACAGCGGCTGGCGGCACGTCGACGTGCTCGCGATCGCGCCGTCCGAGCGCATCGAGCTGATTGCCGCGAAGCACCTGAAGCAGATGCCGGCGACGATGCGCGGGCTGCTCGGCGCGATCGGCGGCAGCCAGCCGGCCGGCGCGTCATTCGCGAGCTACCTGCTGTTCGAGGAGGCCTTCACGCGCGAGCTGATCGAGCTCGGCTACCGCGACGGCCGGGCGCAGCGCGAGACGCTCGCCGGGTGGATCGCTCAGGCGGACGGCAGCAGCGCACCGGCGGCCGGCACGCCGCCGGAAGGCGGCCTCGCGGCCGGCGAAATACGGGTCTGACACGCGCAGGCGCAATGTAAGGTTGCGTTTTCGCGACGGTCGGGCGCGACCGATCGCCGCGCCGCGGTTGGCGGCGCGCGACCGGGCAGGCGTCTCGGAACCGTCATGCACGCGTGCTATCATGGCCGCCGCCGTATACACCATATCGAGCAGCCCGCCGATCCGGCATCCGCACGGGACCTTTCGAGGAACCCGCCTGGGGCAGGGGACGGGCGCGCCAACGAGCCGGCCAGCGCCGGCCCCCACTCAGGCAAGCGCGACCGGCCTCCGTCGGAACGGAGCGGGTTGCGGCATGCCCAACGGCGGCAACGCGGCCGCCCGGCCGCCGGACGAGGAATCAGCGTCCGGCGGGCCGGTTTCCCGCGTAAAATTAGAGTCTTGGCTGCAAAAAGCGCGCGCGGCGCGCTGGCGCGGCAACAGTCACGTTTAGAGAAGTCGCATTGCGCAGAACAGGGGTGGGACCATCATGAACACCATGCTTTATCCGGAACTTTACAGGTCGCTCGAAGCTGTCCGCTGGGACATGGAGAAGGACATTCCGTGGGACAAGTTCGACGCTTCGCTGCTCACCGACGAGCAGGCGAAGACGATCAAGATGAACGCGATCACCGAATGGTCGGCGCTGCCCGCGACGGAAATGTTCCTGCGCGACAACCAGCACGACAGCGACTTTTCCGCGTTCATGAGCGTGTGGTTCTTCGAGGAGCAGAAGCATTCGCTCGTGCTGATGGAATACCTGCGCCGCTTCAAGCCCGAGATGGTGCCGACCGAAGAGGAGCTGCACGCGGTGCGCTTCCAGTTCGATCCGGCGCCGCCGCTCGAGACGCTGATGCTGCACTTCTGCGGCGAGATCCGTTTGAACCACTGGTACCGCTGCGCGGCCGACTGGCACACCGAGCCCGTCATCAAGCAGATCTACGAAACGATTTCGCGCGATGAAGCGCGTCACGGCGGCGCGTACCTACGCTACATGAAGAAAGCGCTGAACAACTGCGGCGACGTCGCGCGTGCCGCCTTCGCGAAGATCGGCGTGCTGATGGCGTCGGCGCGCCGCACCGAGAAGCCGCTGCACCCGACCAACCTGCACGTGAACCAGGCGCTGTTCCCGCGCGACACCGTGCAGTCGCGCCTGCCCGATCCGGAATGGCTCGAGCGCTGGCTCGACGAGCAGATCCGTTTCGACGGCGAGTGGGAGAAGAAGGTCGTCGAGCGGATCCTGCACAACCTGTCGATCCTGTTCGAGCGCACGTTCGCGACCGCGCAGGAACTGAACCGCTACCGCAAGGAAGTCACCGGCCGCCTGCAGGCCGAAAACGGCCCGTCGTCGGCCGCGCAGCCGGCCTGAAGCCGGCACAGGGGCCGCCGTCGGCGCGAGTCGTGTCCGGTTCGCGCCCGGCTCGCGGCACCGTGTCGCGCTCGTCGCATGAAGCCCGCCCGGCCGGTCCGGCGGGCTTTTTATCGGGTGCCGCCGTCGCGCGCGCCGTCGTTCATCCCGTCCAATCTCCATCATGTCCGCCACTTTCGAACGCAAGCTGATCACCCGTGATGCCCTCGTCGCGCTGCGCGCATCGCTGCCGTCGCCCGTCGTGTTCACCAACGGCGTGTTCGACATCCTGCATCGTGGTCACGTCACGTATCTCGCCGATGCGAAAGCGCTCGGCGCCTGCCTGATCGTCGGCGTGAACAGCGATGCGTCGGTGCGCATGCTCGGCAAGGGCGACGACCGGCCGATCAACCGCGAAGAGGATCGCGCGGCGCTGCTCGCGGCGCTGGAAAGCGTCGACTGGGTCGTGACGTTCGCGGAAAAGACGCCCGTGTCGCTGATCGAAGCCGTCCGTCCGGACATCCTCGTGAAGGGCGGCGATTACGACATGGACGCGCTGCCGGAATCGGCGCTCGTGCGCGGCTGGGGTGGCCGAGCGCTGGCGATTCCGTTCGAGCACGATCGCTCGACCACTGCACTGCTGAAGAAGGTGCGCGCGCAACAGCCGTGAGCGCGACGCAGCGCCGTCACGGGGCGGACGCCGCGAGCGGTGCGGTCGTGACGGCCGGCGCCGCGATCGGGCCGCCGACGATGGGCTGGTCGGTCGCCCGCACGAGCGGTGTCACGCGCAATGCGTCGGGCCGCACTTGCCGCGACAGCACGCCCGGTTCGCGCGGGCCGGCCGCGGGCAGCGGCCCGAACATGCCGCGCGCCACCACGAACGCGAGCATGTTGGCGAGAAAGAGAACAGCGATCAGCCAGCGCAGCATCGTCGAAACTCCTTGTCGTCATTGACGTGATTCACGTCGTTCAGTCGAGCCGGCCGCATGGCCGGCTTTTTTCATGGCTTTCGTTGACCGTTCGTGCGGGCCGCTGGCACGGTACCGCGCGTATTGCCTCGTCGGCGTGACGTGGGCCGGCCGGGCTCACTTTGGCCTGCGTCGCGACGCGCCGGCGCGATGCCGACGCTTTTGCGTCAATCCTGCGCCGTTGCCGGGGCGGCCGCGTCCGCTGCGATCAGCGCGAGCCCGGACAGGATCAGCGCGTCATGCCGCGTATGCGCGACCGTCAGCGCACGCGCGACGTCGTCCGCCGCCCCGCCTGCCAACACGAGCCGCACGGGCGCCTGCCACGCCGCGACGAGATCGCGCCACGCGCGTTCGATCAGGCCGGCCTGCGCGTACAGGCAGCCGGCCGACAGCGAGCGTGGCGTATCGATCTGGAACGGTTCGGCCTGCGCGCCCGCGAGCAGGCCGCTGGCGATATCCGTGGTCAGCGTCGGTAACTGCGCGGTGTGCGTGCCGAGCGCGCGCATCATCAGCGCCCAGCCCGGCGCGATCAACCCGCCCGTGAAGCGGCCGTCCGCGCGCAATGCCTCGAGCGTCGTCGCGGTGCCGAACGTCGCGATCAGCAGATGCTCGCCGGGAAACGCCGCATGCGCGCCGATCAGGCCGGCCCATCGGTCGCTGCCGAGCTGTTCGGGCGTCGTATAGCCGTTCGTCACGCCGCATTGCGCGGGCCGCGCGCGGATCGTCGTGCGCGGCAAGCCAGGCCAGCGTGCGTCGAGCAGCGCGTCGAGCCGTGCGGCCACGTCGGCGCCCGCGACGTTCGAGATCCACGCGCCGCGCGGCCGCGGCAGGTGCGACCAGTCGGGATCGGCGCCGCCGTCGCGCGTATGGCCGAACGCGCCCGTGTCGACGAGCGAGCGCCGCGCGTCGGCGAGCGCCCACTTGATCCGGCTGTTGCCGGCATCGATCAGCAGGTGCGGTTCGCTCATTGCGCTTCGCGCAGCGACACGTCGCCGGCCGCGATCGTCTGCACGCCGGTCGGCGTGTCGAGCAGCAACTGACCGGTCGCGTCGATACCCGTCGCGATGCCGCGCGCGCGCTCGACGCCCTGTTCGAGCAGCACGACTTCGCGGCCCGCGTACGCGTGCAGCGCGTGCCAGCGCGGCAGGAACGGCGCGAGGCCGTCGGTGCCGAACTGCGCTAGGGCGGGCGTGAGCGCGTTCAGCGACGCGGCGAGCGTATCGGTGAGGTTCGCCGACGCGCACACGATCGACAGCGCGGCGGGCGGCAGGCCGCTCGCGAGCGTCGCTTCGCGCGCGCGCAGCGCGTCGACCTGCGCGGCCACGGCTTCCGCGCCGCGCACGTTGATGCCGAAGCCGATCACGACGGCGGTGGCGTCGGCGGTGGTCCAGACGGTTTCGATCAGGATCCCGGCGAGCTTGCCGACGATGCGCGGCGTGCCGTCGTCGTCGGCCGTCAGCAGCAGGTCGTTCGGCCATTTGAGCGCGACGCGCGTGCGGGCGTCGAGCGGCAGCGTGGCCAGCCCTTCGGCGAGCGCGACGCCGATCGCGATGCTGAGGCCGCCGAGCGCATCGACGGCGCGCGGCACGATGCAGCCGACCGAGCACAGCAGCGCATTGCCGGGCTGCGCGAACCACGGGCGGCCCTGCCGGCCGCGGCCGGCCGTCTGCTCGAACGCGACGCGCACGAGCGGCGCGGGCAACGCGTTCGCGCTGCGCGGCAGCGCCTTGAGCCGGGTCGCGACGTCGGCGTTGGTCGAGCCGGTGGCGGCGACGATGTCGAGCGGCCACGCGCGCGGCGCGGCGTCCAGGTGCGCCTCGAGCCGGTTGCGCGCGATGTGCGCGTCGCCGGATTCGGGCGTGTCGGAGGAGGTGGGGGCGTTCATGGCGCCTATTGTAGCGACAGGGGGCGTTGGCGCGCGCCGGACGGCGCGCCTAACCTGCAGGACGACACGGCGTGGCTTGGCGCTGCATCTCTATCCGCGCTCCAGCGCCTTGATGTCCTCTTCCGACGTCATCTTGCACGCGAGCGGCGTCCTGCCCTTCAGCGCCGGGCCTTGGCGGGTCGAAACGAGGATTGGTGCGCCGCCGACGGCTCGCAGATGACGCATGTGACGCAACCGTTCGGCCAGGTCACGCCCACGCGTTCCCCAGCCGAACGGCCGTCACGGCGCGACGACCGGGTGCTTCAGCGCGTGCGCGGTCTCGATCCACTGCGCGTGGAACTCGTCCGCGTCGGGCCGAAGCCCGAGTTCGCCGTTGCGATAGGCCATCGCGAGCGTCTGCACGGCTTCCGGCAGCTCGTGCTCGGCGGCGCGGCGATACAGCGCGAGCGCGCGCACCTCGTCGCGCGGCACGCCGCTGCCGTCGCGGAACGCGTTCGCGAGCATGAAGTCGGCGGCCGGGATGTCCGCGCGCGACGCGATGTCGAACCAGTGCGCGGCCTGCACCGGGTCGGCCGCGATGCCGTAGCCGCTGCGGTAGATCAGCCCGAGGTAGTACGCGGCGGCCGGGTCGCCCTGTTCGGCCGCTGCACCGAGCAGCGCGCGGGCGCGCACATAGTCCTTCGGAATGTCGCCGCTGCCGAGCAGCAACGCCTTGCCGAGCGCAAGCTGCGCGCGCCGCGCGGCCGGCGCGTCGGCCTTGCCCTCCGCCGCCGCGGCCGTTTCCAGCCAGCCGCGCCCCTCGTCGCGCAGCCCTGGCTCGTGCGCATCGACGAGCGCGATGCCGAGCGCCGCCTGCGCGGCGCCCGAGCCGCGGCGCGCGAGCGTGCGCAACTGGGCCAGCGCATGCGGCTCGGTCGCCTGCGTGACCATCGCCTGCCATTCGTCGAGCTGCGCGGCGCTCGGCGCGGGGCCGGCGCCGCGCAGGCCGGTCGCCACGACGACGGCCGCGACGGTCACGGCCGCCGCCGCGAGCAGCGCGGCCGGCGGGAGTTTCGCGCGCAGCACGCGCCGCGCGGCGGCGGCGACGCCGGTTTCGGCGGGCCGCATCGTCCGGATCGGTTGCATCGCGTGTCTCATTGCGTGAGGTCGATTTCGTAGGTCGCGAGGTTCTTGCCCGAGCCGTCGTCGGCCGCGACCTGCGTGATGCCGGTCAGGCCGGCCGCCGCCGCGTCGCCGAGGCGGTTCGGCGCGGACGCGAACCGCACGTGCGCGACCGAGCTCGCGAGCTTCGTGAAGCGCCAGCTGCGCTGCGCGCCGTCGGCCGCGCGCGTGATCGCGCCGCGCTTCTTGATGAACGCGATCAGCACGTCGCGGTTCGCATCGGGCGACGCGAAGATCGTCTTGCTGCCGTCGAGGCCCGGGAAGTTGCCGCCGCCGCTCGCACGGTAGTTGTTGGTCGCGACGATGAACTGCGCGTTCGGGTCGATCGCCGCGCCCTTGTACGTCAGGTTCCTGATCCGGCTGCCGACCGGCTGCGTGACGTCGATTTCATACGCGAGATCGGCCGACGTGAACATGTCGAAGTTGTAGCCGGGGAAGGTGCTGACGAGCGGCTGTACGGTGGCCTTGGTCGGGTCGATCGTGTTGAAGCGCTTGGCGGCCGTCTCGAGCCAGTTCTTCACGTCGGCGCCGCTCACCTTCACCGCGTACACGGTGTTCGGATACAGGTACAGGTCGGCCGCGTTGTTGATCGCGAGCGCGCCCGGCGCGACGTCGGTGTAGTCGGTGCCGCCGCCGAAGCCGCTCTTGAACGGCGCGCTGACCGACAGCACCGGCAGCGATGCGTACTGCGGCAGGTTCGCCTGCACGTAGGTCTTCACGTAGTCGGCCTGCGCCTCGTTGACGATCTGGATCGCGCCCGGATCGCCGACGTCCGCGAAGTACGAGTTCATCCGGTAGTCGGTGGAGCCGATCGGCGTCTTCACGTAATCGATCGTCGCCTGGTGCTCGGCCGCGATCGCGGCGGACACCGACGGGTCGGCCGCGACGTAGCTCTTGTCGGCGTTCTGGATCGGCCGTGCCTCGACGGTCGTCTGCGACTTGTCGACGGCCCAGGTCTTGCCGTCGAACTTCAGGCCGAGCTTGATCACGCCGAGATGCTTGCCCCAGTAGTTGGCCATCACGGTCGGCACGCCGTTGACGGTGCCCTTGACCTTGTCGACGCCCGGCAGGTTGAACTGCGCCACGGTGCTGTTCGCGTCCGGGAACACCTGGTGCGAGTGGCCGATCAGCATCGCGTCGATGCCGGACACCTTCGACAGCCACCAGCTGCCGTTTTCCATCGTCGGCGAGTACGCGGAATTGTCGAGGCCGCCGTGCGAGATCGCGACGACGAGATCGGCGCCTTTCGCGCGCATTTCCGGAATGTACTTCTCGGCCGCTTCCTTCAGCCCGGTCGTATAGACCTTGCCGTCGAGCCAGCGCTTGTCCCAGTTCATGATCGCGGGCGGCGTGAAGCCGATGATGCCGATCTTCACGGGCGCGCTGACCGTCTTGCCGTCCGGCGTCGTGGCCGTCACCGTGCGCGTCAGGATCGTGTACGGCGTGAACAGCGGCGCGTTGGTCTTCGCGCTGATCACGTTCGCGAGTACCTGCGGGAAGTTCGGGCCCGCGCACTTCTTCTGCTGGGCCGGCGCCGGCAGGCCGTCGACCTCGAACGTGTTGCCGGTCACCTGCGACAGGTACGGCAGCCCGTAGTTGAATTCATGGTTGCCGATCCCGCCGCCGTCGAACTTCGCGGCGTTCATCACCTTGTAGATCGCGAGCGTCTGGTCGCAGCCGACCGGCTTCACGAGCGCCTGGTAGTCCGATAGCGCGGTGCCCTGGATCGTGTCGCCGTTGTCGAGCAGCAGCGTGTTCGGGTACTGCTTGCGCGCCTGCGCGATCAGCGTCGACACGCGCTCGAAGCCGAGTGAATTGTCGGCGGCGAGCTTGAAATAGTCGTACGACAGCACGTTGGTGTGCAGGTCGGTCGTCTCGAGCAGCGCGAGCGTGGCCGTCGTGCCGACGGGCGCCTGGGCCTCCGGCTGAGCCGGCGGCGTGGCGGTGACGTCGTCGCCGCCGCAGCCGGCGAGGACGAAGGCGAGGCTGGCGAGCGCGGCGGCGGCCGGCACGTGACGGCGGGAAAGCGGGGGGAGACGCATCGGTTGTCCTGTTCGGTGTTCTGTTTTATGAAACGCGAGGTACGCACGAATGGCGGCGCGGCGCGCCGTCGGCCTGAGGTGCGGCGCGTGAGAGTATCGAAAGGAAACGTGACGGAACAATGAAAGGTCGCGACGCGGGCAGCGGGCCGTGGCCCGCGGCGGCGTTGGGCCGGTCCGGCCGGCACCCCGGGGCCGGGCGCGTCCGGCCGCACGCCGCCGCCCGGCCCCGGAAATCCTCACGTCGCGGCATCGGGCGGTTCGCTACAATGGCCGCTGTCATCCTTTTGCAAACAACCCGCCCTTGGACTTCGAGACTCCTCCCGGCCTGTCGGTCGACGCCGGCGGCCAGGGCCAGACGGTGCGCCTGACCGGCCAGTGGACCGCGCTCTCGCTCGCGCGTAATCGCGGCGCCGTGGCGCGCCGCATCGCGAGCATCGCCGCCGGGCGCGTGAGCGAATGGGATCTGTCCGGCATCGAGCGGCTCGACCACGTCGGCGGCCAGGCGCTGTGGCGCGTATGGGGCCGCAAGCTGCCGGCCGGCGTCGCGCTGAGCGCCACGCAGCGCACGATCTTCGAGCGCATCGAGCGGCTCGACAGCGAACGCGAGGCGCCGGAGCGCATCGTGCGCTTCGATCCCGTCACGCGGCTCGGCCTGGCGATCTTCGCGTTCGGCGAACACCTGCAGGGCGGCATCGCGATGTTCGGCCGCGTGATCCTCGATGCGCTGTCGGTGCTGCGCCGCCCGAAGACGATGCCGTGGAAGGAAATCTCCGCGAACATCTACAGCGCCGGCGCGCAGGCGCTGCCGATCACCGCGCTCGTCGCGTTCCTGATCGGCATCGTGCTCAGCTACCTGTCCGCGCAGCAGTTGCAGATGTTCGGCGCGAACCGCTACATCGTGAACATCCTCGGGCTGTCGGTGATCCGCGAGCTCGGCCCCGTGCTGTCGGCGATCCTCGTCGCGGGCCGCTCCGGCTCGGCGATCACCGCGCAGATCGGCGTGATGCGGGTGACCGAGGAGCTCGACGCGATGCGCGTGATGGGCATTCCGCACGGGCTGCGGCTGATCCTGCCGCGCGTGCTCGCGCTCGGCGTCGCGATGCCGCTGCTCGTGATGTGGACCAACATCATCGCGCTCACGGGCGGCGCGCTCGCCGCGAAGCTGGTGCTCGGCATCGACATCAACTATTTCGTGCGCTCGCTGCCGGGCGTCGTGCCGATCGCGAACCTGTACATCGGCGTCGGCAAGGGCGTCGTGTTCGGCATGCTGATCGCGCTGGTCGCGTGCCATTTCGGCTTCCGGATCAAGGCGAACTCGCAGAGCCTCGGCGAAGGCACGACCACGTCGGTGGTGTCGTCGATCACGGTCGTGATCCTCGCCGACGCGGTGTTCGCGATCCTGTTCCAGAACGTGGGGCTGGGATGAACGCATCGAACGAAACGACCGCGCATGCCGCGGCCATCGGCGCCGGGTCGGTCGGCTCCCGGCCGGACGCGGCCGCCGACGCCGGCGATCTCGTGATCGAGGTGCGCAACCTGACCAAGCGCTACGGGCGCAACATCGTTCACCAGAAGCTCGACTTCGACGTGCGGCGCGGCGAGATCGTGTCGATCGTCGGCGGGTCGGGCTCCGGCAAGACGACGCTCGTGCGCCAGATCCTGGGCCTCGAACGGCCGACGTCGGGCACGATCAAGGTGTTCGGCGAGGATACGTCGACGATCGACGATGCAAGCGCGCGGATGATGCGCACGCGTTCGGGGATGCTGTTCCAGCAGGGTGCGCTGTTCTCGTCGATGACGGTGTTCGACAACGTCGCGCAGCCGCTGCGCGAGCTCGGCCGCGTGCCGCCGGATCTCCTGCACGACATCGTGATGCTGAAGCTCGAGATGGTCGGGCTGCCGTGCAAGCACGCGTCGAAGATGCCGGCCGCGCTGTCGGGCGGGATGGTGAAACGGGTCGGCATCGCGCGCGCGATCGCGCTGGAGCCCGAACTGCTGTTCCTCGACGAGCCGACGGCCGGCCTCGATCCGCAGGCGTCCGACGAATTCGTCGAGCTGATCGCGACGCTGCATCGCACGCTCGGGCTGACCGTCGTGATGGTGACGCACGACCTCGACACGATGGTCGCGCTGTCGACGCGCGTCGCGGTGCTGGCCGACCGCAAGGTGCTGGTCGCCGCGCCCGTCGAGGAGGCCGCGAACGTCGACCATCCGTTCATCCACGAATATTTCCTGGGGCTGCGCGGGCGCCGCGCATTGCAGGCGCTGCCGCCCGAGCGGCGTGCGAAGCTGCCGAAGGCGGCCCTCGAACCGGCGCTCTCGAGCGTCGAGCTGTAGAAGCAAGGAACCCGCGAATGGAAAACAAATCACATGCGTTCTGGGCCGGCCTGTTCACGATCGCGCTGACGCTCGCGATCGCGGGCACCGTGTTCTGGTTCAACGTCGACCGCACCGTGCGCGTGCCGTACGACCTGCTCGCGCGCACCAACGTGACGGGGCTGTTCCCGGACGCGGCGGTGCGCTTTCGCGGCCTCGACGTCGGCAAGGTGCAGTCGATCGGCTTCGATCGCACGCATCCGGGCCAGATCCGCATCCGTATCCTCGTCGATCACGATGCGCCGATCACGCAGTCGACCTACGGCAGCCTCGGCTTCCAGGGCGTGACGGGCATCGCGTTCGTGCAACTGGAGGATACGGGGCGCGATCTGTCGCCGCTGCCGTCGTCGCCGAAGGCGATCGCGCAGATCCCGATGCGGCCGAGCCTGTTCGACCAGATCCAGGAGCGCGGCGACGTGCTGCTGCGGCAGCTCGAGCTCGCTGCGAAGAGCGCGAACGCGCTGATGTCGCCCGAGATGCGCGAGCAGTTGCGCGCGACCGCCGAAAGCCTGCAGCACGCGGCCGACGGCGCCGCGACGCTGACGAAGCAGCTCGGCCCGGCGGTCACCGCGCTGCCGGAAACGATGCACGAGGTGAACCGCGCGATGGCGTCGGCGAACACGCTGCTGCAGCCGAACGGGCCGCTCGTGTCGAACCTGAACAAGGCCGGCACGGCCGCCGAGCAGGTCGGCGTCGCGCTGAACGGTCTCAACGCGCGCGTGCAGTACGACACGCTGCCGCGCTTCAATGCGCTGGCCGACAGCGTCGGCGACGCGTCGCGGCAATTGAAGGACGTCGCCGGTGAACTTGGTCGCAACCCGCGCAGTCTGTTGTTCGGTTCGCCCGGCGCGGCGCCGGGACCCGGCGAGGCGGGCTTCGTCTGGCCGGGTGCGACGGCCGGGAAGTGATACACGGGACATACGGAACACACGGCAGCAGTTGATCGATCGTCCGGCCGGGAGCGGCCGGACAGGACGCCCATCGAAACCGGACACATCATGCAGGAATACGCCATGCCACGAATCCTTGACCGCGCGCTGCGCCCGGCCGCAGCCGCGCTCGCCGTGCTGACGCTCGCGCTGGCGGCCGGTTGCGCCGGCAACGACGCGGTACTGTCGAACATCCGCTACGACCTCGGGCCTGCATCGTCGGTGACGACCACCGGTTCGGGCCCCGCGCTGAAGGTGCTCGACGTCGCCGCGCCCGACGCGCTCGATTCGGACAAGTTCGCGTACCGCCTCGCGTACGCGGATGCGCAGCACGTGGCCGTCTATCGCGACAGTCGCTGGACCGCGCCGCCCGCGCAACTGCTCACGCAGCGGCTGCGCGGCGCGCTATCGTCGCGCGGCACGGTGCTCGAAGGCGCCGACGGCGTGCGCGCGCCGACCCTCAAGGTCGACCTCAGCGAATTCGAACAGGTCTTCGACGGGCAGTCGCAAAGCCACGGCGCGGTGACCGCGCGCGCGACGCTGATGCAGGACGGCAAGGTGCTCGGTCAGCGCACGTTCGTCGCGCGCGCGCCGTCGAGCACGCCCGACGCCGCCGGCGGCGCGCGTGCGCTCGCGGCGGCCAGCGACGAACTCGTGTCGCAGATCGCCGCATGGGTCGGCGTGCAGGCGTACGCGGGCACGCCGTGACGCCCGACGTGCCGCCGCGATTGCATCCGCGATGAACGTGCCCGGCACGCATCGCGCGTCGCCGCTCGCGCGGCAGGCGTTTGCCGCCTACGCGGCGCTGATCGTCTATGCGTCGCTGTATCCGTTCGAAGGCTGGGTGTCGCTCGGCATCGGCCCGTTCGATTACCTGTTCGCGCCGATGCAGCGCTACGTGACCGCATTCGACGTGGTCACGAACGTACTCGGCTATCTGCCGTTCGGCGCGCTCGGCGTGCTCGCGCTGCATCCGCGCTGGCGCGGCGTGGCCGCGACGCTGATCGCGGGCGCGCTCGGCGTGCTGCTGTCGGGCACGATGGAAGCGCTGCAGACCTACCTGCCGACGCGCGTTGCGTCGAATCTCGATCTCGGCGCCAACGCGCTCGGCGCGCTGCTGGGCGCGGCGCTCGCGGCGCCGGCCACCGGCGCGCTGCTCGACCGCGGCGCGCTGCGCCGGCTGCGCTTCGCGTGGCTGGAGCCCGACGGTTCGACGCCGCTGCTGCTCGCTGCACTGTGGCCGTTCGCGATCGTGTTTCCGTCGCCGTTCCTGTTCGGCATCGGCGACTGGCCGGCCGCGCTGTGGGAGCGCGCCGACGCGTCGATGCAGGACGCGCTGCTCGCGTGGCTGCCGGCCGCATGGCGCGTCAGCGAATGGCCCGAGCGGGTCGACGGCTGGCTGTCCGATTCCGCGTGGGAAGCCGTGCTCGGCGGGCTGATGCTGTTCGCCGCGCTGGCGATCGCGTCGCTCGCGATGCGCGCGCGCGCGCCGCGCATCCGGCTGCTGATCGCGCTGGTGGTTGCCACGCTCGTGCTGAAGGCGGCCGCGACGTTCATGCAGTCGGCCACCGGCCTCGTCGTCGTGTGGGCGACGCCCGGCGCGCGGCTCGGCATCGAGCTCGGTTTCGCGGCGGCGCTCGTCGCGTTGCGCGTGCCGGCGACGTGGCGCGCGCTGCTCGCGGCGCTCGCGCTGCTGGCCGGCGTCGCGCTCGTGAACCTGCTGCCGGTCAACCCGTTCTTCGACTTCACGCTGTCGGGGTGGCGACAGGGCCGCTACGTGCACTTCAACAGCATCGCGCGCTGGCTCGCATGGATCTGGCCCTACGCGGCGCTGATCTGGCTCGGCCAGCGCGTCGAACACGCGTGGCTGCCGGCCGCGCTGCGCCGCTGACGCGACGCCGGGGCCGTGCGGCGGCGGCCGTGCCGCGGGCAGCCGCGTGCGCCGGTCGCTATAATCGTCCGCATCCTCCGTTGCCGCCTCGCGCAACGGCAATCCATCGCCCCTCTTTCCGCACGGCTTCGTGCCGGGCCGCTCGTCACCATCATGGATTCCTACTACCAGCACCACGTCTTCTTCTGCCTGAATCAACGCGAACCGGGCGCCGAACGCCCGAGCTGCGCGCAATGCGATGCACAGACCATGCAGGAATACGCGAAAAAGCGTGTGAAGGAACTCGGTCTCGCGGGTCCCGGCAAGGTCCGCATCAACAAGGCCGGCTGTCTCGACCGCTGCGAGGAAGGGCCGGTGATGGTCGTGTATCCGGAAGGCACGTGGTACACGTACGTCGACCAGGCCGACATCGACGAGATCGTCGAGTCGCACCTGCGCGACGGCAAGGTCGTCGACCGCCTGAAGATCTGAGCGGGCCGGCCGAATGAACGTTCATACGCAGAAATCGCTGATCGCGGGCCCGATCGGGCAGATCGAAATCGCGGTCGACCTGCCCGACGCGGTGCGCGAAGGCGACGCCGCGCCGCGCGGCATCGCGCTCGTCGCGCATCCGCATCCGCTGTTCGGCGGCACGATGGACAACAAGGTCGCGCAAACGCTCGCGCGCACGCTCGTGCAGTTGAACTACGTCGTCTACCGGTCGAACTTCCGTGGCGTCGGCGCGACCGAAGGCGTGCACGACAACGGCACGGGCGAGGCCGACGACCTGCTCGCGGTGCTCGCGCACATGCGCGCGCAGCCCGCGTATGCGGACCTGCCGCTCGTGCTCGCGGGCTTCTCGTTCGGCACCTTCGTGCTGTCGCACGTCGCGAAGCGCTTGCGCGACGCGGGCGAGACGATCGAGCGGATGGTGTTCGTCGGCACGGCCGCGAGCCGCTGGCAGGTGGCCGACGTGCCCGAGAACACGCTCGTGATCCACGGCGAAACCGACGACACGGTGCCGATCGCGTCGGTGTACGACTGGGCGCGGCCGCAGGAGCTGCCGGTCGTCGTGATTCCCGGCGCCGAGCATTTTCTCCATCGCAAGCTGCACGTGCTGAAGCGCATCATCGTCGACGCGTGGCGCTAGGGCCGGCGCAAGCCCGTCACAGTGTGAACAGGCCCTGGCCTGCATGCGATGGCCGGCGTGAGCGCCGGCGACCGTACCGCGCACCGGCGCCCGGGCGGCTGAGGCGCGCCCCTTCCCGAAACTTCACGCAACATCGCGCCGCCCCGCACGGCGCGCCGCCGGCCGCATGGCGGCGCAACCCGACTTGCACGCCGCCTGCGCACGCCTTTCGCGCGGCTTCGAGCGCGTGTGTCCGTTGCATGCCCGTGCGATGCTCTCGCAACCGGTATGCGGGTGTCCGCCGCCAGGTTCGCGAAAACGCCGTTCGCGGCCACGTATAATGGCCGCATTTCGCGTTGCCCGCGGCCCGGCTGGGCCCATGCGGCGCTCGTTTCGCCGCCTGTCCGCCCGCTCGCGACGGCCGCGAACCGAACGCGCCCGCACGAGTCCAACCGGCGCGTTTCGCGTCGCCCGACGGTGTCGGGCGAGTGCCCGAGACGCCCGCCGCCTTGCCGTTCAACCCTGCGCGTCTCGCACCGCACTTTCTGCCATCAGCCTGAATCGATCATGCGTCTGTCTTCCCAAGGCCTCAAGTCCCTCGCTTCCTCCATCGCCTTCGGCACCGCCGCGCGCAACGTCGCGCTCGGCGTGATGCTGCCCGTCGCGCTCGCCTCGACGATCGTCGTCGCCGAGGCGAAGCCGGCCGCCAAGGCCAAGGCCGCGCATGCGGCGCCGGCCGCCGAGCAGTTCACCGGCGCGCCCGCGACCTACATGCCGGGCGCGGTGCCGCCGCCGGGCGTGAACGCGCGCTCGTGGGTGCTCGTCGACGCGACGAGCAACACGGTGCTCGCATCGGGCAATGCGGACGAGCGCGTCGAGCCGGCGTCGCTGACGAAGCTGATGACGGCCTACCTCGTGTTCGAGGCGCTCGACAAGAAGAAGATCTCGATGGAGCAGATCGTCACGCCGAGCGACGCGGTGCGCCGCGTCGGCCGCGACGAGTCGCGCATGTTCATCGAGGCGAACAAGCCGGTGTCCGTGCACGACCTCGTGTACGGGATGATCATCCAGTCGGGCAACGATGCCGCGATCGCGCTGGCCGAGCTCGTCGGCGGCAGCGAAGGGCAGTTCGTCACGATGATGAACGACGAGGCAGGGCGCCTCGGCATGAAGGGCACGCACTTCGCCGACGTGAACGGCATGCCCGACCCGAACCACTACACGACGGCCGGCGACCTCGCGAAGCTGTCGGCCCACCTGATCCGCGATTTTCCGCAGTACTACAGCATCTTCTCGGAGAAGGAATTCAAGTACAACAACATCCGCCAGGGCAACCGCAACCGGCTGCTGTGGCTCGACCCGACGGTCGACGGCCTGAAGACCGGCCATACGCAGGCGGCCGGTTACTGCCTGATCGCGTCGGCGAAGCGCGCGATCCCGGGCGTCGACGGCCAGCGCCGCCTGGTGTCGGTGATGATGGGCGAGCAGAAGGAAAGCGAGCGTACGCAGGACAGCATGAAGATGCTGAACTACGGCTACAGCGCGTTCGATTCGGTACGCCTGTTCAAGGGCGGCCAGGCGATCTCGACGCCGCGCATCTACAAGGGCAAGGACAACACCGTGCAGGTCGGCGTGAAGGGCGACCAGTGGGCGACCGTGCCGCGCGGCCTCGGCGACAAGGTCAAGACCGAGGTCGACGTCAACGCGCCGCTGATCGCGCCGCTCACTGAAGGCCAGCAGGTCGGCACCGTGAAGATCGTCGCCGATGGCAAGACGCTGTCCGAATTCCCGGTCGTCGCGCTGCAAGCCGTGCCGGAAGCGGGTATCTTCGGACGTATCTGGGACTCGATCCTGCTGATGTTCAGCAAGAAGAAGTAAGCACGACGGGCCTTTGTTTTCACGACTTCATCCCCATCTGTCATAGCCATGAGCCAAGCCGAATTCGAACCGATCGTCTACCTCAGCGTCTCGGCGCAGGAGGAACTGGTGCCGCTGTCCGAAGCCCGTGTCCCGGTGCTCGACCGCGGGTTCATCTTCGGCGACGGCGTGTATGAAGTCGTGCCCGTCTATGCGCACGACGGCGCGCACGTGCCGTTCCGGATCGAACAGCATCTGGACCGGCTCGCGCGCAGCCTGAAGAAGATCGGCATCGACAACCCGCACGATGCGGCGGGCTGGCGCGCGCTGATCGAGCGGGTGGTCGCGGCGAATGCCGAAGGCCTCGGCGACGGCAACGCGCTCGTCTACCTGCAGGTGACGCGCGGCGTCGCGAAGCGCGGTCACGCGTTCCCGGCGAACGCGGTGCCGACCGTGTTCGCGATGACGAGCCCGCTGCGCCTGCCGTCGGAAGCGGAGCGCGCGAAGGGCGTGCGCTGCGTGACGGCTGAGGATCGCCGCTGGCTGCATTGCGACATCAAGTCGATCTCGCTGCTCGGCAACGTGTTGATGGCGCAGCATGCGGCCGAACGCGACGCGTTCGAGACGATCCAGCTGCGCGACGACAACGTGACCGAAGGCTCGTCGTCGAACGTATGGATCGTGAAGAACGGCGAACTGTTCGCACCGCCGCGCAGCAACAAGATCCTCGAAGGGATCCGCTACGCGCTGGTCGAGCAGCTGGCCGAAGAGTGCGGGATCCGGTTCGTCGCGCGCGAGATCAGCGAGGTCGAGCTGCGCTCGGCCGACGAGATCATGCTGACGTCGGCCACCAAGGAAATCCTGCCTGTGACGTCGCTCGACGATCTGCCCGTGCAGGGCGGCAAGCCGGGCCCCGTGTTCGCGGCGCTGTATGACGCGTACCAGCGTGCGAAGGCACGCGAATTTGAACAGTTTGACCTGACCCGGAGAAAATGATGAGCGAACCGACCAAAACCGTCGAGGTGACCGGCGCGATCGAGACCCGGAAGGAGTCGCTGCTGGAGTTTCCGTGCGATTTCCCGATCAAGATCATGGGCAAGGCGCACCCCGAATTCAAGGACACGATCTTCAAGGTCGTGGCCGTTCACGACAACGAGATCGACGTCGAGAAGATCGAGGAGCGTGCGTCGAGCGGCGGCAATTACACGGGCCTCACGATCACCGTGCGCGCGACGAGCCAGGAACAGCTCGACAACATCTACCGTGCGCTGACCGGCCATCCGATGGTCAAGGTCGTCCTTTAAGCGCTCGTTCCGGCGTCCGGGATCAGCGCAATCGGCCGCTGATCCCTTTCCATCCTCCCTCCAGCGCGCACTCGGCGGGGCATTTCCCCGCCGCGCGCCGCGCGTCCAGCTCGTCGCACAGCCGCTTGTATTCGGCCACTTCCTCGAACAGCCAGGTCCGGAACGCTTGCACGCGCGGCGTGTTCAGCAGCGGCGGCGGGCACACGAAAAAATAGTGCCACGGGCTCGGCCCGTCGATGTCGAACAGGCGCACGATGCGCCCGTCGAGCAGGTCGTGCACCGCGAGCGAGCGGCGCACCAGCGCGATGCCCTGGCCCTCGATCGCGGCCAGCAGCAGGTTCGACGAATCCTGGTACAGAATTCCCCGTTTCGGCTCGGTCAGCGTATCGAGCCCGGCCGCGTCGAACCACGGCCGCCACAGCTCGTCGTCCGAGCGCAGCAGCGGGTAGTGCACGAGATCGGCGGGCGTCTGCGGCAGCTTGCCGCCGTTCAGCGTCGGCGCGCACGCCGGAAAGAACACCTCCTCGAACAGCGGCTCCACGTGCAGCCCCGGATAGCTGCCGAAGCCGAAGCGGATCGCCAGATCGACGTCGTCGCGCGCGAAATCGGTGAGCGAGTTGGTCGACTGCAGCTCGACGTCGATTTCCGGATGCCGCTCGATGAACGTGCCGATGCGCGGCGTGATGAAGCGCGCGGCGAACGACGACAGCATCGACACCACCAGCCGCCGGTCGCGGTCGCTCGCGCGCACGTCGCGTGTCGCGTCGGCGATCACCATCAGCGCGGTGCGGATCTGCTGCGCGTAGCGCATGCCGGCGTCGGTCAGGCACAGCCGCTTGCCGTTGCGCGTGAACAGCTGCACGCCGAGCTCTTCCTCGAGCGCGCGCACCTGATGGCTGACCGCGCCGTGCGTGACGAACAGCTCGTCGGCGGCGCGCGAGAAGTTCTCGTGGCGGGCGGCGGCTTCGAATGCGCGAATCGCGTTCAGCGCCGGGAGCTGGCGGAGGTCCATTTGCTAATTTTCCTCACATCGACGTGAAAATTGGTCGTTTGGTCGGGCGCCTTTGAATGACTACGATTGTAGCCATCGAAGCACTTATTGGCGGAGTCGATCATGCAAGAAATTTCTTCAAGCATCACCTTTGAAATTCCCGCGGGCGAGACCGTGCCGATGAAGGTGCAGCGCAGCACGCGGCTGACCGTCCAGTGCGGGCCGATCTGGGCGACGCGCAGCAACGACGTGGACGACTACTTCCTGGTCGACGGCGAGACGCTCAAGCTGCGTCGCGGCGAACGGCTGTGGCTCAGCGCGGAAGGGCGCGAGGGCGCACGCGTCGCGTTCTCGGTGTCGCGGCCGCCGCGGGAAGTCGCGCTGGGCGGCCTGACCCGGCTGCGCGAACGCGTGAGCGCGCTGTTCCACGACGGCTGGCGCACGGTCTGACCGTCATTTCATCCGACGGATACCGGCGATCCGTCCCCCTCCCCAGGCCGGCGAGACCCACGGGTTTTCGGTAAACTACCGCCCATGTCCGTTTCGCCGGTTTCCATCGTGTCCACGCCTGTCGCCGTTTCCGCATCGCCCGCCGGCGCCCCGGCCCAGCCGGATCAGCCGGCCCAGCCGGTCACCGTGAGGTGGCGAGGCCGCGAGGCGTACGACGCGAGCTTCGACGCGATGCGCGCGTTCACCGACACGCGCACGGCCGACACCGGCGACGAGATCTGGGTGGTCGAGCATCCGCCCGTCTACACGCTCGGCCAGGCCGGCGACCCGGCGCACCTGCTGGTGGCCGACAGCGGCGTGCCGCTCGTCAAGGTCGACCGCGGCGGACAAATCACCTACCACGGCCCCGGCCAGATCGTCGTCTATCTGCTGCTGGACCTGCGCCGGCGCAAGCTGATGGTGCGCACGCTCGTGACGAAGATCGAGGAGGCCGTGATCGAAACCCTCGCGGCGTATAATCTCGCTTCGGTCCGCAAGGCGGGCGCGCCCGGGATCTACGTGGCATCCGGCGTGCACGAGGGCGCGAAAATCGCGGCCCTCGGCCTGAAGATCCGCAACGGCTGCAGCTATCACGGGCTGAGCCTGAACGTGAAGATGGATCTGCGCCCGTTTCTCGCGATCAACCCGTGCGGCTATGCCGGACTGGAAACCGTCGACATGGCGAGCCTCGCGGTTGCCGCCGACTGGAACGACGTCGCCCACACGCTGGTGGGCCGTCTGATCGCCAACCTCGACGGCGCATCCGCGGCCGCCGACAAGCCGCACGCACTGGAACAATCGAATGACTGACGTTACCGCTTCTCCCGCACCGGCCGATACGGCCGCGACCCCGGCCTACGATCCGACCGCCAAGCAGAAGGCGCAGGCGAAGACGGCACGCATCCCGATCAAGGTCATTCCGATCGAAAAGCTGAAGAAGCCCGAGTGGATCCGCGTGAAGGCGGCTACCGGCAGCTCGCGTTTCAACGAGATCAAGACGATCCTGCGCGAGCACAACCTGCACACGGTGTGCGAGGAAGCGAGCTGCCCGAACATCGGCGAATGCTTCGGCAAGGGCACCGCGACGTTCATGATCATGGGCGACAAGTGCACGCGCCGCTGCCCGTTCTGCGACGTCGGCCACGGCCGTCCCGATCCGCTCGACGCCGATGAACCGAAGAACCTTGCGCGCACGATCGCCGCGCTGAAGCTCAAGTACGTGGTGATCACGAGCGTCGACCGCGACGACCTGCGCGACGGCGGCGCCGCCCACTTCGTCGAGTGCATTCGCGAAACGCGTGCGCAGTCGCCGGACACGCGCATCGAGATCCTGACGCCGGACTTCCGCGGCCGTCTCGACCGCGCGATCTCGATCCTGAACGCCGCGCCGCCCGACGTGATGAACCACAACCTCGAAACGGTGCCGCGCCTGTACAAGGAAGCGCGCCCGGGTTCGGACTACGCGCACTCGCTGAAGCTCTTGAAGGACTTCAAGGCGCTGCATCCGGACGTCGCGACGAAGTCGGGCCTGATGGTGGGCCTCGGCGAGACCGAAGAGGAAATCCTGCAGGTGATGCGCGACCTGCGCGCGCACGACGTCGACATGCTGACGATCGGCCAGTACCTGCAGCCGTCCGAACACCACCTGCCGGTGCGTGCGTACGTGCATCCGGATACGTTCAAGATGTACGAGGAAGAGGCGTACAAGATGGGCTTCACGCACGCGGCCGTCGGCGCGATGGTGCGCTCGAGCTATCACGCCGATCTGCAGGCGCACGGGGCCGGGGTGGTCTGAGCGTCGCGCCCGCTTCCATCTGCAAACAGTCTCGAGCAGTCGAAAAAAGCCCGCAGCGATGCGGGCTTTTTCGTTGGCGCGGCGGTTATCCGCGCATGCGCGCGGCAATCGTCATCCGACCGGATGCGCAATCCGGTCTAGCATGGAAAGCAAAGCTGAAACGGCATCGATAGCTTCGCAGGATAAGTTCGCTCCCGCTGCGCGCAAAGCTCGTAAAGTCGGCTCTCCCGCAGCAATGCCCGCATTCCGAAGGAGAGCCGCATGTCCCGTTTCAGCTTCATTCGCCGCGCCGTCGTCGCGCTGACCGCCTTTGCCGCGCTTGGCGCGGCGCACGCCGAATCGCGCGAAGTCGTGATCGCGTACCAGGACATGGTCGTGCCGTGGCGCTACGCGCAGGCAAGCGGTGAAGTCGAAAAGGCGACCGGCTACAAGGTCACGTTCCGCAAGCTCGACAGCGGCGCCGACGTGATCCGCGCGCTCGCGTCGGGCTCCGTGCAGCTCGGCGAAGCCGGGTCGAGCCCGATCGCGGCCGGCCTGTCGCAGGGGCTCGACATCTCGCTGTTCTGGGTGCTCGACAACATCAACGACGCCGAGGCGCTCGTCGCGCGCAACGGCTCGGGCGTCACGAACGTCGCCGGGCTGAAGGGCAAGAAGATCGGCGTGCCGTTCGTGTCGACGTCGCACTTCCATACGCTCGTCGCGCTGCAGGCCGCGGGCGTCAATCCGAACGACGTGAAGATCGTCAACCTGCGTCCGCCCGAAGTCGCGGCCGCGTGGACGCGCGGCGACATCGACGCGACCTACATCTGGGATCCGGTGCTCGCGAAGGTCAAGCAGTCGGGCACCGTGCTCACGACGTCGGGCCAGGTTGCAACGGAAAGCGGCAAGTCGACCTTTGACGGCTTCGTCGTGAGCCGCAAGTTCGCGCGCGAGAACCCCGAGTTCGTCACGCGCTTCGTGAAGGTGCTCGCGGCGGCGGACGCCGACTACCGCGCGCATGCGGCGGCGTGGAAGGTCGGCTCGCCGCAGGTCGCGGCGGTCGCGAAGGTGTCGGGCGCGAACGCGCAGGACGTGCCGGCCAGCCTCGCGCTCTACGCATTCCCGACGGCGGCCGAACAGGCATCGCCGACGTGGCTCGGCGGCGGCGCGCAATCGGGCGCCGCGAAGTCGCTCGCGGCCACGGCCACGTTCCTCAAATCGCAAGGCACGATCCAGACGGTGCTGTCCGACTATTCGGCCGGCGTCGATCCGCAGTTCGTGCAGAAGGCCGCGCGCTGAGCGCGGCCACTCAGCCCACTCATCGCGGAGGCCTTCGATCATGAGCACGCTGGAAGTCCGCCAGGTATCGGTAGCCTATCCGGGCGAGCGCGGCAGGCCGACGACGCAGGCGCTCGCGCAGGTCGACCTGCGCATCGATGCCGGTGAATTCGTCGTCGCGCTCGGGGCGTCCGGATGCGGCAAGACCACGCTGCTGAACTGCATGGCCGGCTTCGTCGCGCCGACGACGGGCGACGTGCGCGTCGACGGCGTGCCGATCACAGGCCCCGGCGCCGATCGCGGCGTCGTGTTCCAGAAATACGCGTTGCTGCCGTGGCTCGACGTGCTCGACAACGTCGCGCTCGGGCTGCGCTTCGCGCGTGTGTCGAAGGCCGAACGCGAAGCGCGGGCGCGCGAGATGCTCACGCTCGTCGGTCTCGAGCGCCACGCGCACGCACGCGTGTATGAACTGTCGGGCGGGATGCAGCAGCGGGTCGGTATCGCGCGTGCGCTCGCCAGCGACCCGCGCGTGCTGCTGATGGACGAACCGATGGGCGCGCTCGATGCGATGACGCGCGGCACGATGCAGGCGCTCGTGCTCGACGTGTGGGCGCGCACCGGCAAGACGGTGTTCTTCATCACGCACGACGTCGAGGAGGCGTTGTTCCTCGCGACGCGTCTCGTCGTGATGACGCCGGGCCCCGGTTGCATCGCCGAAACCTTCGAGTTGCCGTTCGCGCGCCGCTACGTCGAATCGCGCGATGCGCGTGCGGTGAAGTCGTCGCCGGATTTCATCGGGTGGCGCGAGCGGCTGATCGCGTACCTGCATCGCGACGAGGCGGTCGCGGAGCCCGCGTGATGCACGAGTTCGCGCGGCAGGGTGCGTCCGTCGGGCGCGGCCGGATCAGTACATTGCACAGGCAGGACGACATGAGCACGCAGGATTCCTGGGCGGCCGATCGCGCGGCCGCCGACTCCGAACGGGATGCGAGCGCGGCGCAACAGCGGCATGCGGTGCGTCCCGCCCGGACATCACATCGTTACCGGTTGCCGGGGCAAGGAAAGACGGCCGGGTTGAGCGCTGCGACGATCGCGGCATTGGCTGCGCTCTGGTGGGTCGCGACGCATTTCCAGTGGCTGCCGCCGCTGTTCCTGCCCGCGCCGGAAGCAGTGTGGACCGCGTTCGTCGACGCATGGCACGGTCGCATCCAGGGCGGCCTGCCGTTGTCCGAACATTTGCTGTGGAGCGCCGCGCGCGTGTTCGGTGCGTTCCTGCTCGCGACCGCGATCGGCGTGCCGGCCGGCATTCTGATGGGCGTGAGCCGCATCGCGCGCGGCGTGCTCGATCCGCTGCTGGAGTTCTATCGGCCGCTGCCGCCGCTCGCGTATCTGCCGCTCGTCGTGATCTGGTTCGGCATTGACGAAACGGCGAAGCTGGTCGTGATCTTTCTCGCGTGCTTCGCGCCGATCGCGATGGCCGCGCGCGCCGGCGTGCGTGCGGCAACCGTCGAGCAGATCAACGCCGCGTATTCGCTCGGCGGCAGCTTCGCGCAGATCGTGCGGCATGTCGTGCTGCCGGCCGCGCTGCCGGAGATCCTCACCGGCCTGCGGATCGCGATCGGGTTCGGCTGGACGACGCTCGTCGCGGCCGAGATGGTCGCCGCGACGGCCGGGCTCGGGCAGATGGTGCTCAACGCATCGAGTTTCCTGCGCACCGACATCGTCGTGATGGGCATCCTGATCATCGGCGCGATCGCGTGGCTGTTCGATCTGGCGATGCGCTGGGTCGAGCGGCGGGTGGTGCCGTGGAAGGGGCGAGGGTAGGCCGTACAGGCGGAACGGACTTACGGTGGGTGCCCGTGTCGAGAAGAGCGAGGGGCCAGGTTCGTATCGAACGAACCCGGCCCCTGTTGTTTGATGCGGCTAATGTCGCCGTGATGCGTTACCAGCGATAGCCGGCGCCGGCGCCGACCGCGACCGTGCCGCGGGTATTGGTCGACCCGGATGCCTTGACCACCCAGCGCCCGTTGCGGGTGGCGGTCGACAAGCCGAACGCGACGGCCGACTGGCCGCTGTAGGTGCCGCCGGCGATCGCCACCATGCTTTCGCCCGCCAGCGACGCTTGCGGCAAGTTCGCGATCGCCACCGCCGACGCAATACCGCCGCTCGCGTCGCGCCGATAATGATCGATGTCGGAACGCACGCTGCCGATGTGGTCGTTCAGTTGCTGCACGTTCACCGCATCGGTCGGCGCGGTGCCGGCCTTGACGTGGGTGATCTGCCGCTCCTGCCCCGGTGCACCGACGGACACCGTGTTGTCGCGATCGGCGACGGAGCCGTTACCGAGCGCCACCGAATTGTTGCCCGACGCCGTCGTGTTGTTGCCGATCGCGACGCTGCCGTTGCCGGATGCGCTCGAGTTCTGGCCGAGCGCCATCGAATTCGAGCCGGTCGCCCCGGAGCCGTCGCCCAGCTGCGTCAGTTGGCTGCCCTGTCCGCCGGTCGGCGGCCGGGTGTTGGAGCCGATCTGCTCGATGTTGTTGATGCGCGTGTCGAGCGATTTCAGGTGCGTCTCGAATTGCTGCTGCATCGAGAACAACTGCGCGCCGTTGACCGCCTGCATGCTGTTCGCGGCGATCGCGCCCGCCTTGACGTTGTCGAGCAAGGTGCCGCCGACGCCGCCGAGCGTGGCGCGATCCAGCTTCAGGTCGTCGTACACGATCGCGCCGAGCGCCTTGCCGTTCGGATCGATCAGCCCCGTCGCCTTGAGCTGCGCGACCGTCACGGCATCGGTGTCGGCAGTGCCGTTCGACAGGCCGGTCAGCGTGCGCGTGCCGGCCGTGCCGGCGACGCTGACCGAGCTGCCGCCCTTGTCGGCGCCGATCGAGATCGCGAGACTCGCCGGGTCCTGCCGGACGAGGCCGGTCGCGCCGTTGTCGAGCCGCGTGCCGAGATCGGTGACGTCGTTGCGGATCGTCGTGACGTTGTTTTCGACGGCGGCGACCCGCCCGTCGATCGTCGTGACGCGTCCGTCGAGTCGGGTCAGCGCGCCGCCGACGGTGTTGAACGATTGTCCGTCCACCGTGTAGTTCGGGCCGCGCACGGTGCCGTCCGCGTTGACCGTTGCATCGCCGCCGAGCGCGGCGACGACGGGCTTCAACTGCGACAGGTTGGTTGCGTCGGTGTCGCGGGTGCCGGCGCCGAGATTGACGAGCTGGCGCTGGGTGTCCGCCGTGCCGATCGACACGGTGTTCGTGCGGTCGGCGACGCTGCCCTGACCGAGCGCGACCGCACCGTGCGCGGTGACCTTCGCGTCCGCGCCGAGCGCCAGCGCGCGATTCGCGTTGACGCTTGACGACACGCCGAAGGCGCTTGAGCGATCGCCGTGGACGTTCGCCATTTCGCCGACGGCGATGGTCGAGCGTCCATTGGCGACGGCTCTGCCACCGATCGCGATCGCGGAATAGTCGCCACCGGTTTCGCCCGTCGCCTTCGCGCCCGGCCCGATTGCGATCGAGCCGGCGCCCGAGGCGATCGGGTCGCCGCTGTCGCCGCCCTTGACGATCAGGTTGGTCTCGACGAGATCGATGCCGGACGCGTGGCCGTAGCTCGGCGCGAGTGCGGCGATGGCGAGGGCGAGCGCCGACAGGCGGGCGGAGGACGTGCGTCGGCGTGTGGGCGAAGCACGCGAGCGGGCACGCGTCATACGGGAAGGTGCAGCGGAGATATGTGGCATATTAATCGGAGTCCTGATCAATGTTATGCGTGACGCAGCCGGATGACGGCTGGGCGTCTTCGTCGAAAGACGCGGGGCGAGGAGGGATGGCGCGTGAGCGGCGAACCGCAATCACGTCGCCCCGACGTAAGGGGAGCGACTATACGGACGCACGCAGGCGCCGTCGATCAGACAGTTTCGAAAGTGATTGGGGGGATATAGGACGCGCTACGAGCGCATGATCGCGTGCCGGCGGTGTCGCCGGGATGGATCGGGTACAGGCGGGCGTCGAGACAGCGCGCGGCCAGGCCAGCCGGGCGCAGCGAAGGAGGAGGCGCAGGGCGCATGAACGCCAGGGCCTCCTGGGCGGTGCGCACCGATTCACGCACACCGCCACCGACGGACGGGCATCGTCCGCTCAATCGCCCATCGCTATCCCTTCGCGCCGCGGGTCCGCGCCGCCGAACCACACCGTCTGCCCCTGCACGTTCAGCCGCTGGATGCCCTGCAGCCCCGAGTTCATCTCGACGATCTGCACGTCGTGCCCGCGGCCCTTCAGCCCGTCGGCGAGCGCGTCCGACACGCGGCCGCGTTCGAGCTGCGTCGGCCCGTTCATCGACCCGAAGTTCGGCAGCGCGATCGCCTGCTGCATCGTCATGCCCCAGTCGAGCACGCCGACCAGCGTCTTCGCAACGTGATTGATGATCGCGGGGCCGCCGGCCGAGCCGACGATCATCGTCACCTGCTTCGTCTTCTTGTCGAACACGAGCTCCGGCGACATCGCCGAACGCGGCCGCTTGCCCGGCTGCACGCGGTTCGCGACCGGCCGGCCGTCGTCGTTCGACACGAACGAGAAATCGGTGAGCTGGTTGTTCAGCATGAACCCGCGCACCATCAGCCGCGAGCCGAACGCGTCCTCGATGCTGGTCGTCATCGACAGCGCCTGGCCGTAGCGGTCGACGATCGCGATGTCGGAGGTCGACGGCCATTCGGGGCTGCGGTCGTCGGCCATCGCGAGCGTCGCGCCCTGCGGCGTGCCGGCCTGCGCGACGCCCATGCTGGTGTCGCCGATCAGCCGCGCGCGCTGTGCGAGATAGGTCTTGTCGGTGAGGCTCGCCCAGGTGCCGCCCGGCAGCGGCACGAAATCGGGATCGGCCACGTAGCGTGCACGGTCCGCATACGCGAGGCGCCCGGCTTCGCTGAACAGGTGCGCGGCGAACGGCGTCGGCTCGTAGCCGACCTCGTTGCGCACCGGCTTCTGCGCGCCGATCTGCTGCCAGTCGGGCATCGCTTCGAGGATGCCGAGCATCTGCGCGATCGCGAGGCCGCCCGAAGACGGCGGCGGCATCCCGCACACGACCGAGCGCCGGTAGTCGGCGCACAGCGGCGCGCGCACCTTCGCCTTGTAGTGTGCGAGATCCTGCAGCGACAGCAACCCCGGGTTGGTCGGGTGCTTGCGCACCTTCGTGACGATGTCGCGCGCGATCGCGCCGCTGTAGAACGCGTTCGCGCCGCGGTCGGCGACCTGGCGCAGCACGGTCGCGAGCGCCGGGTTCTTCAGCACCGTGCCGGCGGCCTTCGGCGTGCCGTCCGCGTTGTAGAAGTACGCGCGGGCCGCCGGGTCGTTCTTCAGGTACTTGTCGTTCGCGATCAGCATCGCGAGCCGCGGGCTGATCGTGAAGCCGCGCTCGGCGAGCCGGATGGCCGGCTGGAACAGCCGGCGCCACGGCAGCTTGCCGTGCGCGCGGTGCGCGGCGTCGAGCATGCGCAGCACGCCCGGCGTGCCGACCGAGCGCCCGCCGACGACACCTTCGTAGAAGCTCATCGGCTGGCCGGTCGGCCCGTAGAAGAGGCGCTCGGTCGCGGCGGCCGGCGCGGTTTCGCGGCCGTCGTACGCCTGCGTCGTCTTGCCGTCGAAGTACAGCATGAACGCGCCGCCGCCGATGCCCGACGATTGCGGCTCGACCAGCGCGAGCACCACCTGCGTCGCGATGGCCGCGTCGATCGCGGTGCCGCCCGCCTTCAGCATGTCGTAGCCGGCTTGCGTCGCGAGCGGGTTCGCGGCCGCGATCATGAAGTGCTGCGAGGTCCAGCCCGACTTGTCGGTCCAGCCGGACGACAGTTCGGGCGCGTGAACGCCGGGCAGCGGGACGGCCGCGCCCGATGCGGCGGCGACCGGGACGACGGCGCCCGACGGCGCGGACGGGGACGTGCAGCCGGCGTTCAACGCGACGAACGCGACGGCGGCGAGCAGCGTCCAGGGACGCGAATGCGGACGAATCCGGTCGAACATTGAACCCTCGGCAGCAGTGAATTCGAAGGAGACGGCGGCGTTGATGTTGACGTTGACGTCGGCGCGGGCGCAACGGTGCGGCCCGCCCCGGCGCGCTATTGTCGCCGCGTGCCCGGCGGCTTGTCATCCGTCAGGAAACCCTGACGCATCCCGCCGGGCCCGCCCCGGCCGGTCTTTCCGGCCTGTTCGAGGATGAACTCTATGAACGTGGAAGTCGCGCGCGTGTGGTGGCGGTTCGGCATGTACAGCATGTACATGTGGGTACCGAAGATGCTGAGCCGATACGCATCGAGCGACGTGACGACGGTGCCGTGCCGCAGGTCGTCCTGCATCACGTAGTCGGGCACGATGCCGACGCCGATGCCCGCGAGGATCGCCTGGCGCAGGAACAGGAAGTTCTCCGAAATCAGCGTCGGTTCGAGCAGCACCTCGTGGCGTTCGTCGCCGAGATAGGCGGCGATGCGGAGCTGCCGGCCCATCACCGTCGCGGTGACGACCGGCGCGGCGGCGAGCGCGCCGAGGCTCGCCGGCATCCCGTGCGCGGCCGCGAACGCGGGCGACGCGCAGGCGACGTAGCGCACCGCGCCCATGTCGCGGGCGACCAGATTCTGCGGCGGCTCGGTCATCACACGGATCGCGATGTCGACTTCGTCGCGCATCAGGTCTTCCACGCGATTCTCGAACACCACGTCGAGCACGATGCCCGGATGCCGCCGCTTGAACGCGAGCAGCCATTCGGACATCACGATCTGCCCGTAGCCGCTCGGCACCGACAGCCGCACGCGGCCCTGCAGGTCCTGGCCGAGCGTCGTCACCGATTCCTGCGCGGCGAGCAGCTCGTTGCGGATGCGCCGGCCGTGCTCGTACAGCTTCAGCCCGATCTCGGTCGGCTCCATGCGCCGCGTCGTGCGCCGCACGAGCTGCTGGCCGATCGAGCGCTCGAGCTGGTTCAGCCGGTAGCTGACGTTCGCCCGGCTCATCTTCAGCCGCTGCGCGGCCTTGCTGAGATTGCCGGCGTCGAGGATCTCGACGAGCAGCGTCAGCGCGTTCAGGTCCATGCGGGGTATCTCCTGATCCGGCCCGTTAATCGGATCGAAGCGGTCCGACACGGTCCGAAAACATTCAGTGTCAAGTCAGATTTGACAGCTTGTAAAGGCGTGCGGGAATTGTCAATGAATCTCGATCAATCGAGAATCAGCCCATGCCTGCTGCCTCGACAGCTTCGACAGGAGACGCCATGAATTCCCCCGCCATCCCCCCAACCGGCACGGTCACGCGCGAACGGCGCGACAAGGTGCTCGTCGTCACGATCGACCATCCGCCGGTCAACGCGCTGTCCGCCGACGTGCGGCGCGGCCTCGCCGATGCGATCGACGCCGCGCAGGCCGACGACGCGATCCGCGCGGTGCTGATCGTCGGCGCCGGCCGCAACTTCATCGCGGGCGCCGACATTCGCGAATTCGGCAAGCCGCCCGTGCCGCCGTCGCTGCCCGACGTGTGCGAGCAGATCGAATCGGGTACCAAGCCGGTCGTGGTCGCGCTGCACGGCGCGACGCTCGGCGGCGGCCTCGAAGTCGCGCTGGCCGCGCATTACCGGCTCGCGGTGCCCGGTGCGAAGCTCGGGCTGCCCGAAGTGACGCTCGGCCTGCTGCCCGGCGCGGGCGGCACGCAGCGTGCGCCGCGCCTGATCGGCGCGAAGGCCGCGCTCGACCTGATGCTGACGGGCCGCCATGCGAGCGCCGACGAAGCGCTCGCGCTCGGCCTCGTCGATCGCATCGCGCACAGCGACGACACGCTCGCCGAAGGGCTCGCGTATGCGCAGGAACTCGTGTCGCTCGGCGCGCCGGTGCGCCGCACGCGGGACGCGCAGGGGCTGGCCGACCGCGCGGCCGCGGAGGCCGCGATCGACGCGGCGCGCGCGGAATTGCCGAAGAAGTCGCGGGGCCTGTTCTCGCCGGCGAAGATCGTCGACGCGGTCGAGGCCGCGCTCACGCAGTCGTTCGACGCGGGGATGAAGTTCGAACGCAGCCTGTTCCTGCAATGCCTCGACAGCCCGCAGCGCGCGGGCCTCGTGCATGCGTTCTTCGCGGAACGCGAAGCGGCGAAGGCGCCCGAGGCGCGGCGCGCGAGCCCGCGGCCGGTCGAGCGGATCGGCGTGGTCGGCGGCGGCACGATGGGCGCGGGCATCGCGGTCGCGGCGCTCGACGCCGGGCTGCCGGTGACGATGATCGAGCGCGACGAAGCATCGCTCGCGCGCGGCCGGGCGCACGTCGAGAAGGTGTACGACGGCCTCGTCGCGAAAGGGCGGATGACGCCGGCCGCGCACGCGGCGCGTCTCGCGCGCTTCAAGGGCAGCACGTCGTACGACGCGCTCGCGCAGGCCGACGTCGTGATCGAAGCCGTGTTCGAGGACATGGCCGTGAAGCAGGCCGTGTTCGCCGAACTCGCGCGCGTGTGCAAGCCGGGCGCGGTGCTCGCGACCAACACGTCGTATCTCGACATCGACGCGCTCGCCGCGAGCATCGACCGGCCGGCCGACGTGATCGGCCTGCATTTCTTCTCGCCGGCCAACGTGATGAAGCTGCTGGAGATCGTCGTGCCGGCGCGCGTGAGCGCGGACGTCGTCGCGACCGCGTTCGCGCTGGCCAAGCAGCTGAAGAAGACGCCGGTGCGCGCGGGCGTATGCGACGGCTTCATCGGCAACCGGGTCCTCGCCGTCTATCGGACGGCTGCCGACTACCTGATGGAAGACGGCGCGTCGCCGTACCAGATCGATCGCGCGGTGCGCGGGTTCGGCTTCCCGATGGGCCCGTTCCAGGTGGTCGATCTCGCGGGCGGCGACATCGGCTGGGCGACCCGCAAGCGCCGCGCGGCGACGCGCGATCCGAACGCGCGCTACGTGGAGATTTCCGACCGGCTGTGCGAGCGCGGCTGGTTCGGTCAGAAGACCGGGCGCGGCTACTACCTGTATCCGGACGGCGCGCGCGTCGGCACGCCCGACCCGGAAGTGGAGGCGATCGTCGCGGAAGAACGCGCGAAGAAGGGCGTCACGCCGCGCACCTTCACCGACGACGAGATCCTGCGCCGCTACCTCGCCGCGATGATCAACGAAGGCGCGAACGTCGTGCACGAGAAGATCGCGCTGCGCCCGCTCGACGTCGACGCGGTGTTCCTGTACGGCTACGGCTTCCCGCGCTATCGCGGCGGCCCGATGCACTACGCGGACACGGTCGGCCTCGCGAACGTGCTCGCCGATATCCGCGCGTTCGCGAAGGAAGATCCGCTGTTCTGGAAGCCGTCGCCGCTGCTCGTCGATCTCGTCGCGCGCGGCGCGGATTTCGCGAGCCTGAACCGCATCGACTGAACACCCACCGCATTTGCCACGGACCGAAGATGGACCTGAATTTCACTCCCGAAGAGGAAGCCTTCCGAACGGAAGTGCAGCGCTTCCTCGCCGCCGAACTGCCGGCGCGCACTGCGCGCAAGGTGAAGGGCGGCCTGCACCTGACGCGCGACGACATGCGCGAATGGCACGCGATCCTCAATGCGCGCGGCTGGCTCGCGAGCCACTGGCCGCGCGAATACGGCGGCCCCGGCTGGAGCGTCGCGCAGAAATTCCTGTTCGACAACGAATGCGCGCTCGCCGGTGCGCCGCGCATCGTGCCGTTCGGCGTGAACATGCTCGGCCCGGTGCTGATCAAGTACGGCAACGAAGCGCAGAAGCGTCACTGGCTGCCGCGGATTCTCGACGGCACCGACTGGTGGTGCCAGGGTTATTCGGAACCGGGCGCCGGTTCCGATCTCGCTGCGGTGAAGACGAGCGCGGTGCGGCGTGTGGATGCGCAGGGCGCTCACTACGTCGTGAACGGCCAGAAGACGTGGACCACGCTCGGCCACTACGCGAACATGATCTTCTGTCTCGTGCGCACCGCGACCGACGTGCGCAAGCAGGAGGGCATCAGCTTCCTGCTGATCGACATGAATACGCCGGGCGTCGAAGTGCGCCCGATCATCACGCTCGACGGCGAGCATGAGGTGAACGAGGTGTTCTTCACCGACGTGCGCGTGCCGGTCGAGAACCTCGTCGGCGAAGAGAACCGCGGCTGGACTTACGCGAAATACCTGCTCACGTACGAGCGCACCAACATCGCGGGGATCGGCTTCTCGACCGCCGCCCTCGACCGGCTGCGCGCGGTGGCCGCGAAGGTCACGAAGAACGGCCGGCCACTGGCCGACGATCCGTTCTTCGCGGCGCGGCTCGCCCGCGTCGAGATCGAACTGGAAAACATGCGCACGACCAACCTGCGCGTGCTGGCCGCGGTCGCGGGCGGCGGCGTGCCGGGCGCGGAAAGCTCGATGCTGAAGATTCGCGGCACGCAGATCCGCCAGGAGATCACCGCGCTGATGCGGCGCGCGATGGGGCCGTACGCGCAGCCGTTCGTCGACGACGCGCTCGACGCCGATTACGACGGCGAACCGGTCGGCCCGGAAGAAGCCGCGAGCGCCGCACAGCAGTACTTCAACAACCGCAAGCTGTCGATCTTCGGCGGCTCGAACGAGATCCAGAAGAACATCATCGCGAAGATGATGCTCGGGCTGTAACGAGGGACGCGACGATGGATTTCCAGCACACAGAAGACCGCCGGATGCTGGCGGACACGTTGAACCGCTTCATCGCCGAACAGTACGCGTTCCCGGTGCGCGACCGCATCGCGCAGTCGGCCGAAGGCTTCGACCGCGCGATGTGGCAGCGCTTCGCCGAACTCGGCACGGTCGGCGCGCTGTTCGCCGAAGCCGACGGCGGCTTCGGCGGCGCGGGCTTCGACATCGCCGTGGTGTTCGAATGCCTCGGGCGCGGGCTCGTCGTCGAGCCGTTCTTCGGCGCGCTGCTCGCGGGCCGTGCGCTCGCGCACGCCGGCGGCGCCGCGCATCGCGACCGGCTCGCCGCGCTGATCGACGGCAGCGCGAGCGCCGCGTTCGCGCACGACGAGCCGGGCTCGCACTACGAACTGACGACGGTGCGTACGCGCGCCGAACGTTCGGGCGACGGCTGGGTGCTGACCGGCGCGAAGGGCGTCGTCGACCAGGCCGCGCAGGCGGCGTTCTTCGTCGTCAGCGCGCGGGTGTCCGGCAACGACGACGACGCGGCCGGCATCGGCCTGTTCGTCGTGCCGGCCGATGCGCCGGGCGTGTCGTTGCGCGATTACAAGAAGATCGACGGCGGCCGCGCGGCCGAAGTGCGCTTCGAGCGCGTCGCGCTGCCGGCCGACGCCGCGCTCGGCGCGCCGGATGCGCTCGACGGCGAAGCGGGCGCCGAGCTGCTCGAACGCGTGCTCGGCTACGGGCTGCTCGCGCTGTCGGCGGAAGCGCTCGGCGCGATGGACGTCGCGAAGGAGCACACGCTCGACTACCTGCGTACACGCAAGCAATTCGGGCTGCCGATCGGCAGCTTCCAGGCGCTGCAGCACCGGATGGCCGACCTGCTGCTCGAAGTCGAGCAGGCGCGTTCGGCCGTGATCAACGCGGCCGCGCAGCTCGATGCGCCGCGCGCGGTGCGCGAGCGCGCGCTCGCCGCGGCGAAATACAGCATCGGCCGGATCGGCACGCTCGTCGCCGAGGAAAGCATCCAGCTGCACGGCGGAATCGGGATGACGTGGGAGCTGCCGCTGTCGCACTACGCGAAGCGGCTCGTGATGCTCGATCACCAGCTCGGCGACGAGGATCACCATCTCGCGCGCTACATCGCGCTGTCGAAACAGTAAGGGCGCACGGCGCGAATGGAGGAGACAACGATGACGAACGAACGGTGCGCGCTGCCGCTGGCCGGCGTGAAGGTGCTCGATTTCTCGCGCGTGCTCGCGGGCCCGTGGTGCGCGATGGTGCTCGCCGATTTCGGTGCGGAAGTGATCAAGGTCGAGCATCCGGCGCGCGGCGACGATACGCGCGACTGGGGGCTGCGGATCGGCGACACCGAAACCACGTATTTCAACAGCGTGAACCGCAGCAAGCGGTCGATCTGCGTCGACCTGCAGACGGAAGCCGGCCAGCGCATCGCGCGCGAGCTGGCCGCGCAGGCCGACGTGCTGATCCACAACTTCAAGTTCGGCGGCGCGGAGAAACTCGGGCTCGGCTACGACGCGCTGGCCGAACTGAATCCGCGCCTCGTGCACTGTGCGATCTCGGGCTACGACCGGTCGGGCGCCGAGGCCGCGCGGCCCGGCTACGACCTCGTCGTGCAGGGCGAGGCGGGGCTGATGGCGCTGAACGGCGAGGCCGGCCAGCCGCCGCTGAAGTTCGGCGTCGCGGCGGTCGACCTGTTCACCGGCATGTATTCGGCGCAGGCGATCCTCGCCGCGTTGTACGAACGCCATGCGACCGGGCGCGGGCGGCGCATCGAGATGGCGCTGTTCGATTGCGGGCTGATGATCACCGCGTACTACGGGCTCGACGCGCTGCTGATGGGCGAGGACCCGCCGCGCTACGGCAACGCGCATCCGTCGATCGTGCCGTACGGCGTGTTCGACGCGGCCGACGGTCCGCTCGTGATCACGGTCGGCAACAACATGCAGTTCGCGCGCTTCTGCGACGCGATCGAGCGGCCCGATCTCGCGGCCGACGAACGCTACAAGACCAACCTCGGCCGCTCGCAGAATCGTGCCGACCTGCTGCCCGAGATTCGCCGCGAACTCGCGCGGCGGGCGCGCGCGACGCTGCTGGCGGCGCTCGCCGACGCGGGCATTCCGTGCGGCGAAGTGCTCGGATTGCACGAAGCGCTGACGTCCGAACGTGCCACCCGCGCCGGGCTCGTCACGCGGCAGCCGCATCCGGCCGCGGGCGGCGTCGACGTGCTCGCGCCGCCGTACCGCTTCGACGGCGCGCGGCTGCCGGTGCGCGGTGCGCCGCCGGTGCTCGGCGCCGATACCGATGCGGTGCTCGGCGGCTGGCTCGGGATGTCGGCGGAGGACGTCGCGCGGCTGCGGGCGGGTCGCGTCGTGTAACGCGTTTCAGGGGTTGCCGCCGCGGCGCGGGCGGTTTCGGATCACGCGCCGGCCATCCAACGACAGCGCTCGCGACGACGAGACGCTCGCCCTGCGGGGACTGGAGCAAGCGCCAAAGCGCCAACGCCGGTCGACCGCGAAGCATGGGACCAGAGTCAGTGCTGAAGCGCCGACTTCGGTTCATCCAGGAGACACCATGGAGCTTTCCGTCATCGAATCGGTCACGGCGCGCCGCGACTACCAGCAACTCGTGCGGGCCCGGCGCCGCTTCAGCTTCACGCTCACCGCGTTGATGATCGCCACGTACTACGGCTTCATCCTGCTCGTCGCGCTCGCGCCGCACGTGCTCGCCGCGCCGCTGTACCACGGCGCGACGACGACGGTCGGGATCGCCGCGGGCGTCGCGATCATCCTGATCGCGATCGGCCTGACCGCGTGCTACGTGCTGCGCGCGAACCGTGCGTTCGACCGCCGCGTCGACGCGATCCTGCAACGTTCGTGACGGAGGCCCGCATGCGACGCATTTCGCGCGCGCTCGGCGCGCTGACCGTTCTCGTTTCCTCCACCGCCCATGCCACCGGCATCGCCGGCCCGATGCCCGACAAGGTCGAGCTGAACCCGGTCGCGATCGGGATGTTCTTCGCGTTCGTGTTCGCGACGCTCGCGCTCACGCGCTGGGCCGCGCGCCGCACGCGCTCGACGCGCGACTTCTATACGGCCGGCGGCGGCATCACCGGGCTGCAGAACGGGCTCGCGATCGCGGGCGACTACATGTCGGCCGCATCGTTCCTCGGGCTGTCCGGGATGGTGTTCATGTTCGGCTTCGACGGGCTGATCTACTCGATCGGCTTCCTGGTCGGCTGGCCGTTCGTGATGTTCCTGATCGCCGAACCGCTGCGCAACCTCGGCAAGTTCACGTTCGTCGACGTCGTCGCGTACCGTTTCGCGCAGCGGCCGATCCGGCTGCTGACCTCGGCGAACGCGCTGACCATCGTCGTGCTGTACCTCGTCGTGCAGATGGTCGGCGCGGGCAAGCTGATCCAGTTGCTGTTCGGGCTGTCGTACGGCACGGCCGAGCTGATCGTCGGCGTGCTGATGGTCGTCTACGTGTTCTTCGGCGGGATGACCGCGACCACCTGGGTGCAGGTGATCAAGGCCGTGCTGCTGCTGTGCGGCGCGACGCTGCTCGCGTGGCTCGCGCTCGGCGAATTCGGCTTCAGCATCGATGCGATGTTCCGCCGCGCGGTGGCCGTGCATCCGGGCGCGCTGTCGATCATGGGGCCCGGCAAGCTGATCCGCGACCCGGCCAACGCGCTGTCGCTCGGCATCGCGCTGATGTTCGGCACGGCCGGCTTCCCGCACATCCTGATGCGCTTCTTCACGGTGCCGAACGCGAAGGAGGCGCGCAAGTCGGTGCTCTACGCGACGGGCTTCATCGGCTACTTCTACCTGCTGACCTTCGTGATCGGCTTCTCGGCGATCGTGCTGCTCGCGCAGCATCCGGAATTCTTCCGGCTCGGCGCGAACGGCACGTTCAACCTGACGCACGACCTGCTCGGCGGCTCCAACATGGTCGCGGTGAAGCTCGCGCAGGCAGTGGGCGGCAACTGGTTCTACGGGTTCATCGCGGCCGTCACGTTCGCGACGATCCTTGCGGTGGTCGCGGGCCTGACGCTCGCCGGCGCGACGACGATCTCGCACGACCTGTATGCGCAGATGTGGGCGCGCGGCAAGCCCGACGAACGGCTCGAGATGCGCATCTCGCGCGCGGCGACGATCGGGCTGTCGGCCGTCGCGATCGCGCTGTCGATCCTGTTCGAGCACGTGAACGTCGCGTTCATGGTCGGGCTCGTCGCGGCGGTGGCCGCGAGCGCCAATTTCCCGGTGCTCGCGATGTCGATCTTCTGGCGCGGGATGACGACGCGCGGCGCGGTGCTCGGCGGCGGCCTCGGCCTCGTGTCGGCGGTCGCGCTCACGGTGTTGTCGAAGTCGGTGTGGGTCGACGTGCTGCACCACGCGCACGCGGCAGTGTTCCTCGACAACCCGGCGCTCGTGTCGGTGCCACTCGCGTTCGTCGGGATCGTGGTCGGTTCGCTCGCGGATCGTGGCGAGCGCGCACGCCGCGAGCGCGACGCGTTCGCGCAGCAGGAGTTCTACGCGCAGACCGGCCTGCTGGCCGGCGAGGCCGTGCAGCACTGATTCCTCTGACAAAATCGGCCAACCGTCCGGATCGCCGGACGGATATTTTCCGGAAATCCGGAATCCCGGATTTCCTTGCCTGCCGCATTATGGGAAATACAATGAAAACAACGGCTTGAGGGGTTCCGGAAACCTGGCATCGACCTTGCAATATAAAGCGCATGGCCGGCCTCCGGCCTGACTATTAAACCAAGGAGACAACCGATGACCAATGCCTTCCTCCCCCTCCGGATGTCCTGAGGCATCGCTTGTTGCGGCACGGCAGCCGCGCGGGCGAATGCCTTTCCCCTGAGACATTCGCCTGCGCGCGTGACGCCGTTTCCACGGCTCATCTACTTCAGCAGGAACCATCGTGAAGAAGAAACCCTTCTACAAAGTGCTCTATGTGCAGGTGATTTTCGCCATCATCGTCGGCGTGATCCTCGGCCACTTCTACCCATCGATCGCCACCGACATGAAGCCGCTCGGCGACGGGTTCATCAAGCTGATCAAGATGGTGATCGGCCCGATCATCTTCTGTACGGTCGTCACCGGCATCGCCGGCATGGAGGACATGAAGAAGGTCGGCCGCGTCGGCGGCAAGGCGCTGCTGTACTTCGAGATCGTGTCGACCTTCGCGCTGCTGCTCGGCCTCGCGGCCACGCACCTGCTGCGTCCGGGCGTCGGCTTCAACATCGATCCGGCGACGCTCGACGGCAAGGCCGTCGCGTCGTACGCGGCGAAGGCGCACGGGCAGTCGACGGTCGACTTCCTGATGCACATCATCCCGAACACGATGGTCGACGCGTTCGCGCAGGGTGAAATCCTGCAGATCCTGCTGATCGCGCTGCTGTTCGGCAGCGTGCTCGCGCACCTCGGCGAGCGCGGTCGCGTGGTCACCGACTTCATCGACGGCCTGACGCGCGTGCTGTTCGGCATCGTGCACATCGTCACGAAGCTGGCCCCGATCGGCGCGTTCGGCGCGATGGCGTTCACGATCGGCAAGTACGGCGTTGGCTCGCTGGTGCCGCTGCTCAAGCTGATCGGCACGTTCTACCTGACGTCGGTCGTGTTCGTGCTGGTCGTGCTCGGCGCGATCGCGCGCTTCACCGGCTTCTCGATCATCCGCTTCGTGTCGTACATCAAGGAAGAGCTGCTGATCGTGCTCGGCACGAGCTCGTCGGAAGCCGCGCTGCCGCAGCTGATGGAAAAGCTCGAGAAGGCCGGCTGCTCGCGTTCGGTCGTCGGCCTCGTCGTGCCGACCGGCTACTCGTTCAACCTCGACGGCACCAACATCTACATGACGATGGCCGTGCTGTTCATCGCGCAGGCGACCAACATCGAGCTGACGTGGATGCAGCAGCTCACGCTGCTGGCCGTCGCGATGCTGACGTCGAAGGGCGCGAGCGGCGTGACCGGCGCGGGCTTCATCACGCTGGCCGCAACGCTGGCCGTCGTGCCGACGATCCCGCTGTCGGGCATGGTGCTGATCCTCGGCATCGACCGCTTCATGAGCGAATGCCGTGCGCTGACCAACATCGTCGGCAACGGCGTGGCCACCGTCGTCGTGTCGGCGTGGGAGAAGGAGCTCGACCGCAACAAGCTGCGCCAGGCGCTGAAGGGCGGCGGCGAAGTCGCGCCGACCGAGACGACGGCCGGCGTCTGACGCGATGAAGGAGCAGGCGGCGGCACCCCCGCCGGCCGTGCGGCCCGCGGCGGCCGGGGTATCGAGGCGGAGGCCTATGACACAATAGGCGATCCGCATCGTCAGGAAGCCTCGACCGTGACGCGCCGCCTGCTCATCCTCGTCGTGCTCGCCGCCGCGCTCGTCGCGGCGTGCGCGCTGACGTGGACGATCACCTGGCAGCGCGGCGTCGCCGAGCTGCAGCGCAATGCCGCGGTGCGGGTCGACCGCACCACCAGCGCGCTCAAGAGCACGCTCGACCGCTACGAATCGCTGCCTTATCTGCTCGGCAGCCATCCGTACGTGCAGGATCTGCTCGCCGACCCGAAGCGCGGCGACTACACCGCCCGCGTCAACCGCTATCTCGAAGACCTCAACGAACACGCGCACGCGACCGTCACCTACGTGATCGGCGCGGACGGCCTGTGCGTCGCCGCCAGCAACTGGCGCGCGCCCGACAGCTTCGTCGGGATCGAATACCGTTTCCGCCCGTATTTCCTCGATGCGATGAACGGCCAGGTCGGCCGCTTCTTCGGGATCGGCACGATCTCGCGCGATCCCGGTTACTACATCTCGCAGCCCGTGTGGCGCGACGGCAAGATCGCGGGCGTCGTCGTCGTGAAGCTCAATCTCGAATGGTTCCAGGGCGCCGACGCGTCCGAGCCGCTCGTCGTCGTGGACGATCACGGCGTCGTGTTCCTGTCGTCGGTGCCCGCGTGGAAGTACCACACGCTGCGCCCGCTCACGGGGCCGGTCGCCGCGTCGATCTACGAAACGCGCCAGTACGCGCAGCAACCGGTCACGCCGCTGCCGCTGCGCGTCGAGCAGACGCTCGGCGCCGACGCGGAAATCGTGCGCCTCGGCGCCGGCCGGCGCGCGCCGCGCTTCCTCGCCAGCAAGCGCCGGATCGGCGAGCCCGACTGGCTGCTCGTCACGCTCGCGCCGCTCGCGCCGATCGATGCCGATGCGCGCAATGCGACGATCGTCACTGGTTTCGGCTTCGTGTCGGTCGCGCTCCTGGCGTTCTACTGGCGGATGCGCCGCGCCCGCGTGCGCGAGATGATCCGCGGCCGCGCGCTGCTGCAGCAGGCGTACGCGGAGCTGAACCGGCGCGTCGAGGAGCGTACGGCCGATTTGTCCGAGGCGAACGAGCAGTTGCAGAAGGAGGTCGGCGACCGGATTCGCGCGGAGCAGGAGCTGCGCGCCGCGCACGACGAACTGATTCAGGCGAGCAAGCTCGCCGCGCTCGGCCAGATGGCGGCCGGCATCACGCATGAGCTGAACCAGCCGCTCGCGGCGCTGCGCAGCTTCTCGGACAACACGCGCGTGCTGCTCGATCGCGGTGAGCTGGCCGCCGCGCGCGAGAATCTCGAGGCGATCGCCGCGCTCACCGAGCGGATGGGCAAGATCACCAACCAGTTGAAGCTGTTCGTCGGCCGAGCGAAGCCGCGCAACGAGCGGGCACTCGTCGTGCGCGCGCTGCGCAGCGTGCTGTCGCTGCTCGGCGAGCGCCTGCGCGGCGTCGCGCTCACGCTGACGCTGCAGGACGCGACCGTGTCGCCCGCGCACGACGCGCCGCTCGACCTTGCGCGCGACTATCCCGAACTCGTCGCGCGCTGCGAGGACCTGCGCCTCGAACAGGTGCTGATCAACCTGCTCGGCAACGCGCTCGACGCGGTGGCCGGCGTCGCGGCGCCGGCCATCGAGGTGACGATCGCGGTGTCGGCCGCGACGCTCGCACTCGAGGTGCGCGACAACGGCTCCGGCATTGCGCCCGATCTGCTGCCGCGCCTGTTCGAGCCGTTCTTCACGACCAAGGAAATGGGGCGCGGGCTCGGGCTCGGCCTCGCGATCTCGTCGTCGATCGCGAGCGACGCGGGCGGCGCGCTGACCGCACGCAACGCACCGTCGGGCGGCGCGCTGTTCGTCTTGACGCTGCGGCGCGCCCGCACGCATCATCCGGACTCCGTGTCCGAGCCGGCGGGCTCGCATTAGCGTGAACAGGCCGGTCGACGAACGATCGGAATCAACGAGAGCCGCACGCACCAGCGCCGCGCGGCCTGTCAGGAGCAAGTGACCAAGATGGCCAACCGGCTGCAAGTGATCTATATCGAAGACGATGCGCTCGTGCGCCGGGCGAGCGTGCAGAGCCTTCAACTGGCGGGCTTCGACGTCGCCGGCTTCGAGTCGGCCGAGGCGGCCGAGAAGGCGATCGTCGCGGATACCGCCGGCGTGATCGTCAGCGACATCCGGCTGCCCGGCGCGAGCGGGCTCGACGTGCTCGCGCAGTGCCGCGAGCGCGTGCCCGACGTGCCGGTGATTCTCGTCACCGGGCACGGCGACATCTCGATGGCCGTCCAGGCGATGCGCGACGGCGCGTACGACTTCATCGAAAAGCCGTTCGCGGCCGAGCGCCTGATCGAGACGGTGCGCCGCGCGCTCGAGCGCCGCGAGCTCGTGCTCGAGAACCACGCGCTGCGGCGCGAGCTGGCCGGGCAGAACGTGGTCGCGCCGCGCATCATCGGCCGCAGCCCTGCGATCGAGCAGGTGCGCAAGCTGATCGCGAACGTCGCGCCCACCGACGCGTCGGTGCTGATCAACGGCGACACGGGCGCCGGCAAGGAACTGATCGCGCGCAGCCTGCACGAGCTGTCGCCGCGCCGCGACAAGCCGTTCATCGCGGTCAATTGCGGCGCGCTGCCCGAGCCGATGTTCGAGTCGGAGATGTTCGGCTACGAGCCCGGCGCGTTCACCGGTGCGGCGAAGCGGCGCGTCGGCAAGCTCGAATACGCGTCCGGCGGCACGTTGTTCCTCGACGAAATCGAAAGCATGCCGCTCGCGCTGCAGGTGAAGCTGTTGCGCGTGCTGCAGGACGGCGTGCTGGAACGGCTCGGCTCGAACCAGCCGATCCGCGTGAACTGCCGCGTGGTCGCGGCCGCGAAGGGCGACATGAGCGAACTGGTCGCGGCCGGCACGTTCCGGCGCGACCTGCTGTACCGGCTCAACGTCGTGACGATCGCGCTGCCGCCGCTCGCCGAGCGCCGCGAGGACATCGTGCCGCTGTTCGAGCACTTCATGCTCGATGCGGCCGTGCGCTACGGGCGGCCGGCGCCGGTGCTGACCGACCGGCAGCGCGCGAGCCTGATGCAGCGCGACTGGCCGGGCAACGTGCGCGAGCTGCGCAATGCGGCCGACCGCTTCGTGCTCGGCGTGGCCGACATGCCGCCGGAAACGGGTACGGGCGACGACGCCGACAACGACCAGACGCTGAAGGAGCGCATCGAGCAGTTCGAGCGCGCGGTGATCGCCGAGGCGCTGAACCAGACGGGCGGCGCGGTCGCCGCGACGGCCGACCGGCTGCATGTCGGCAAGGCGACGCTGTACGAGAAGATGAAGCGCTACGGGCTGTCGGCGAAAGGCGACACCGAGCGCTGAAAAGCAAACGGACCGCGGAACCGGGGTGCCCGGTCATGCGGTCCGTGGTTTTACCGAAAGAGGCGGTGCGCGCCCCTTCGAATCCGATTCGGCGGCGCTCAGGCCGCGTTGCCGTCGAGCGCCTTCTTGAGCAGCGCGTCGAGTTCCGCGAATTGCGGCGCGCCGACGTAGCGCTTCAGGATCTTGCCGTCCTTGTCGACGACGAAGGTCGTCGGCGTGAGTTGCACGTTGCCGAACTGCTTCGCGACGCTGCCGTCGTCGAGCGCGACCTTGAACGGCAACTGGCGCGTCTGCGCATAGTTCGCGACGTACATCGGCGGATCGTAGTTCATCGCGACCGCGACGAATTCCAGCCCCTGGCCCTTGAAGCGATTGTAGGTGTCGACCATCTGCGGCATTTCCTGCATGCAGGTCGCGCAACTGGTCGCCCAGAAATTCACGAGATAGACCTTGCCCTTCAGGTCGCCGCCGGTCGAGACCTTCTGGCCCGACAGCAGCGTGAAGGTCGCGTCCGGCACGCTGGACTTGCCGTTGAACGCGAAGAAGCCGGCGACGGCGATCGCCGCGACGACGGCGGCCGCGACGATATAGCGGACGGGGCCGGTACTGCGGCGGGCGGGAGGCGTGGTGTTCATCTGGTGCTCTCGGAGTCGATGACGCGGATCGATGCAAAGGACGTCGAAATTCGGCGCTCATTTTAGCGCGAATGCGGCGCGCGCACCGGCGGCGACCCCGCATCCCGGTTTTCAGGTTCGGCGGATAATGGCCGTTTTGCCTGCCGCGATCCACGCCATGCCGAAGGAAGTCCCCGATTCGTTGCGCCCCCTTTTTCGCCCGCTGCGACACTTCGCCGCGCTGGCCTGCATGAGCGCTGCGCTGGCCGCATGCTCGCCGTCGTACGACTGGCGCACGCTGCACAACGATGCCGGCTACACGATCGACCTGCCGGCGAAGCCGACCGTCGAGGAGCAGCCGGTGGCGCTCGGCGGCACGTCGATGCCGATGCGGATGCAGGCCGCACACGTTGACGGCGCGGTGTTCGCGGTCGGCACGCTGACGCTGCCCGATGACCGCGACGACACGCGTCGCACGGCGCTCGACTTCCTGCGCGCGGGGCTGTCGCGCAACCTCGACGGCGCGCCGCAGACGGCCTCGGTGCCCGTGCCGCTCGCGGCCGGCGGCGCGGTGAACGGGCTCGAACTGCGTATCGCGGGGGCTGCCGCCGGCGGCGATCGTGCACGCAAGACGATCGTCGCGCGGCTCGCCGCGCGCGGCCGGCACGCATACCAGGCCGTCGTGATCGCTGACGGGCCGCTTGCGCAGGAGCAGCTGGACCAGTTTTTCGGCTCGTTCAAACTTGATTGACGGCGGCCGGCGAGGGCGTTCCGACAGGCAGCGGCAACTGAAAGTTCATTCGCAGCTTTCGACGCTAATCGCCGGATTTTGCGAGGGTTTTTCGGCTATCCACAGCGCATGTGGATAACTTTGTTGAAAAGTCGCACGGATTTCCCGCAAAGCCGCGCCGGACGGCCTTCCGGCTCGTTTGGTCGCCCGTTCGCCCTTTGAGAAAAATCAATCAAAACAACGGGATACGCATTCCGTCCGGCAAAGGCCGCGGCGAGCCGCGATCCGGGGCCGGATTAGGGGAATTGTGCATAAGTCAAGTCTTGACAGCCTGATTTTGTCCTCCCAACGCGCTCACAGCGCCGTCAGCGCACGCCTGTAGCGGATCGCCTCGGCGATCTGCGCGGCCGTCGGCAGCGGGTCGCCGGCCAGGTCGGCGATCGTCCGCGCGACTTTCAGCACGCGGAAATACGCGCGCGCCGACCACCCGAAGCGCTCGCCGGCCTCGCGCAGCAATCGCTCGCCTTCGTCGGTGGGCCGGCACAGGTCGTCGGTTTCGCGGCCGCTCAGCATGTGATTCGTCTTGCCCTGCCGAGCGAGCTGCAGCGCACGCGCCTGTGCGACCCGGGCGGCCACCGCCGCGCTCGGCTCGCCGGGCGCCGTCGCGCGCGTCGCGAGTTCCGCCGGCGACAGCGCGGGCAGGTCGATCTGGATGTCGATGCGATCGAGCAGCGGCCCCGACAGTTTGCGCAGATAGCGGGCGGCCACGTCCGGCGAGCAGCGGCAGCGCCCGGACGGATCGCCGTGCCAGCCGCACGGGCACGGATTCATCGCGGCGATCAACTGGCATGCGGCGGGGAAGTCGGCCTGCTGGGCCGCGCGCGAGATCGTGATGCGGCCGGCTTCGAGCGGCTCGCGCAGCATTTCCAGTACGTGCCGGTCGAATTCCGGCAGTTCGTCGAGAAACAGCACGCCAAGGTGCGCGAGCGTGATTTCGCCCGGCTGCGGCGGATTGCGGCCGCCCACCAGCGCGGTGGCGCTCGACGAGTGGTGCGGTGCGCGGAACGGCCGGCGGCGCCACTGCGCGGGCGAGAAGCCGAGCCGGCTCGCGGACAGCAGCGCGGCCGAGATCAGCGCCTCGTCGTCGGTCAGCGGCGGCAGCAGCCCGGCGAGGCGCGCGGCCAGCATGGACTTGCCGGCGCCGGGCGGGCCGACCATCAGCATGTGATGGCCGCCTGCAGCCGCGACTTCCAGCGCGCGCCGGGCGCCGCGCTGGCCGACGACGTCCGCGAGGTCGGGCGCGGCGGGTGCCGGCAGGCCGTCGAGGCAGGGCGCCGCGACCGGCGCGAGCCGCCCGTCCGGCGCATCGGCGAGGTGCGCGCACAGCGCGGGCAGGTCGCGTGCACCGAATACGGTCACGCCCGGCACGAGCGCGGCCTCGGCGGCGCTGTCGAGCGGCAGGTACAACTCGGGCGAGCGCGACGTCGCGGTGCAAGCGCGCGTCTCGCCGCCATCCAGGCCCGGGCCGCCGGCGAGGCCCGCGCCGGACGCCTCCGTGCGCCAATCCCGCGCGGCGCCGCACGCCATCGCGAACGCGCCGCGCATCGGCCGCAGTGCGCCCGTCAGCGACAGCTCACCGGCGAATTCGCGGCCGGCCAGCGCGTCGGCCGGGATCTGGCCGTTCGCGGCGAGGATGCCGAGCGCGATCGGCAAATCGAAGCGGCCCGATTCCTTTGGCAGATCGGCCGGCGCGAGATTGACGGTGATGCGGCGCACCGGGAATTCGAACCCGCAGTTCTGCAGCGCGGCGCGCACGCGCTCGCGGCTTTCGCGGACTTCGAGATCGGGCAGGCCGACGATCGAGAACGACGGCAACCCGTTGGCGAGATGGACTTCGACGGTGACGTCCGGCGCGCGGCCGGAGGCGGGCGCGCGACTGCGCACCACGGCGAGCGACATGGCGAGGCTCCTGTAAAAGCAGGCGGACGACGGCCGTTGGGGGCCGCATGCCGCGGGAATCGGAGGAATCGGGTGCGCGCTTGCCGGCGTGGCGCGGGGAAAGAACGAGGTGTTGCGGAACGACGAACTGCGAAGAGCGATGGACAGCGAAGAGCGAGGTGCAGCGAAGAACGACGGACGACGAAGCGTGGCGGAAGGTGGCGGGTGCGGGCCGCACGACGCGGCCCGCACCCGGGTGGAGCGTCAGGCCTGCGGGGCCGCGAGCTTCTGCTCGAGTTCGGCGACGCGCTTTTCGAGTTCCTCGAGGCGCACGCGGGTGCGGGCGAGCACCTGCGCCTGGGTGTCGAATTCCTCGCGCGTGACGAGATCGAGCTTCGAGAAGCCTTGCGACAGCATGGCTTTCACGTTGCGCTCGACGTCCTTGGCCGGCGAGTTTTTCAGCAAATCGCTGACGCGCGACTGCAGATCGTTGAAAACGTCGCTGGGTTGCTTCATGTGATTCCCCTTCCTTGCACAAAAAATGTGCATCTTCAGTTGCGTACGTGCCCATGATGCACGCATGACCGGAAATGGTGCGCGCGGGGCGCGAATTCCGGGCATGGCGCCCGCATGGGTGAATGGCCCGGCGATCCGGGACGTGCGTGCACTCTAGCAACGATCCTTTCGCCGCGCCAGCAAACCGGGCCATGTTGGCCATTCGGCCGGGCTTTTGCGCCTTACACCGCGGGATGTGACCCCGTTCCGGAGCCGTTCGAGACGGTGTTCGGGCCAACATGGCATGCGAGTTGCTGAGAAGAGTCCGTTACAACATTCCAACTCATTCGACGGGACAACCCAGCGAGAGGACTTCATGAAACTCATTACCGCAATCATCAAGCCGTTCAAGCTCGATGAGACGCGCGAGGCGCTGTCGGCGCTTGGCGTCTCCGGCATCACGGTGACGGAGGTGAAAGGGTTCGGGCGCCAGAAGGGGCACACCGAGCTGTACCGCGGCGCCGAATACGTGGTCGATTTCCTGCCGAAGATGAAGATCGAGGCGGCCGTGTCCGACGATCTCGTCGACCAGGCGGTGGAAGCGATCGAGCGGGCCGCGCGCACCGGCAAGATCGGCGACGGCAAGATCTTCGTCACGCCGATCGAACAGGTGATCCGGATTCGCACCGGGGAGACAGGCGCGGACGCGCTGTAACAGAACAGACAAGACAAGCGACAAGAGGAAACCCAAGATGCGAAAACTTCTGATGTCCCTGCTGATGGCCGGTTCGCTGATCGCGACCGGCGTCGGCTCCGCGCTCGCCGACGACGCGGCGTCCGCCGCGGCAGCTTCCGCGCCCGCCGCCACCGCTTCCGACGCATCGGCCGCCGCTGCACCGGCCGCTTCGGCGCCGGCCGCCGACGCATCCGCCGCTGCCGCACCGGCTTCGGGCACGGCCGACGCATCGGCTGCCGCCGCCGCGTCCGCGCCGGCCGCCCCGGCCGCGCCCACCGCCCCGTTCTCGGTCGATTCGTCGAAGATCAGCGCGGGCGATACCGCGTGGATGCTGACGTCCACCGCGCTCGTGCTGTTCATGACGATCCCCGGCCTCGCGCTGTTCTACGCGGGCATGGTCCGCAAGAAGAACGTGCTCGCGACCGTGATGCAGAGCTTCGCGATCACCGCGGTGATCACGGTGCTGTGGACGGTGGTCGGCTACAGCCTCGCGTTCACGCCGGGCAACGGCTTCATCGGCGGGCTGTCGCGTGCATTCCTGCACGGCATGAACTACATCAAGGGCGACAAGGCGACGACGCTGACCGTCAGCCATCTCGCGTCGACGATTCCGGAATCGGTCTACTTCGTCTACCAGATGACGTTCGCGATCATCACGCCGGCGCTGATCTGCGGCGCGTTCGCCGACCGGATGAAGTTCTCGGCGATGCTCGTGTTCATGACGCTCTGGTCGCTGATCGTCTATGTGCCGATCGCACACATGGTGTGGGAGCCGACCGGCTGGCTGTCGGCCGACGGCGTGCTCGACTTCGCGGGCGGCACGGTGGTGCACATCAACGCCGGTATCGCGGGCCTCGTGTCGTGCCTCGTGCTCGGCAAGCGCGTCGGCTACGGCCGTGAATCGATGGCGCCGCACAACCTGGTGCTGACGATGATCGGCGGCTCGATGCTGTGGGTCGGCTGGTTCGGCTTCAACGCGGGCTCCGCGGTCGCGGCCGACGGCCGTGCCGGCTTCGCGATGCTGACCACGCAAGTGGCGACCGCCTGCGCGGCGCTCGGCTGGATGTTTGCCGAGTGGATCGCGAAGGGCAAGCCGTCGGTGCTCGGCATCGTGTCGGGCGCGGTCGCGGGTCTCGTGGCGATCACGCCGGCCGCCGGTTTCGTCGGCGTGGCGGGCGCACTGGTGATCGGTATCGCGGCGGGCGTCGTCTGCTTCTGGTCGGCAACCTGGCTCAAATCCAAGCTCGGCTACGACGATTCGCTCGACGCGTTCGGCGTGCACGGCATCGGCGGGATTCTCGGCGCACTGCTGACGGGCGTATTCGCGGTCAAGGACATCGGCGGCTTCGACGGCAGCCTGCTGCTGCAGGCCAAGGGCGTGCTGATCACGCTGGTCTACAGCGGCGTGCTGAGCTTCGTGCTGCTGAAGCTGATCGACCTGACGATCGGCCTGCGCGTGACCGAAGAGGAAGAGCGCGAAGGTCTCGACGTGATCCTGCACGGCGAGCACGTGGAATAAGTCACACGAATCAACGGCGGGCCGCCGCGATGACGGCGCCCGCTCCGAATGAGCGCAGCGACTTCGGCCCGCCTACCCGGCGGGCTTTTTTTCTCCTGTCACCCGCTGCCGTAGCGGATAACCCTTCACTCTATCGGGTCAATAGCCGAAAAGTTCCTCGATATCCTTGCGAAGCCGGGAACAATCCCCAAATGGGCAAGGCAATTGCTCTACAATCTTCATTCTCCCGCTCGCGAGTGATTCATGGTTCCCCACCTCGTTACCGCGTTGAACGGTCCGCTGCTCGAACTCGAGCAGAAGATCCTCGACGCGACGCCTGCGATCGAACGCTGGTTCAGGCTCGAATGGCAGGAACACACCCCGCCGTTCTATTGTTCGGTGGACCTGCGCAATGCCGGCTTCAAGCTGGCGCCCGTCGACGCGAACCTGTTTCCCGGCGCGTTCAACAATCTGCCGTCCGAAGTGCTGCCGCTCGCCGTGCAGGCCGCGATGGCCGCAATCGAGAAGATCTGCCCGGACGCGAAGAATCTGCTCGTGATTCCCGAGCTGCCGACCCGCAACGCGTTCTACCTGGAAAACGTCGCGCGCCTCGCGACGATCATGCGCCAGGCCGGCCTGAACGTGCGCTTCGGCTCGCTCGACCCGAGCATCACCGACATGACGCCGATCACGCTGGCCGACGGCCAGAAGATCGTGCTCGAACCGCTCGAGCGTTCGCAGCGCCGCCTCGGCCTGAAGAATTTCGATCCGTGCTCGATCCTGCTGAACAACGACCTGTCGGCCGGCATTCCGGCCGTGCTGGAAAACCTGCACGAGCAGTACCTGCTGCCGCCGCTGCACGCGGGCTGGGCCGTGCGCCGCAAGTCGACGCATTTCTCGTGCTACGACGACGTCGCGAAGAAGTTCGCGAAGATGGTCGGCGTCGATCCGTGGATGGTGAATCCGTATTTCGCGCACGTGGAAGGCGTCGACTGGCAGGCGCATGAGGGCGAGCAGGCGCTCGCCGACGCGATCGACGGCGTGCTGAAGAAGATCGCGCGCAAGTATCGCGAATACGGGATCAGCGAGAAGCCGTACGTCGTCGTGAAGGCCGACGCGGGCACCGCAGGCCGTGGCGTGATGACCGTGCACGACGCGGCCGAGATCGGCCGCATGACGAAGGCCGAGCGCGCGCAGATGGCCGAATCGAAGGCCGGCCTCGCGGTGCGCGACGTGATCGTGCAGGAAGGCGTCTACACGTTCGAGCGCGTCGGCGACGAAGTGGCCGAGCCGGTCGTGTACATGATCGACCGCTACGTGGTCGGCGGCTTCTACCGCACGCACGGCGGCCGCGAGCGCGACCAGAACCTGAACGCGCCCGGCATGCACTACGTGCCGCTCGGCTTCGAGCACACCGCGCTGCCGGATGCGGGCGCGAAGCCGGGCGCCGCGCCGCCGAACCGTTTCTACATGTACGGCGTCGTCGCGCGGCTGTCGCTGATCGCGTCGTCGATCGAACTGGAAAAGACCGATCCCGAAGCCATCCAGGTGTAACGGACCTTCGCTACGTACAGGACCCGCATGGACATTCTTTTTATCGCCGACCCGCTCGAGCATTTCAAGATCTACAAGGATTCGACCTACGCGATGATGGCGGAGGCCGCCCGGCGCGGGCATGCGGTGTACGCGTGCGAACCGCGCCATCTCGCGTGGACGGGCTCGGCCGTCGAGGCCGACGTGCGGCGCATCACGTTCGTCGGCGAGCTGGACGACCTGCATCGCGACACCTGGTTCGAAGCGGGCCCGGTCGACGCGCGCCGTCTCGAATCGTTCGGCGCGGTGCTGATGCGCAAGGACCCGCCGTTCGACATGGAGTACGTGACGTCGACGTGGCTGCTCGAGCTGGCCGAGCGTGCGGGTGCGCGCGTGTTCAACAAGGCGCAGTCGATCCGCGACCATTCGGAGAAGCTCGCGATCGGCGAGTTTCCGCAGTTCGTCGCACCGACGCTCGTCACGCGCGACGCGAAACGGCTGCGCGCGTTCCACGCCGAGCATGGCGACGTGATCCTGAAGCCGCTCGACGGGATGGGCGGGATGGGCGTGTTCCGCGTGAAGCCGGACGGCATGAACCTCGGCTCGATCGTCGAGATGCTGAGCCACGACGGCACGCGCTCGGTGATGGCGCAGAAGTTCATTCCCGAGATCAAGGCCGGCGACAAGCGCATCCTGCTGATCGGCGGCGAGCCGGTGCCGTATTCGCTCGCGCGGATTCCGCAGGGCAGCGAGGTGCGCGGCAATCTCGCCGCGGGCGGGCTCGGCGTCGCGCAGCCGCTGACGGCCCGCGACCGCGAGATCGCCGACACGCTCGGGCCCGTGCTGGCGTCGCGCGGGCTGCTGCTGGTCGGGCTCGACGCGATCGGCGACTGGCTGACCGAGGTGAACGTCACGAGCCCGACGTGCTTCCGCGAGATCATGGAGCAGACGGGCTTCGACGTCGCCGCGATGTTCATCGACGCGCTGGAGCGTGCCGCCGCGTAGGCCCGACCCGTTTCCCGCGCAACCCCGGCGGCGGCCGCGCAGGTCCCCCGTCGCCGGAGCAGCTTGACCGGCCTGCTACAATGCCCGCTTGCCCGGTGCCGTGATCGGCGCACCGAAGGCCCGGCGGTCGGGCCGACACTGTTGCAAGGCTGAACATGAAACGTTCCCCACACTCGCTACGCTCATTGCCCCGCCGCGGGGTATCGGCCCGCCAGGGGCGGCCGGGAGCGATCTGACATGGCCGGAATCCTGATCATCGCGCACGCTCCGCTCGCCACCGCGCTGCGGGACTGCATCGCGCACATCTACGGCGGCGTGCCCGCCCGCATCGGCTGCATCGACGTGACGGCGGACAGCGATCCGGCCCAGGTGATGGCCTTTGCGCACGCGGAACTCGCGCGGCTCAAGGAAGAGAACGGCGTGGTCGTGCTGACCGACATGTACGGCGCGACGCCCGCGAACATCGCAGGCCAGCTCGCGAAGCTCGACAACGTGCGCGTGCTGGCCGGCGTGAACCTGCCGATGCTCGTGCGGGCCGTCTGCTACCGCACGGTGCCGCTCGACAAGCTGGTCGACAAGGCGCTGTCCGGCGGCGCGAAGGGTGTCCACGAGGTGTCGGCCGGCACGCCGCCGCCGCCGTCGGAAACCGGCTGCGGCCAGTGCGCGCCGATTCCGCCCGAACCGCAGCCGCGCACCGAATCGCACTGACCGCCCCGTTTTCCGTTTTAGACTGACCCGCCGACGCCCGTCGCCGGCGGCCTCGACCGACCCGACCGAGAATCATGCTTCAACAAGAAACCACCATCGTCAATAAATTGGGGCTCCATGCACGCGCATCGGCCAAGCTTACGCAACTGGCCGGCAACTTCCAGTCGGAAGTCTGGATGACACGCAACGGGCGCAAGATCAATGCGAAGAGCATCATGGGCGTGATGATGCTGGCGGCCGGTATCGGCAGCACCGTGACGATCGAGACGGAAGGGCCCGACGAGCGGGAAGCGATGGATGCGCTGCTGAAGCTGATCGCCGACAAGTTCGGCGAAGGCCAGTGATCGCCACGCGGAATCATTGCCGTTTCCAGTCAGAATGCCGCGGATGTCGCGGCATTTTTTTCGTCGGAAGCATTGATGCGGAATGCGCAATGCTGCGCTGCATGCAGTCAGCAGGGAGTCGCGGAATTTATAATCGCTAACCGGGGTCATAAGCGCATCGCAGCAGTGTGCCGCGGCTTTACTTGTACAGAGGAGGTGCGCGTGTCCTTCACGCTGCATGGCATTCCCGTCTCACGAGGTATCGCGATCGGGCGAGCGTATCTGATCGCGCCGGCGGCGCTCGACGTCGCCCATTACCTGATCGAGGCCAACAGGACCGACGCCGAAGTGGAGCGATTCCGCACGGCGCTCGACGTCGTGCGTCGCGAGCTCGAAGCGCTGCGCGCCGACCTGACCGACGACACCCCGAGCGAAGTCGGTGCATTCATCGACGTCCACACGATGATCCTGAGCGACGAGATGCTCGTGCAGGAAACCATCGACCTGATCCGCACGCGCCGCTACAACGTCGAATGGGCGCTGACCGAGCAGCTCGAACTGCTGACGCGCCATTTCGACGACATCGAGGACGAATACCTGCGCGAGCGCAAGGCCGACATCGAGCAGGTGGTCGAGCGTGTGCTGAAGGCGCTCGCCGGTGCGCCGTCCGCGTCGCAGGCGCTCGACGGCGCGGCCAGGAACGGCACGAACGACATGATCGTCGTCGCGCACGACATCGCGCCGGCCGACATGATGCAGTTCAAGACGCAGTCGTTCCAGGCGTTCGTCACCGATCTCGGCGGGCGCACGTCGCATACGGCGATCGTTGCGCGCAGCCTCGGCATTCCGGCCGCGGTTGGCGTGCAGCATGCGAGTTCGCTGATCCGCCAGGACGACCTGATCATCGTCGACGGCGACCAGGGCATCGTGATCGTCGATCCGGCGCCGATCGTCCTCGAGGAATATTCGTACCGCCAGTCCGAGAAGCTGCTGGAGCAACGCAAGCTGCAGCGCCTGAAGTTCTCGCCGACGCAAACGCTGTGCGGCACGAAGATCGACCTGTACGCGAACATCGAGCTGCCCGACGACGCGAAGGCGGCCGTCGAGGCCGGCGCGGTCGGCGTCGGCCTGTTCCGCTCCGAGTTCCTGTTCATGCACGAGAAGGAGATGCCGGAAGAGGAGGAGCAGTTCGCCGCGTACAAGCGGGCCGTCGAGTGGATGAAGGGTATGCCGGTGACGATCCGCACGATCGACGTCGGCGCCGATAAACCGCTCGAGGCGCTCGACGAAGGCTACGAAACGGCGCCGAACCCGGCGCTCGGGCTGCGCGCGATCCGCTGGAGCCTGTCCGAGCCGCAGATGTTCCTCACGCAGTTGCGCGCGATCCTGCGCGCGTCCGCGTTCGGCCAGGTGAAGATCCTGATCCCGATGCTCGCGCACGCGCAGGAGATCGACCAGACGCTCGACCTGATCCGCGAGGCGAAGCGGCAGCTCGACGACGCGGGGCTCGCGTACGATCCGAACGTGCGCCTTGGCGCGATGATCGAGATCCCGGCCGCGGCGATCGCGTTGCCGCTGTTCCTGAAGCGCTTCGATTTCCTGTCGATCGGCACGAACGACCTGATCCAGTACACGCTCGCGATCGATCGCGCCGACAACGCGGTCGCGCACCTGTACGACCCGCTGCATCCGGCCGTGCTGCATCTGATCGCGTACACCTTGCGCGAAGCGAAGCGCGCGGGCGTGTCGGTGTCGGTGTGCGGGGAGATGGCGGGCGACCCGGCGCTCACGCGCCTGTTGCTCGGGATGGGGCTCACCGAGTTCTCGATGCACCCGAGCCAGTTGCTCGTCGTGAAGCAGGAGATCCTGCGCGCGCACCTGAAGGCGCTCGAGAAGCCGACGGCCGACGTGCTGGCCGCGTTCGAGCCGGAGGAAGTGCAGGCGGCGCTGCAGCGGCTGGCGGTCGCCGAGCCGCGGGCGGACGCGGCCGCGTAGGCGTTTTCGGCGCCGCTGACTGTAGCGAAGTGTCACGCATGCGCGTTCGGCGCATGCCCGTCGCGCGTCAGTGCCGGCCCCCGCATACGGGGCAGTCGGCCTGGCGCGCGATTTTCATCGTCGTCCATTCCATCCGCAGCGAATCGAGCATCATCAGCCGTCCGTTGAGCGTCTTGCCGATGCCGCCGATCACGCGCAGCGCCTCGGCCGCCTGCATCGCGCCGATGATCCCGACGGTGGGCGCGAACACGCCCATCGTCGAGCACGCGACTTCCTCGAACGGCTGGTCTTCCGGGAACACGCACGCATAGCAGGGCGCGGCCGCATCGCGGAAGTCGAACGTGCTGATCTGGCCGTCGAAGCGCAGCGCGGCGCCCGACACGAGCGGCACGCCGTGCGCGACGCACGCGCGGTTGATCGCATGCCGCGTCGCGAAGTTGTCGGTGCAATCGAGCACGACGCTCGCGTGCGGCACGTGTGCGTCGAGCCACGCGTCGTCGACGCGTTCCGCGACCGCGTTCACCGTCACCTCGGGATTCAGTTGCGCGAGCGCGTCGCGCCCCGATTCGACCTTGCTGCGGCCGACCGATGCCGTCACGTGCAGGATCTGCCGCTGCAGGTTCGTGAGATCGACCGTATCGGCGTCGACGAGCGTGAGCGTGCCGACCCCCGACGCCGCGAGATACATCGCGGCCGGCGAGCCGAGGCCGCCCGCGCCGACGACGATCGCATGCGCGTCGAGAAAGCGCTGCTGCGCTTCGATGCCGATCTCGTCGACGAGGATGTGGCGGGAGTAGCGAAGGAGTTGATCGTCGTTCATGGGGAGCGTGAGCGAGGCGGGCGGACGTTCGTTATTTTAGGCGCGCATGAAAAACGGGCCATCGCGGTCTTCCCGCGATGGCCCGTTGGATGCCGGCTGGCGCTTACTTCGGCGCGGATGCCGGCTTCGGTGCGGAAGCCGGCTTCGCGGCGCTGGCGCCCGACGCCTTCGCGGCCGCCTTGGCGGCCGGGCTCTTCGCCGTGCTCTCGGCGAGCAGCGACTTCGATTCCTGGACCGGCTTGCCTTCGAGCTTGTTGAGCGCCTGCTGCATCATGAAGTCGTCGGCGCTGCCGAACTCGATCGGCTTGCGATCGCGATCCTTCTGGCGCTGCTCCGGCGTCTTCTTGTCGTTCTGCTCTTCGAGAACGCGCAACTGATCCATCCGGCGCTGCTCGCGCTCTTCCTGTTCCTTCTTCTCGTTCGGATCCTGCGTGTTCGCGAGGTGGTTCGTGTAGTCGACCTCGCGCGTCACGAGCACGTCGTCCGGATCGCCGTCCGCGTACTGATCGACCGGCACGTCCGGCGTGATGCCCTTGTTCTGGATCGAACGGCCGCTCGGCGTGTAGTAGTACGCGGTGGTCAGGCGCAGCGCGGTGTCGGCCGTCATCGGGCGGACCGTCTGCACCGAACCCTTGCCGAACGTCGTCTTGCCCATGATCTGCGCGCGCTTCGAATCCTGCAGCGCACCGGCGACGATTTCCGACGCGGACGCCGAATACGCGTTCGTCAACACGATCATCGGCACGGTCTTGAAGACCGGCGGCAGGTTCTTCAGCGGATCGCCGTCGAAGGACGGCAGGCGATAGTTGTCGTACGTATCGCGGTAGACCTGCTTCGAATCGGGGATCTGGCCGTTGGTCGACACGACGACCGAGTCGGGCGGCAGGAACGCGCCGGCCACGCCGACCGCGCTCTGCAGCAGGCCGCCGCCGTTGTTGCGCAGGTCGAGGATGAGGCCCTTCAGGTTCGGCTGCTGGCGCGCGATGTCCTGCAGCTTCTGCGCGAGATCGGGCGTCGTGCGCTCCTGGAAGCTCGTGATGCGGACATACGCATAGCCCGGATCGAGCATCTTCATCTTCACGCTCTGGACCTTGATGATCGCGCGCGTGACCGTGACCGGGAACGTGCGGTCGTCGCTCTTGCGGAAGATCGTCAGCGTGACCTTGGTGCCCGGCTCGCCGCGCATCTGCTTGACGGCCTTGTCGAGCGTCATGCCGCGCACCGGCTTGTCGTTGATGCGCGTGATCAGGTCGCCCGGACGGATGCCGGCGCGGAACGCGGGGGTATCCTCGATCGGCGAGATCACCTTGACGAGGCCGTCTTCCTGCGAGATCTCGATGCCGAGGCCCGCGAAGCGGCCCTTCGTCTGCTCCTGCAGCTCGTCATAGTCGGTCTTGTCGAGGAACGACGAGTGCGGATCGAGGCTCGACACCATGCCCTTGATCGCCGCCGTCAGCAGCTTCTTGTCGTCGACCGGTTCGACGTACTCGCGCTTGATCTGCCCGAATACTTCCGCGAACAGGCGGAGCTGGTCGAGGGGAAGCGGCGCCGTGGCGGTCTGCTCGGCCGATGCGGAAACCTGCAGCGTGGCGAACACGCCCGTGGCGAGGCCCGCGGCAATCAGGCCGATGTTCTTCAAATTCATTCGCATAGAGAGTCTGGTGCGGTCGGGAAGCGCGTGGCGGTAGCGGGGATGTAGCGGACAAGTATAACTGTTCGTCCGATAACTCAGTGGAACGGCGCGAAAAGCGTCGAAAAGGCCGCAGAGGCCCCGGCGGGGCACCGCCAGGCGCGCTGCGGGGTTCGAAAGCGGGTTCGACCGCAGCGGGGCCGGGAAGGTTCGCGCGGCGTGCGGGCCGGGGCCCGGCACGCCGCGCCGGGCGTCAGCCCGCCTTGCCTTGCTTCGCGACGGCGGCCTGCGCCTGCGCGATCGCGTCCTGGTCGCCGAGGTAATAGTGCTTGATCGGCTTCAGGTTCTCGTCGAGTTCGTACACGAGCGGCACGCCGTTCGGGATGTTCAGGCCGACGATGTCGCTGTCCGAGATGCCGTCGAGGTACTTGATCAGCGCGCGCAGCGAGTTGCCGTGCGCGGCGATCAGCACCTGCTTGCCGGCGCGCACCGCCGGCGCGATCGACTCGTTCCACAGCGGCAGCACGCGCGCGACCGTGTCCTTCAGGCACTCGGTGAGCGGCAGCTGCTCGCGCGGCACCTTCGCATAGCGCGGGTCGTTGAACGGCGCGCGCTCGTCGGTCGGCTCGAGCGCGGGCGGCGGCGTGTCGTAGCTGCGGCGCCACACGAGCACCTGCTCGTCGCCGAACTTCGCGGCCGTTTCCGCCTTGTTCAGGCCCGACAGCGCGCCGTAGTGGCGCTCGTTCAGGCGCCACGAGTGGACGACCGGCAGGTACATCAGGTCCATCTTGTCCTGCACGTGCCACAGCGTGCGGATCGCGCGCTTGAGCACCGACGTGTACGCGATGTCGAACGTGTAGCCGGCCTCCTTGAGCAGTTCGCCGGCCTGGTAGGCCTCGTTGCGACCCTGTTCGGTCAGGTCGACGTCGACCCAGCCGGTGAAGCGGTTTTCCTTGTTCCACGTCGATTCGCCGTGGCGGATGAGAACGAGTTTGTACATGGATCTTGCGGTCGGTAGTGATGGGAAGCGGGGCGCGCCGCACGGGACCGAACCGGGGCCCGACATCGCGCAAGACGGTTATTTTATAATGGTCGGATTGTCCTCATCCGATTTCTCTTTTTCCGGCGGCATTCCGTGACGTTCTTTACCAATTACACGAACCTGGCCCTTATCGCGATCCTGCTGGTTTCCGGCGGCCTGCTGGCATGGCCGGCCCTGCGCCGCGGCCGCGGCGGGCTGTCGGCTGCGGAAGCGACGCAGCTCATCAATCGCCGCAACGCGGTCGTGATCGACCTGCGTGCCGCCTCCGATTTCGCCGCCGGCCACCTGCCGTCGGCGCGCCAGGTCGCGGCGGGCGAGATCGGCGCGAAAATTGCGCAGGTCGCGAAGAACAAGAGCACCCCGGTGCTGCTCGTCTGCCAGAATGGCCAGCAGTCGCAGAAGGCGGCACGCGAGGTCGAGGCGGCGGGCTACGCCGAGGTGCACGTGCTCGAAGGCGGCGTGGCCGCCTGGCAGCAGGCCGGGATGCCGGTCGTCAAACAAGGAGTGGCGAAGTGAACAAGGTTTTGATGTACAGCACGCAGGTGTGTCCGTATTGCATGCAGGCCGAGCGCCTGCTGAAGCTGCGCGGCGTCGAGCAGATCGAAAAGGTGCTGATCGATCGCGATCCGGCCCGCCGCGAGGAAATGATGACGCGCACGGGGCGCCGCACGGTGCCGCAGATCTATATCGGCGACACGCACGTCGGCGGCTACGACGATCTGTCGAAGCTCGACCGCGAAGGCGGCCTCGTGCCGCTTCTGCAAGCGGCCTGATTAGGGCAGAATGGCCGCCGGCCGCGCCGCGGGTCGGGCGCGCAGGATTCATCCGTGGCGGCCGGCGAACAGCCGGGCCGCCCCGTCACCACTTTTAGGGAAACACCATGTCCGACGTCGAAAACCAACCGTTCTTCAACATCCAGCGCGTCTACCTGAAGGATATGTCGCTCGAGCAGCCGAATTCGCCGGCGATCTTCCTCGAGCAGGACATGCCGTCGGTTGAAGTCGAAGTCGACGTCAAGGCCGACCGTCTCGCGGAAAGCGTGTTCGAAGTCGTCGTGTCGGGTACCGTCACCGCGAAGGTGAAGGACAAGGTCGCATTCCTGATCGAAGCGAAGCAGGCCGGCATTTTCGACATCCGCAACATTCCGGACGAACAGCTCGACCCGCTCGTCGGCATCGCATGCCCGACGATCCTGTTCCCGTACCTGCGCTCGAACATCGCCGACGCGATCACGCGCGCCGGCTTCCCGCCGATCCACCTTGCGGAAATCAACTTCCAGGCGCTGTACGAGCAGCGTCTCGCGCAGCTTCAGCAGCAAGCCGGCGCCGCAGCAGGCGCACCGAACGGCGCGCCGAATGGCACGACGCTGAACTGACGTTTCACTCCGGACCGGTGCTGGGTATGAAAGTAGCCGTTCTCGGCGCCGGTGCCTGGGGCACCGCGCTCGCGGGCCATCTGGCCGCGCGGCACGATACGCTTCTGTGGGCGCGCGACGCCGCGCTCATTGCCGGGCTGCAGGCCCGGCACGAAAATTCCCGCTATCTGGACGGCATCGCGCTGCCTGACGCGCTGCGCTACGACGCCGATCTCGGCGCCGCGCTCGCGCATGGCGCCGCGGACGATGCGCTGTGCGTGATCGCCGCGCCGGTGGCCGGGCTGCGCACGCTGTGTCACGCGATGCGTGACGCCGGCTGCGTGCCTGCGCACGTCGTCTGGGTCTGCAAGGGCTTCGAGGCCGACACGCATCTGCTGCCGCATCAGGTGATCGTGGCCGAACTGCCCGAACAGCAGAGCAACGGCGTGCTGTCGGGCCCGAGCTTCGCGCGCGAGGTCGGACAGTCGCTGCCCGTCGCGTTGACGGTGGCCAGCGTGTCGGCCGAATGCCGCGAGCGCACGCTCGCCGCGTTCCACCACGGCGCGATGCGGATCTATACGGGCGACGACGTGGTCGGCGTCGAGGTCGGCGGCGCGGTGAAGAACGTGCTGGCGATCGCGACCGGCATTTCCGACGGCCTCGGCCTCGGGCTGAACGCGCGTGCCGCGCTGATCACGCGCGGCCTCGCCGAAATGTCGCGGCTCGGCGTGGCGCTCGGCGGCCGCGCGGAAACCTTCACGGGCCTCACGGGCCTCGGCGACCTGATCCTCACCGCGACGGGCGACCTGTCGCGCAATCGCACGGTCGGGCTGCAACTGGCGGCCGGCCGCACGCTGAACGACATCCTCGGCGCGCTCGGCCACGTGGCCGAAGGCGTGCGCTGCGCGCAGGCCGTGCTGGCGCTCGCGCGCGCGCAATCGATCGACATGCCGATCACGCAAGCCGTGTGCGGCGTGCTGTTCGATGGCATCGCACCGCGCGACGCCGTCAGCGGCCTGCTGCGCCGCGACGCACGCGCCGAGTAGCACGGGCCGGGTTCGCCCGGCACGGTCGCGCCGGGCGCGCGGCGCCAAAGCGGACTACGCTTGAACGGTCTTCGGCGGTTCGCGAGGTTGTCATGCTGCAGATCCATTCCACCACGCTCGATGCGCAGGTCGTCGACATCACGACGCTCGATGTCGATGCGATCGTCAACGCCGCGAACGGTTCGCTGCTTGGCGGGGGCGGCGTCGACGGCGCGATTCACCGCGCGGCCGGCCCCGGCCTGCTCGCCGAATGCCGCACGCTCGGCGGGTGCGACACCGGCGACGCGAAGCTCACGCGCGGCCACGGGTTGCCGGCGCGCTACGTGATCCACGCGGTCGGGCCGGTCTGGTACGGCGGCGCGCGCGGCGAGGCCGAGCTGCTCGCGTCGTGCTACCGGCGCGCGATCGAGCTGGCCGAGGAGGTTGCCGCGACGTCGATCGCGTTCCCGGCGATCAGTTGCGGCGTCTACCGCTATCCGGCCGAAGCCGCCGTCGACATCGCGGTCGGCACCGTCGTCGAGATGCTCGCGCAGGCGCCGAACCTCGCACGCGTGGTGTTCGCGTGCTTTTCCCCCGACATCTACGACCTGTACCGCGCGCGGCTCGCACGAACCTGACGCCTTCGCCGCGGGCTACGCCCGGCGCGTGTCAGGCGCCGCCTTCGAAGCCGGCCTGGCGCCACGCCTCGAACACGACCACCGCGACCGTGTTCGACAGGTTCAGGCTGCGGTTGTCCGGCCGCATCGGCAGGCGCACGCGCTGCTCGTTCGGGAAGCGTTCGAGCAGCTCGGCCGGCAGGCCGCGCGTTTCCGAGCCGAACACGAACCAGTCGCCGGGCAGGAACGCATGATCGTGGAAGCGGCCCGAGCCGCGCGTCGTGAACGCGAACATCCGCGCGGGATCGGGCGTTTCGGCGGCGACGAACGCGTCCCAGTCGCGGTGCACGCGCATCTGCGCATACTCGTGATAGTCGAGGCCGGCGCGGCGCATCCGCGCGTCGTCGAGCGGAAAGCCGAGCGGCTCGATCAGGTGCAGATGCGCGCCGGTGTTCGCACACAGGCGGATCACGTTGCCGGTGTTCGGCGGAATTTCGGGGGCGACGAGGACGACGTTGAACATGTTTCGGTTTGGCTGGGGCGGCCGGAGCGGCGCAACGCGCGTGTATCCGGCTGGCCGGTTCGTGACGGCCGCATGCGGGCGGCCGGCCTCTCTATCTAATTAATCCTTGGCGGTGCGCAGCGCAACCAGATTCGTCACGCGCGCGGCGCCCGCCGCCTTCAGCGCCTGCGCGGCCGCCGCGAGCGTCGCGCCGGACGTCATCACGTCGTCGACGAGCGCGATGTGGCGGCCGGCGACGCCGCCTGCCACCGCGAAAGCCGCCATCACGTTGTCGCGTCGTGCGTGCCGGTCGAGCCGCGACTGCGGCGCGGTGTCGGCGACGCGCGTGAGCAAGGCTGCCTCCGCTGGCACGCCGAGCCGGCGCGCGAGCGGACGCGCGATCGCCCACGCCTGGTTGTAGCCGCGCGCGACGAGCCGCCGGTGCGACAGCGGCACCGGCGCGACGAGGTCGAAGCCCCCCGCGTCGCGCGTATCGTCGACCAGCCGTGCGAGCCGGGCTGCGAATTCACCACCGAGCGCGAGCCGTGCGTGAAACTTCAGGCCGCGCGCGAGCCCGTCGAGCGGCGCGCGGTAATCGGCAAGCGCGAGCGTCGCGTCGAACGGCGGCGGCGCGGTGCGGCACGTTTCGCACCGGTATGCGGCCGCGCGGGCGGTGCCGCTGCGACTGCCACCGCGTGACCGCGCGTGCCCGACACCGAGCGGCAGCGCGCAGACCTCGCAGCGCAGCTGCGCTTCATTCCAGTACGCGGCATCGCAGGCGCCGCAAATCACGGCGTGTGACAAATTGCCGCACAACGCGCAGCGATTCGGCAACATGACCGCGGCGACGCGCACGGCCAGCGTTCGAACCTGCGACAAAACGACGCGCAACGTGCGCTCGGCGGAACCGCGGACCATCGCAACACTCCTGGCACGCCGCCTCAATGAAGCTTGCGAGGCGAGCGAGTATACTTCGGGCTCTTCGCCAGTGTGCCCGACATGTCCCCAGCTTCGACTTCAACCGGCCGTCCGGCCAATGACACCAGGCGCCTGCGGCGGATCTTCGATCGCCGTGCCGCCACGTTCGATGCGGTTGCGTTCCTGCCGCGCGAGATCGCGCAGCGGATGAACGAGCGCCTCGAATACATCAAGGTGAGTCCCGCGGCCGTGCTCGATGCGGGCTGCGGCCCGGGCGACGACCTGCCGGCGCTGCGCGCGCGCTTTCCGGAAGCGCCGGTGTTCGGCGTGGACCTGTCCGGCGCGATGCTCGCGCGGGCCGGTCAGCGGGAAGTCGAGCAGACCACCTGGCGCCGCTGGCTGCCGGCGTCGCTCGGCCGGGCGCTGGGCCAGCGCGGCCCGCGCGTCGCGCAGGCCGACTTTGCCGCGCTGCCGTTCCCGGGCGGCGCGTTCGACCTGATCTGGTCGAATCTCGCGCTTCACTGGCATTCGCGTCCCGATACCGTCTTCCCCGAATGGCAGCGCGTGCTGCGCGTGAACGGGCTGCTGATGTTCAGCACGCTCGGCCCCGACACGCTGCGCGAACTGCGCGCGGCCTGCGCGGACGCCGAAGCGGCGCTCGGCATCGCCCCGCCCGCCGTGCGCGTGATCGATTTCGTCGACATGCACGACCTCGGCGACATGCTGGTCGAGAGCGGCTTCGAGATTCCCGTGATGGACCAGGAAGTGCTGACCGTCACCTACAAGTCCCCCGATTCCCTGCTGGCCGACGTGCGCCGCTGGGGCGCCTATCCGTTCGAGCGGGTGACGCCGCAACACGCGACGCGGCGCTTTCGCGTGGCGCTCGGCGACGCGCTGGACGCGCGCCGGCGCGAGGACGGCACGATTCCGCTGACGTTCGAGGTGATCTACGGCCACGCGTGGAAGGCCGTGCCGCGCACGACCGCCGAAGGGCACGGCATCGTGCGCATCGAGGACATCGGCAAGGGGCGTCCGAAGAATCGGTAAAGCGGTAAAGAGGGGTTTTGTTATGTCTGAAATTAGCGGCGCAAAGCGGGGTCGAATTGGCGGCCAAAACGGCCGGAAAGCTTGTCGCGCTTGGCTTGGCGGGCGATAGGCGCTTGCTTGTGGATGCCATTGAACCCGCCTATAATGCGTCAGCTTGTCGTCCCGGGGTCCCCGCAATACGGGGCGACGAGTCCGATGCAGGCATGCATCGCATGCCATTCGCGTGAGGCGGCGATGGAAGTAGCGAGGGTTTTGGCGGAGACGGCGGACAGCGAACCGGTCCTCGAAGACTGGCTCATGAAACGCAACTGTTCGGTGTCGCCACGCCAGTTCGTGCTGTTTTACGCGTCGCTGGCGGGCTTCTCGCTGGCGATCGCGGCGTTGCTGTTGTGGAGAGGGGTCTGGCTCGTCATGCCCTTTACCGGAATCGAGTTGCTGGCGGTGGGTGTCGCATTTGCGATCTATGCTCGCCACGCGGTCGATTACGAGCGCATCAGGCTGTTTCCGCACCGGCTCGTGATCGAGCGGATGGATGCGGAGCGGCTCACGCAGATCGAATTCAACCCGCGCTGGGTGCGGGTCGAGCCGGGTGCGACGCCACGCGATCCGATTCGGCTGGTATCGCGCGGGCAGACCGTCGTAATCGGGCAGCATCTCGCGCAGTACAAGCGTGCGCAGTTCGCCGACGAGCTGCGCGTGTCGCTCAGGCGCTGCGGCTGACGAGGCGCGGTCATTGGCCGGACGAGGCTGGTGGCTTGCGACGGGGGAGGGTTTGAATGGAAATTTTGGGTAAGGATGCTATGAAAACAATCAAGCGAGCCCTCACGGGCGTGCTGGCATGCAGCGGATTGCTCTTTGCCGGTGCGGCCCTGGCGGTCGGTGATAGCCCGGGCGGCCCCCGTGTCAACGAGATCAACTTTCAGCCGCCTGTCACGAAGATCGCCGAGGAGCTCTACGATCTCCACACGATGATGCTGATCCTGTGTACGGTGATCTTCGTCGGCGTGTTCGGCGTGATGTTCTATTCGATCTTTGCGCACCGCAAATCCAAGGGCCACAAGGCCGCCAATTTCCATGAAAGCACGACCGTCGAGATCATCTGGACGATCGTGCCGTTCGTGATCGTCGTGCTGATGGCGCTGCCGGCGACGAAGGCCGTCGTCGCGATGAAGGACACGACGAACGCCGATCTCACGATCAAGGTCACCGGTTACCAGTGGAAGTGGGGCTACGACTACGTGAAGGGCCCGGGCGAGGGCATCGGCTTCCTGTCGACGCTGACCACCCCGCGCGACGAAGTGATGGGCAAGAAGCCGATCACCGACACCTATCTGCAGGAAGTCGACAACCCGCTCGTCGTGCCGGTCAACAAGAAGATTCGCATCATCACGACCGCGAACGACGTCGTCCACTCGTGGTACGTGCCCGCGTTCGGCGTGAAGCAGGATGCGATTCCCGGCTTCGTGCGCGACACGTGGTTCAAGGCCGACAAGGTCGGCACGTTCCGCGGTTTCTGTACCGAGTTGTGCGGCAAGGAGCATGCGTACATGCCGGTCGTCGTCGAAGTCCTGTCGGACGACGACTACGCGAAGTGGGTCACCGCGCAGAAGGCGAAGCTGGCCAGCGCGGCGGTCGACCCGAACAAGGTCTACACGATGGCCGAACTCGTCGCGCACGGCGAGGAAGTCTACAAGGCGAACTGCGCGGCCTGCCACCAGGTGAACGGCAAGGGCCTCGGCGCGTTCCCGGCGATGGACGGCAGCCCGATCGTGAACGGCCCGATCGCCGCGCACGTCGAGCGCGTGCTGCACGGCAAGGGCGCGATGCCGTCGTGGGCGTCGCTGTCGGACCTCGACATCGCTTCGGTCGTCACGTACGAACGCAACTCGTGGGGCAACCACAAGAACGACCTGCTGCAGCCGAAGCAAGTGGCTGACGCACGCAACGGCAAGCTGCCGGAAGACACGGCGGGCGCGGCAACGGCAGCGGCCCCGGCAGAAGCGGCTTCGGCACCGGCGCAAGCCGCGTCGGGCGCCGAGCAGCCGGCGGCAGCGGCATCGGCCGCGCTGTCGACGATCTACTTCGAGACGGGCAAGAGCGTGCTGCCGGCCGACGCGAAGGCGGCGATCGCCGCCGCGGCCGACTATGCGAAGGCACATCCGGACGCGAAGCTCGCGCTGTCGGGCTTCACCGACAAGACGGGCTCGGCCGACGCGAACGCCGAACTGGCGAAGCATCGCGCGCAGGCCGTGCGCGATGCGCTGAAGGCAGCAGGCGTGGCGGAAGACCACATTATTCTCAAAAAGCCGGAAACGATCACGGGCGGGGCTGACGCGAAGGAAGCCCGGCGTGTCGAGATCGGCCCGGCGGCTTGACGTGTCGCTGAGTTAGTCGACGTATTCGCATTAGGAGATTCTCATGTCTAGCATCGGGCACGACGTAGCCGCGGACCACGCGCACGACGACCACGCGCACGAAGCCCCGCACGGCTGGCGTCGCTGGCTGTTCGCCACCAACCACAAGGACATCGGTACGCTGTACCTGCTGTTCTCGTTCATCATGTTCCTGTCGGGCGGCGTGATGGCGCTCGGCATCCGTGCCGAGCTGTTCGAGCCGGGCCTGCAGATCATGCGTCCGGAGTTCTTCAACGAACTCACGACGATGCACGGCCTGATCATGGTGTTCGGCGCGATCATGCCGGCGTTCGTCGGCTTCGCGAACTGGATGATTCCGCTGCAGATCGGCGCATCCGACATGGCGTTCGCGCGGATGAACAACTTCAGCTTCTGGCTGCTGCCGGTCGCGGCCGTGCTGCTGGTCGGTTCGTTCTTCGCGCCGGGCGGCGCGACGGCTGCCGGCTGGACGCTGTACGCACCGCTGTCGACGCAGATGGGCCCGGGCATGGACTTCGCGATCTTCGCGGTCCACATCATGGGCGCATCGTCGATCATGGGCGGGATCAACATCGTCGTGACGATCCTGAACATGCGCGCACCGGGCATGACGCTGATGAAGATGCCGATGTTCGCGTGGACGTGGCTGATCACCGCGTACCTGCTGATCGCCGTGATGCCGGTTCTGGCGGGCGCGATCACGATGGTGCTGTTCGATCGCCACTTCGGCACGTCGTTCTTCAACGCGGCAGGCGGCGGCGACCCGGTGATGTACCAGCACATCTTCTGGTTCTTCGGCCACCCCGAGGTGTACATCATGATTCTGCCGGCGTTCGGGATCGTGTCGCAGGTGATCCCGGCGTTCGCACGCAAGACGCTGTTCGGCTACAGCTCGATGGTGTACGCGACGGCATCGATCGCGATCCTGTCGTTCATGGTCTGGGCGCACCACATGTTCGCCACGGGCATGCCGGTCACCGGCCAGCTGTTCTTCATGTACGCGACGATGCTGATCGCGGTGCCGACGGGCGTGAAGGTGTTCAACTGGCTCGCGACGATGTGGCGCGGCTCGATGACGTTCGAAACCCCGATGCTGTTCGCGATCGGCTTCCTGTTCGTGTTCACGTTCGGCGGCCTGACGGGCCTGATGCTCGCGATGGCGCCGCTCGACATCCAGTATCACGGCACCTACTTCGTGGTCGCGCACTTCCACTACGTGCTGGTGGCCGGCTCGCTGTTCGCGCTGTTCTCGGGCTGGTACTACTGGGCGCCGAAGTGGACGGGCTGGATGTACAACGAGACGCGCGGCAAGATCCACTTCTGGGCGTCGATGATCTTCTTCAACCTGACGTTCTTCCCGATGCACTTCGTCGGTCTCGCGGGCATGCCGCGCCGCTATGCGGATTACCCGGCGCAGTTCACGGACTTCAACCAGGTGGCGACGATCGGCGCATTCGGCTTCGGCCTCGCGCAGGTGTACTTCCTGTTCGCGGTCGCGCTGCCGGCCTACCGTGGCGGCGGCGAGCTGGAAAAGGCGTCGGACAAGCCGTGGGATGGCGCGACGGGCCTCGAGTGGACGGTACCGAGCCCGGCTCCGTTCCACACGTTCGAGCAACCGCCGCACGTCGAATAAGTTTCACCGAGCGTTCCGCCGCTGCCTGCCGCGCAGGCAGGCGCGGCGGGCGCGGAACGGAAGTTTCAGCGAAGTTTCAGATGACCCGGAATCCACGAGAAAGACGAACGCCCGAGCAGATCCGCGCGGGCAACAAGCGGCTCGGCCTCACCCTGCTCGTCATCGCCGCCGTTTTTTTCGTGGGTGTCGTGATCAAGCAGTGGTGGCTGTCCACCCACTGATGCAGTAACTGACGCAGTAGCGAGGAAGTCGTCGTATGTCGAAGCCGGAAGAGGGCGCCGTGGATCGTGCGTTCAATCGTTCGATGCTGGTGAAGCTCTTCGTCGTGGCCGGGCTGATGTTCGGTTTCGGCTTCGCGCTGATCCCGATGTATCGGGCGATCTGCCAGATCACCGGCATCAACAACCTGGTGCAGCGCGATGTCAGCGAGCGCGAGGTGAAGAACTCGCAGGTCGACACCAGCCGCACGGTGTCGGTCGAGTTCGATGCGAACGCACGCGGGCCGCTCGGGTTCAAGCCGGAGCACAACAGCCTCGACGTGCATCCGGGCGAACTGACGACGATCGTGTACGACGTGACGAACGGGCAGGGCCGGCCGGTCGTCGCGCAGGCGATCCCGAGCTACGCGCCGAAGCAGGCGACGGAGTTCTTCAAGAAGATCGAGTGCTTTTGCTTCACGCAGCAGACGCTGACCGCGAACGAGTCGCGCAAGATGCCGGTGGTGTTCGTGATCGACCCGAAATTGCCGAAGGACGTGAAGACGATCACGCTGTCGTACACGTTCTTCGAGCTGAATACCCCGGCCACGCCGGCCCCGGCGCAGCGCAGTACGGCGGCGCAGGGTGCGGCGAAGCCGGACGCATGACGAAGGAGACGGGGCGATGACGGAAATCAAGCGGAGCGGAACGTTCGGTCAGGCGCTGAAAGCGGTGCTGTGGTCGTTCTTCGGGGTGCGCAAGCGGCGCGACCTGGAGGCCGACGCGACGCAGCTCAATCCGCTGCACGTGCTGATCGTCGCGTTGCTCGCGGCCGGCGTGTTCATCGGCGTGCTGATCCTGATCGTGCGTGCCGTCGTGGGTTGACCGCGTGCTGGCGGCGCGCGGCGACGAAAGAATGCAGCGCGCGGCGCCACGGCGCGGCGTGCAGGAAAGCGCGGCGGCGGTCTCGCCGCGCAAGAAATAAAGCCGGAGCGGTTTCCGGTACACAAATTGGACTGAAGTGGAGAATCAAGCATGAGCGGTCAAAACCAGACCCCGTACTATTTCGTGCCGCATCCGTCGCAGCATCCGATCAGCGCGGCCATCGGCCTGCTGGTCATGCTCGGGTCGGCCGCGCTGTGGATCAACGGTCACGACTGGGCGCCGTTTACGGCGCTGCTCGGCCTGCTGTGGTTGCTCTTCACGCTGTATCACTGGTTCGGCGACGCGATCGCCGAATCGGAAGGCGGTCATTACGGCAAGAACGTCGACAAGTCGTACCGCTGGAGCATGAGCTGGTTCATCTTCTCGGAAGTGATGTTCTTCGGCGCATTCTTCGGGGCGCTGTTCTATGCGCGTGAAATCGCGCTGCACCAGCTCGGCAGCCTCGACTACAAGCTGATCTGGCCGGACTTCTCCGCCGTGTGGCCGAACGAAGGCCCCGCCGCGCTCGCCGGTCACTTCAAGACGATGGGCCCGTGGCCGATCCCGACGCTGAACACCGCGTTCCTGCTGTCGTCGGGCGTGACGCTGACGATCTCGCACCACGCGCTGCGCGACGACCATCGCAAGAAGGCGATCGCGTGGCTGGCCGCGACGCTCGTGTTCGGTATCTGCTTCCTGTTCCTGCAGGGCTTCGAGTACTACCACGCGTACAACGAACTGAACCTGACGCTGAACTCGGGCGTGTACGGTTCGACGTTCTTCCTGCTGACCGGCTTCCACGGCTTCCACGTGTTCCTCGGCGGCACGATGCTCGCGGTGGTGCTGGTGCGGATGATCCGCGGCCACTTCAAGCCCGATCATCACTTCGCCTTCGAAGGCGCCGCGTGGTACTGGCACTTCGTCGACGTCGTCTGGCTCGGCCTGTACGTCGTCGTCTACTGGCTGTAAATGGAACGACGGCCCGCGCAGCGATGCGCGGGCCGTTTTCATTGGTGTCGTGGGCGCGGCGGCGAAGCCGCGAGCGATACCACCCTGGCGCCGCCGCGACTCAGTCAGGCGGCGCTTTTGCTTGGTGGCGCGGCCGTGCGGCTAAATGTCACAGCGGCCGGCGCGGCAACGGCATCAACGCCCGATCGGCAGGCCGGTCGAATGGATCCAGCCCATCCAGTTCGCGAACAGGATGAGCAGGAACAGCGACACCGACAGCCCGACGCGGGTGGCGAGCGACCAGACCATGCGCTTCGTATGGCCGCGGTCGTGCATCATGAAGTAGAGCGCCGAGCCCATGCTGGCAATGATGAGGACGAAGGCGATGGGAACGAGTATGTGCATGACACGAACCGGACGACGGCAATTCGAAAGGAAGAGGATAATTATCGCACTTCGCTTTCGCGCAGGTGCCGGGCGGGCCGCATGATGAAGATCCGCTGGCTGCCCGCGCTGCTGATCCTCGTCGTCGTCGCCGTCACGATCCGTCTCGGCTTCTGGCAGCGCGACCGCGCGCACCAGAAGGAAACGCTGCAGGCGAGCATCGCGCGCTACGAACGGGCGGTGCCGGTCGACATCGGCGCGCAGCCGGTGCCGCTCGCGTCGATCGAGTTTCATCGCGTGCGGGCAAAGGGCCGTTTCATGCCCGAGCAGGCGGTGTTCCTCGACAATCGGCCGTATAACGACCAGCCGGGTTTTTACGTCGTGATGCCGTTTAAACTCACGGGCGGCGGCGTCGTGCTCGTGAACCGCGGCTGGCTGCCGCGCAACATCGCCGATCGCACGGCGATCGAGCCGTTCGCGACGCCGGCGGGCGACATCGAGATCGTCGGCATCGCGCGTGCCGACGCGTCGCGCGCGTTCGAGCTCGGCGAAGGCGGGTCGGCCGCGCATCAGAAGATCCGGCAGAACCTCGACGTCGCCGCGTATGCGAAGGAAACCGGGCTGCCGCTGCAGCCGTTCGTGATCCAGCAGACGAGCGACGACGGCGACAAGCTCGTGCGCGACTGGCCCGCGGCGACGACCGGCGTCGAGCGCAATTACGGTTACATGTTTCAGTGGTGGGCGATGGCGGCGGCCGCGCTCGGCTTCGGCCTGTACGCCGCGCGGCGTGCGGCGAAGAAGTCGGCCGGCGCGTGAGCGTCATGCCAGGACGCGGCGCCGGCGCCGCGGGTTCGTTTCGAGAGGTCTGATTTGTCCATGCAATCTCCCCGTCAGGGTCCGGCCGCTGCGCCGATGTCGCCCGCGGCCCGCAAGCGCGGCCGCTGGATGCTCGTGCTGCTGGGTCTCGTGTGCGCCGCGCCGATGATCGCGTCGTACTTCACCTATTACGTGATCAAGCCGAAGGGCGGGTCGACGAACTACGGCACGCTGATCGAGCCGCAGCGCCCGATCCCGGCGGATCTGCAGGTCACCGACGAAACCGGCAAGACGGTGCCGCTGTCGTCGCTGCGCGGCGTCTGGCTGTTCGTGATGACCGACCGCAGCGCGTGCGACGACGCCTGCGCGCAGAAGCTCTATTTCATGCGCCAGATCCGCGTCACGCAGGCGGGCGAACGGCACCGGATCACGATGGTGTGGCTGCGCAGCGATGCGGGCGCGGTGCCGCAGAAGGTGCTGGACGCGTATCCGGACACGCGCCGGCTCGTCGCCGATCCGGCCGCGGTGGCCGCGTGGCTGCCGGCCGATGCCGGCACGAAGGACAGCGACCACATCTACATGGTCGACCCGAACGGCAACCTGATGATGCGTTTCCCGAAAGACCCGAATCCCAGCAAGATCAAGTCGGACGTGACGAAGCTGCTGAAGTGGTCGAGCATCGGTTAAGGCGAGAGAACGAGGCACCATTCCGATGTCGTATCTACTGCAACTCGGCCTGATCGGCTTGTGCATCGCGCTGCTGCCGCTGTCGTACGTGTGGGTGAAGGCCGACGACGACAAGTTCCGCAAGCTCGTGTGGATCACCACGTTCCTGACGCTCGACCTCGTGATGTTCGGCGGCTTCACGCGGCTGACCGACTCGGGCCTCGGCTGCCCCGACTGGCCCGGCTGCTACGGCACGTCGTCGCCGTTCATCGCGCACGCGGCGATCACGGCCGCGCACCAGGCGATGCCGACCGGGCCGGTCAGCATGACGAAGGCGTGGATCGAGATGATCCACCGCTATTTCGCGATGGCGATCGGCGTGCTGATCATCGCGCAGACGGTGATCGCATGGGCCGCGCGGCTGCGCCGCCGCCCGCTGCACGTGTCGCCGTGGTGGCCGACGAGCCTGCTGCTGCTGATCCTCGTGCAGGGCGCGTTCGGCGCATGGACGGTCACGATGAAGCTGCAACCGGTGATCGTCACGATCCACCTGCTGCTCGGCCTCACGCTGCTCGGCACGCTGGGCTGGCTCGCGGCGCGGCAGACGCCGCTGCCGTCGTATGACCCCGAGGCCGGGCGCTACCGTGCGGCCGCGCTCGCGGCGCTCGTGCTGCTGGTCGTGCAGATCGCGCTCGGCGGCTGGGTGAGCACCAACTACGCGGTGCTCGCGTGCACCGACTTCCCGACCTGCAACGGCCAGTGGATTCCGCCGATGGACTTCCAGCACGGCTTCCACCTGTGGCGCGCGCTCGGAATGACGAAGGACGGCGACGCGATCACGCAGGACGCGCTGGTCGCGATCCACTGGACGCACCGCACGTTCGCGTTCGTCGTGGTCGCGTACCTGGTCGCGTTCGCGCTGAAGATGCGCCGCTTCGACTCGCTGCGGCGGCCCGCGAACGGCGTGCTGCTGGTCGTCCTGCTGCAGTTCGTGACGGGCCTGACCAACATCGTGCTGCAGTGGCCGCTGCCCGTCGCCGTCGCGCACAACGGCGGGGCCGCGGTCCTGCTGCTGCTCGTCGTCATGTTAAACTTTCGCATCCTTTCAAGCCGCCCCGGCCGTGTCGCGCAGCCTGCGCGCGACGCCGCCCCGGCGTGACCGTCCCCATGCAAAGCACCCTCTCCCAATCGCCCGGTAGCCGCTTTTCCCAGTACATGGCGCTGACGAAGCCGCGTGTCACGCAGCTCGCGGTGTTCTGCGCGGTGATCGGCATGTTCCTCGCGACGCCGGGCATGGTGCCGTGGCATGTGCTGATCGGCGGCACCGTCGGCATCTGGCTGCTGGCCGGCGCCGCGTTCGCGATCAACTGTCTCGTCGAACAGAAGATCGACGCGATGATGCGCCGCACCGCGTGGCGTCCGTCCGCGCGCGGCGAGATCACGACGCCGCAGATCCTGCTGTTCTCGGCCGTGCTCGGCAGCGTTGGCGCATGGACGCTCTATACGTTCACGAACCCGCTGACGATGTGGCTGACGATCGCGACGTTCGTCGGCTACGCGGTGATCTACACGCTGCTGCTCAAGCCGATGACGCCGCAGAACATCGTGATCGGCGGCGCGTCGGGCGCGATGCCGCCGGCGCTCGGCTGGGCCGCCGTCACCGGCGCGGTGCCGGGCGACGCGTGGATCCTCGTGCTGATCATCTTCGTCTGGACGCCGCCGCATTTCTGGGTGCTCGCGCTGTATCGCCGCAAGGATTACGAGAACGCCGGGCTGCCGATGCTGCCCGTCACGCACGGCGAGAAGTTCACGCGGCTGCACATCCTGCTGTACACGGTGATCCTGTTCGCGGTCACGCTGATGCCGTTCATTTCCGGGATGAGCGGGGCCGTCTACCTGACGAGCGCGGTGCTGCTCGGCGCGGTGTTCCTCGCGTATGCGTGGAAGATCCATCGCGACTATTCGGACGAACTCGCCCGCAAGGCCTTCCGCTACTCGATCGTCTATCTGTCGCTGCTGTTTGCCGCGCTGCTCGTCGATCACTATGCACGCCCGCTGCTCGGCGTGTAACCGCACGGTTTGAACGCAATGCTCCCATCACGGTTCGGGCGCCGCGCGCGCCAAGGCTGGATGCTCGCGTGCGCATTCACGGCAGCGCTGCTGCTCGCCGGATGCGACAACGCGCCGAAATTCCAGAATCTCGACATCACCGGCAACACGCAGTTCGGCTCCGATTTCTCGCTGCCCGATACGACCGGCAAGGTGCGCACGCTCGCCGACTTCAAGGGTAAGGCCGTCGTGATGTTCTTCGGCTATACGCACTGCCCGGACGTGTGCCCGACGACGATGGCCGAATTGTCCGAAGCGCTGAAGCAGCTCGGCCCCGACGCCGCGAAGCGCGTGCAGGTGCTGTTCGTCACCGTCGATCCGGAACGCGACACGCCGGCGCTGCTCGGCCAGTACGTGCCCGCGTTCGATCCGTCGTTCATCGGGCTGCGGCCGGCCGACGAAGCGGCGCTGAAGAAGGTCACGAAGGATTTCCGCGTGTACTACGCGAAGGTGCCCGGCAAGACGCCCGGCAGCTACACGATGGATCACACGGCCGCGAGCTACGTGTTCGACCGCGACGGCAAGCTGCGCCTGTTCGTACGCGACGGCCAGGGCCCGGCCCCGTGGGTCCACGACCTGAAGCTGCTGGTCGACTGACCGGCAACCGCCGGGCGCCCGGCCCGGCGTTTCGCGTGACGGCCGCTTTCGCGCCGTCGCGTTTTCCCGCTCTCGTTGTCGTGCGCATGCGCTGCCCGCCGGGCGGCGCGTCGGCATGCGCGCGTATTGCGTGCGTATTGCGCACGTATTGCGCCGACGCCGCGTTACGGCAGCGCCGGCACGTTGAAGCCCGACGCGGCGCGCGTGATCCGGAACTCCGTCACGCGATAGGTGGCGAGCCCCTCGGTGACGAACGGGTCGGTTTCGAGGATCGCGTCGAGTTCGTCGCGATCGATGCGGGCCGCGAGGATCACGCCGCCTTCGCGCGGCACCTTCGGCCCCGCCGCGATAAAGATGCCCTTGTCGAACTGCGGCTGCAGGTACGCGCGGTGGCGTTCGAGCGCGTCGTCGATGCGCTCGAGCGACGCGGTGTAGTGGATGTCGATGACGTACATGGATGGCCCTGGAATGATGCCGGCGCCTTGCGCGCCGGTCAGCCGGTCTTTTTAGCACAGCGGATGCGGGCTGTCGCGCCGGCGGGCGGTGCGTTTGTCGATCTCCGGTTCGCCGTGTTCGCGTGTATTCAAGATGTAAGCCTCGTTGCCGTAAATAAAAGAGCAACCGTTTGCGCACGGCAGGCCGTTCGCGCGCCGGATGCATCGATATCGACAGAGGCACGCAGATGAGCAGAATGAGTTTGAACCGCAAGCTGTGGCTCGCGCTTGCGCTGGTATGGATCGGTCTTCTGGGCGTCGGCGCATGGAGCGCCTACGAGACGCGCGCGACGATGCTCGCCGAACGCAAGGCCGGCATCGCGAATCTCGTCGACTCGGCGGCGGGCATCGTGAAGGCCTATCACGCGCTCGCGCAGAACGGCACGCTGCCCGAGGCCGACGCGAAGCGCGACGCGCTCGCGAGCCTCGCCGCGATGCGCTACGGCGATTCGGGCTATGTGTTCGTGATGGATTCGAAGCCGGTCGTGCTGATGCATCCGACGCTGCCGAAGCTCGTCGACACGCAGGTCGGCGACTATCTCGATCCGGACGGCAAGCCGCTGTTCGTGACGATCCTGAACGCCGCGAAGGCAACCGGCAGCGGATTCGCCGAATATCGCGGGCGCTTGCCGCACAGCGAGACGGCCGTGCCGAAGATCAGCTACGTCACGCGGTTCGCGCCATGGGACTGGAACATCTCGAGCGGCGTGTTCCTGAAGGACATCGACACCGTCTACTACCGGACGCTGTTCGGCCACCTGGCCGTGGTGTTCGTGATCGGCTTCGTGATCAGCGCGGCGATGCTGGTGATCATCCGCAACGTGCGCGGCAGCCTCGGCGGCGAGCCGGACGAAGCGGCCGCGCTCGCGGCGCGCATCGCGCAGGGCGACCTCACGCTGCCGGTGCCGGTGCGCGCGGGCGACCGCACGAGCATGATGGCCGCGATGCACGACATGCAGGCGCGGCTGCAGGCGACGATCGGCGGGATTCGCCAGTCGGCCGAAGCGATCGCGTCGGCGAGCCGCCAGATCTCGGCCGGCAACGACGACCTGTCGCAGCGCACCGAGGAGCAGGCCGCGTCGCTCGAGGAAACGGCCGCGAGCATGGAGCAGCTGACCGCGACAGTGAAGCAGAACGCCGACAACGCGCGGCAGGCGAGCGGGCTCGCGAACAACGCGTCGGACATCGCGCGCACCGGCAGCGACGTCGTGAACCGCGTGATTGGCACGATGGGCGAGATCGACGACAGTTCGCGCAAGATCGCCGACATCATCGGCGTGATCGAGGGCATCGCATTCCAGACCAACATCCTCGCGCTGAACGCGGCGGTCGAGGCCGCCCGTGCGGGCGAGCAGGGACGCGGCTTCGCGGTGGTCGCGGGCGAGGTGCGTTCGCTCGCGCAGCGCAGCGCGACGGCCGCGAAGGAGATTCGCGAGCTGATCGTCGATTCGGTCGAGCGCGTGCGCAACGGCTCGACGCTGGTCGGCCAGGCCGGCACGACGATGGGCGAGATCCTGCAGGCGGTCGCGCGCGTGACCGACATCATGGGCGAGATCGCGGCCGCGTCCGAGGAGCAGGCGAGCGGCATCACGCAGGTCGGGCGCGCGGTCACGCAGATGGACCAGGTGACGCAGCAGAACGCGGCGCTGGTCGAGGAAGCCGCGGCGGCGGCCGCGTCGCTGCAGGAACAGGCCGCGCGGCTGCGCGACGCGGTCGGCGCGTTCCGGGTCGGCAATGCCGGCGGCGCGTCGCCGCGCGGGGCCGGCGCACGGGCAGCCGAGCCGGCCTTCGACAAGCAGGCGGCCGACGAGGCGGTGGCGGCGTGACGCGGTCGGTCGACGGGCCGATGCGTTGAGTGAGAAATGCAACTAACGGCCGAGTCGACACGTCGACCGCCAGCACTGCGCTGGTGCATACCCATATGAGCGGGATGTATTTCACTTCCCGCCGATCCTGTGACACCATTTGCCCCTTCCTGCGAGTCCGGGCATACCCGTATCGCGCCCCATTTCAAGTAAGCAAGCAAGCGAGAAACAGATGAAGCGTCGCAGTCTCCTGAAGGTATTTTCCGTGTTGGCCACCGGTGCCGCGCTGACGCTGTCGGCAGGCGCGCACGCCGAAGACAAGGTGATCAAGGTCGGCACGGTCGCCGGCCCGGATTCGGAAGTGTGGCAAGTCGTGCAGAAGGTCGCGAAAGAGAAGGAAGGCCTGAACGTGAAGGTCATCGAGTTCAACGACTACGTGCAGCCGAACGCGGCGCTCGATTCGGGCGACCTTGACGCGAACAGCTTCCAGCACCAGCCCTACCTCGACAGCCAGGTGAAGCAGCGCGGCTACAAGATCGTCAGCGCGGGCCTGACCTACATCTCGCCGATCGGCGTGTACTCGAAGAAGTTCAAGTCGCTGAAGGATCTGCCGCAGGGCGCGAAGCTCGCGGTGCCGAACGATCCGTCGAATGAAAACCGCGCGCTGCTGCTGCTGCAGACGCAAGGCGTGATCAAGCTGAAGGCGGGCGCCGGCACGGGCGGCAACAACGCGACGGTGCTCGACATCGCCGAGAACCCGAAGAAGCTGAAGATCTCCGAACTCGACGCCGCGCAACTGCCGCGCGTGCTGTCGGACGTCGATGCGGCCGTGATCAACACCAACTACGCGCTGGCCGCGAACCTGCAGCCGACCAAGGATGCGATCGCGCTCGAGGCGCTGACGAGCCCGTACGCGAACCTGATCGCCGTGCGCGCGAAGGACAAGGATCAGCCGTGGGTGAAGAAGCTGGTCAAGGCGTACCAGTCGCCGGAAGTGAAGGAATTCATCAAGAAGCAGTTCAAGGGCTCGATGGTCGCGTCGTTCTGAACGCCGCCCACCGGTCGGACCGCTGAACGAACAGGGCCTGCATCGCGCAGGCCCTTTTTCATTGGCGCGGCAGGTGCGCCTACATCTCGCCGCGCCGCGAGCAGATCGACATGATCTGCTGGATCGCGTAGTTGTCGCGCACGCCGGGCAGCGACTGCACGACGCACTCGTGAAAGCGCCGCTCGCGCGGCAGCAGCATCGCGTTGTTGCGGTACAGCGCGTCGCACGAGCGCTGGATCAACTGGGCCGCCGCGCCGTTGCGGCTTTCGCGTAGCGCATTGAGCATGCAGTCGTCGTATGGCGCGCTGCCGTCGGTCAGCGCGAACGCCGCGCCCGGCAGCGCCAGCGCGACGGCGGCGAACGCGACGGCTCGGATACCCCGTTTCATCTGCCCTCCGATGGAGTGGATTGGGTCGGCCGACAGCATAGCGTAAAGCCATGAGCACGGCTGACGCGTTGGCCGCCGCGCGCCGGAGCCGCCACCGGCGGGGCTTTGGACGCCTTCGCCAGACCCCGGCGAGGGTTGCGTCCGGCGCGCTGCGTGAAAGCGCGGAGTCAGGCGGTGGTCTGCGGAAATGGTATCCTCGTGCGTTCGCCGCTGCATGCTTTCCCGGAGCATGCGCGGGCCGATCGCCCGCGTTTCGTAAGCACGGGCGGCGCCCGCCCGACGGCGGCGGGAATCCATCATCCAGAACCGACACAATACGGGGGAGACATACCCATGAAGCGATTCAAGACTTTCGCGATCCGTTCGATCACGGCCGGCGTCGCCGCACTCGCGCTGGCCGGCGCTGTGCATGCACAGACCGTCAAGGTGCTGTCGATCGTCGACCATCCGGCGCTCGATGCGATCCGCGACGGCGTGCGCGCCGAATTGAAGGCGGAAGGTTACGGCGACGACAAGCTCAAGTGGGAATACCAGAGCGCGCAGGGCAACACGGGCACGGCCGCGCAGATCGCGCGCAAGTTCGTCGGCGACAAGCCCGACGTGATCGTCGCGATCGCGACGCCGGCCGCGCAGTCGGTCGTCGCCGCGACGAAGAGCGTGCCGGTCGTCTACTCTGGCGTCACCGACCCGGTCGCCGCGCAGCTCGTGAAGGGCTGGGGCCCGTCGGGCACCAACGTGACGGGCGTGTCCGACAAGCTGCCGCTCGATCGCCAGGTCGCGCTGATCAAGCGCGTCGTGCCGAATGCGAAGACGGTCGGCATGGTCTACAACCCGGGCGAGGCGAATTCGGTCGTCGTCGTGAAGGAGCTCAAGGAGATCCTCGCGAAGCAGGGGATGACGCTGAAGGAAGCGGCCGCGCCGCGTACCGTCGACATCGGCCCGGCCGCGAAGAGCCTGATCGGCAAGGTCGACGTGATCTACACGAACACCGACAACAACGTCGTGTCCGCGTACGAAGCGCTCGTGAAGGTCGCGAACGAAGCGAAGATCCCGCTCGTCGCGGGCGATACCGACAGCGTGAAGCGCGGCGGCATCGCGGCGCTCGGCATCAACTACGGCGACCTCGGCCGCCAGACGGGCAAGGTCGTCGCGCGCATCCTGAAGGGCGAGAAGCCGGGCGCGATCGCGTCGGAGACGAGCAGCAACCTCGAGCTGTTCGTCAATACGGGCGCGGCCGCGAAGCAGGGCGTCACGCTGTCGCCGGATCTCGTGAAGGAAGCGAAGACGGTCATCAAGTAAGCCGCGGCCCGACCGCCGCGCTGGCAGGCCCGATCCGGGCCTCGACGACATCGCCGGACGGGCGGCCTCTACCCGGGCCGCCCGTCCGCTTCGCCCGGCCGTACACGTCCGGCCGGGAAGCAACAGGATTTCCCCATCATGTCTCTGTTCTCGTTTCTGGGCGCACTGGAGATCGGCCTGATCTTCAGCCTCGTCGCCCTCGGGGTGCTGATCTCGTTTCGCATCCTCAACTTCCCCGACCTCACCGTCGACGGCAGCTTTCCGCTCGGCGGCGCCGTCGCCGCGACGCTGATCTCGGCCGGCCATGACCCGTTCACGTCGACCGTGATCGCGATCGTCGCGGGCGCGCTGGCCGGCTTCGTCACCGGCTGGCTGAACGTGCGCCTGAAGATCATGGATCTGCTCGCCAGTATCCTGATGATGATCGCGCTCTACTCGGTGAACCTGCGGATCATGGGCCGGCCGAACGTGCCGCTGATCACCGAGCCGACCCTCTTCACCGTGCTGCAGCCCGACTGGATGCCCGATTACGTGCTGCGCCCGGCGCTGCTCGCGATCGTCGTCGTGGTCGCGAAGCTCGGCCTCGACTGGTTCTTCTCGTCGCAGCTCGGCCTCGCGATGCGCGCGACCGGCGCGAACCCGCGGATGGCGCGTGCGCAAGGCATCGCGACCGGCCGTGCGACGCTCGCCGGGATGGCGCTGTCGAACGCGCTCGTCGCGCTCGCGGGCGCCCTGTTCGCGCAGACGCAGGGCGGCTCGGACATCTCGATGGGGATCGGCACGATCGTGATCGGGCTGGCCGCCGTGATCATCGGCGAGACGCTGCTGCCGGCGCGCCGGCTGGTGCTGACGACGCTTGCCGTCGTGCTCGGCGCGATCGTCTACCGCTTCTTCATCGCGCTCGCGCTGAACAGCGAATTCATCGGCCTGAAGGCGCAGGACCTGAACCTCGTGACGGCCGCGCTCGTCACGATCGCGCTGGTGCTGCCGGCGACGCGCAAGAAGCTGTTCGCGCGCAAGAACGGAGGGGCATGACATGCTGTCCGCACACGATCTCAAACTCACGTTCAATCCCGGCACGCCGATCGAGACGCGCGCGCTGCGCGGGCTGTCGCTCGAGATTCCCGACGGCCAGTTCGTCGCGGTGATCGGCTCGAACGGCGCCGGCAAGTCGACCTTCCTCAATGCGGTCAGCGGCGACCAGCGCGTCGATGCGGGGCGCATCGCGATCGACGGCACGGACGTCACGCGCAAGGCCGCGTGGGATCGCGCGCACCTCGTCGCGCGCGTGTTCCAGGACCCGATGGCCGGCACCTGCGAGGCGCTGACGATCGAGGAGAACATGGCGCTCGCGATGGCGCGCGGCACGAGGCGCGGTTTTCGCGCGGCGCTCGACCGGCCGTCGCGCGAGCTGTTCCGCGACAAGCTGCGGCTGCTGAACCTCGGGCTGGAAAACCGGTTGACCGACCGGATCGGGCTGCTGTCGGGCGGCCAGCGGCAGGCGGTGAGCCTGCTGATGGCGTCGCTGCGGCCGTCGCGAATCCTGCTGCTCGACGAGCACACGGCCGCGCTCGACCCGAAGACGGCCGCGTTCGTGCTGGAGCTGACCGCGCGCATCGTCGCCGAGAGCAAGCTGACGACGATGATGGTCACGCACAGCATGCGGCAGGCGCTCGACTACGGCGACCGCACGGTGATGCTGCACCAAGGGCAGGTCGTGCTCGATGTGTCGGGCGACGCGCGCAAGGGGCTCGATGTGCCGGATCTGCTGCAGATGTTCGAGAAAGTGCGCCACGAACAGCTCGACGACGACGCGTTGTTGCTCGGCTGACGGGCCTCTGACCGGCCGACGCGCCGTGACATGACGGGCGCGCCGGCTTTTCCCTGATTTCTTCCGACGAAAACCGGTTTTACACCGGTGCTGTGCGGCGCGGACGCATTGCCATATACTGTATATCCATACAGTTGTGGGTGGCGTCATGCTCGCATCCTCCATTGCTCCTGAATCCCTTCATCCGTCCCTTTGGCGTGGCTCGCAGCTCGCGCGCGGCGGTCCGCGCACGATCGACACGGGCTTCGCGCCGCTGTCGGCCGAGCTGCCGGGTGGCGGCTGGCCGGTCGGCGGCCTCGTCGAACTGCTGGCCGCGCAGCCGGGCTGCGGAGAGATGCGGCTGCTCGCGCCCGCGCTCTCCCGCAGCGTCAGCGCGCGGCGGCCGCTCGCGCTCGTCGCGCCGCCGCAGTCGCCGCATGCCACCGCGCTCGCCAGTCTCGGCGTGCCGGCCGATACGCTGCTGTGGCTGCGCGCCGGTAGCCGCACCGATGCGCTGTGGGCCGCCGAGCAGGCGCTCAAGACCGGCTGTTGCGGCGCGCTGCTGCTCTGGCAGGACGCGCGGCCCGATGCGCTGCGGCGCCTGCATCTCGCGGCCGCGCGCACGGGCGACACGCTGTTCGTGATGCTGCGTCCGCTGTCGGCCGCGCGGCAGCCGTCGCCGGCCGTGCTGCGTGTCGTGCTGTATCCGGTGCCGGGCGGCGTGTCGCTCGACATCGTCAAGCGCCGCGGGCCCGCGCGCAGCGAGCCGCTCGTGCTCGATTTGCCGTCGCCCATCGTGGAGAGCCGCTATGCGCGTCTTGCTCGGCATCCATCTGCCGCGCCTGCCGCTCGACGTGTGCGCCCCGCCGCCGTTTGACGCGGCGGCCGGCGAGGCCAGCGAGGCAGGCTGCGCGGTGCTCGAGCAGGGGGTCGTGCTGATCGCCGACGCGGCCGCGCGCCGGCAGGGCGTGCGCGCGGGCATGAAGCGCGGCGGCGTGCTCACGCTCGCGCCGGATACGCTGCTCGTCGAACGCGATCCCGCCCGCGAAGCCGATGCGCTGCGCGCGGTCGCGCTCGCGTTGCTGCGCTTCTCGCCGTGCGTCGCGCTCGACGACGAAGCCACGCTGATCGTCGACGTCGGCCCGAGCCTGCGGCTGTTCGGCGGGCTGCCGTCGCTGTGCCGCCAGGTGCGCGCGACGCTCGCGGCGCTCGGCTACGCGGCGCGCCTGTCCGCCGCGCCGACCGGGTGCGGCGCGTGGCTGCTCGCGCGTACGTCGGCGCGGGCACGCATCCGGCGCCGCGTCGCGCGCCAGGGCTCGCTCGTCCGCACGCTCGATCGGTTGCCGTGCGTGCTGCTGCCCGATGCGCGTCCGTATGCGGGCTGGTTCGACGGCCTCGGCTGCCGCACGCTCGCCGATCTGCGCCGCCTGCCGCGCGCGGGACTGCAGCGGCGCTGCGGTCCCGCGCTGCTGGCCGCGCTCGATCGGGCGTACGGCGAAGCGGTCGAGCCGCTCGCGTGGATGGCGGTGCCGCCCGTGTTCGACGTGCGGCTCGAATTGCCGGAGCGCGTCGAATACGCGGAAGCCGTGCTGTTCGCCGCGCGGCGGCTCGTCGTGCAGCTGTGCGGCTGGCTGGCCGCGCGGCAACTGTCGCTGGCCGCGATGACCTTCGATCTCGAGCACGAGCGCGGCCGTCAGGCCGTGCCGCCGACCCGCTCGAGCTCGCGTTCGCCGCCCCCGTGCGCGACGAAGCGCATTTCATGCGGCTGCTCGGCGAGCGGCTCGCGCGCGTCGAGTTGCCGGCCGCGGTGATCGCGGTGCGGCTGAAGGCCACGCGCGTCGAATCGGTCGCGCCGCCGGCCGACGATCTTTTTCCCGAGCCGGGCGGTACGCGGGAAACCCGCGAGCGGCTGTTCGAACTGCTGGTCGCGCGGCTGGGCGCGGACAACGTGCTGCGCGCGGCGCCTGTCGCGGATTACCGGCCCGAAGTAGCGAACCGTTGGCTACCGCTCGATGCGCAGGCCGGCAAGCCCGCTGCTGTTTCACCCGCCGCGCCGCCGCGTCCCGCGTGGCTGCTCGCCGAGCCGCTGCCGTTGCTGATGCGCGGCGAGCGGCCGGTATTTCATACGCCGCTCCGGATGATGTCGTCGGCCGAGCGGATCGAAGCCGGGTGGTTCGACGGGCAACTCGCTGCACGCGATTACCACGTCGCGCAGGACGAAGAGGGCGCGTGCTATTGGGTGTTCAAGGAGCGGACGAGCAGTCAGGCTGCGCCGCGCTGGTTCCTGCACGGCCTGTTCGGGTGAACGAAGATGGTTGCGGAATTCAGCTTGCTGCCCGATTACGCGGAGTTGTTCTGCCGCTCGAATTTTTCGTTCCTGCATGGCGCATCGCATGCGGAGGAACTGGTCGAGCGTGCGGTGAAACTCGGCTATCGCGGGATCGCGATCACCGACGAATGCTCGCTCGCTGGCGCGCCGCGCATGCATGTCGCCGCTAAAGAGAAAGGGCTGCCGCTCGTCATCGGTTCGTATTTCGACGTCACGCCGGATGAAGTCGCACCCGGCCACGACCCGGGCCCCGGTGCGTTCGGGCTCGTGTTGCTCGCGCAGAACCGCGAAGGGTACGGCAATCTGTCCGAGCTGATTTCATGGCGGCGGATGGAGGCTCCGAAGGGGACGTACAAGCTGACGTCGCGGATGCTGTCGGCGCCGCCAGCGAAGTTTGCACACCTGCGCGGGATGCCCGACTGCTTCGCGATTCTCGTGCCGACGTATCCGGTGCGGGCGGACGTGCTCGATGCGCAGGTCGCGTGGTTTCGCGCGACGTTCGGCGAGCGTGCGCGGCTCGGGCTCGTGCAGTTGCAGCGCGCGCTCGACGGCGTGCAGCGCGACGAGATTCGTGCGGCCGGCAAACGGCGCGGCGTGCGACTCGTCGCGCTCGGCGACGTGACGATGCACCGGCGTTCGTGCAAGGCGTTGCAGGACGTGATGACGGCGATCCGTGTCGGGATGCCGGTGGCCGAGTGCGGCTATGCGCTCGCGCCGAATGCGGAGCAGCATCTGCGTTCGCGCGGGCGGATCGCGAAGTTGTTTTCGTCCGAAGAGATTGGCGAAACCTGCGCGATGCTCGATGCGTGCGATTTCGATCTCGACGATTTGAAGTATGAATATCCACTCGAACTCGTGCCGCGCGGACACACGCCGACCAGTTACTTGAAGCAGGAGACGTGGGCAGGTGTTGCTCGACGCTATTGGAATGGTGTGCCGGAGAAGGTGGCAAAGCAGATCCGGTATGAACTTGCCCTGATCGCGAAACTGGAATACGAGCCGTTTTTCCTGACCGTCTACGACATCGTCAAATACGCGCGCAGTCAGAACATCTTGTGCCAAGGGCGGGGTTCGGCCGCGAACTCGGTGGTCTGTTACTGCCTCGGCATCACCGAAGTGAATCCCGATCAGAGCACGATGCTGTTCGAGCGTTTCATCAGCGAGGAACGCGGCGAGCCGCCGGATATCGACGTCGACTTCGAGCATCAGCGTCGTGAGGAAGTGATCCAGCATATCTACGCGAAATACGGACATGATCGCGCGGCGCTTGCCGCCGCCGTCTCGACGTATCGCCCGCGCGGCGTGCTGCGTGAAACCGGCAAGGCGCTCGGCGTCGATCCGATGCTGGTCGACCGCGTCGCGAAGGGCCATCGCTGGTTCGACGGCAGCCGCGACCTGCTGCAGCAATTCGCGTCGACCGGGCTCGATCCGGCGACGCCGATCATTCAGACATGGGCCGAACTGGCGGGGCGCCTGCTCAACTTTCCGCGCCACCTGTCGCAGCATTCGGGCGGCTTCGTGATCAGCCGCGGCAAGCTCACGCGGCTCGTGCCGGTCGAGAACGCGGCGATGGACGGGCGGCGCGTGATCCAGTGGGACAAGGACGATCTCGAAGCGCTCGGGCTGATGAAGGTCGACGTGCTCGCGCTCGGCATGCTGTCGGCACTGCATCGCGCGTTCGACCTGCGCACTGCGTGGCGCGGGCCAGCGAAGGACGGCAAGCCATTCACGCTGAAACACATTCCGCAGGATGACAAGGCAACCTACGACATGATCTGCCGTGCCGATACCGTCGGCGTGTTCCAGATCGAATCGCGCGCGCAGATGTCGATGCTGCCGCGGTTGAGGCCGCAGAACTACTACGATCTCGTCGTCCAGGTGTCGATCGTGCGGCCCGGTCCGATTCAAGGCGGCGCGGTGCATCCGTATTTGAAGCGGCGCAGGATCGTGGCCGGCGAAGAGAAGGGGGAGGTCACGTATCCGAGCGACGCGCTCAAGGAAGTGCTCGTTCGCACGCTGGGTGTGCCGATCTTCCAGGAGCAGGTGATGCAGATCGCGATCGTTGCGGCCGGTTTTACACCCGGCGAAGCGGATGACTTGCGCCGCGCGATGGCCGCGTGGAAGCGCAAGGGCAATCTCGAGAAATATCAGGACAAGATCATCAGCGGGATGCTCGAACGCAACTACACGCGCGAATTCGCCGAACAGATCTTCGAGCAGATCAAGGGCTTCGGCGAATACGGTTTCCCGGAAAGCCACGCCGCCAGCTTCGCGAAACTCGCGTACGCGAGCAGCTGGCTCAAATGCCACGAACCCGCGATCTTCCTCGCCGCGCTGTTGAACAGCCAGCCTATGGGGTTCTACCCGCCGTCGCAGCTCGTGCAGGACGCGAAGCGTCATCGCGTGAAGGTGCTGCCGATCGACGTCACGCAAAGCGGTTGGGAAGCGTCGCTCGAAGCACTGCCCGACCAGCCGCCCCCACATGGTCAACCGGCCGTGCGGCTCGGCCTGTCGCTCGTGCGCGGCCTGAGCGAAGCCGCCGCGCGGCGCATCGAGGCCGCTCGCACCACCGGCCGGTTCGACAACGTCGACAGCCTCGCCCGCCGCGCGCAGCTCGAACGCCGCGATCTCGAGGCGCTCGCCGCGGCGAACGCGCTCGCGACGCTCGCCGGCCATCGCCGCGATGCGCTGTGGCAGGCCGTCGCCGCGGCGCCGGAGCGCGACCTGCTCGCCGCCGCGCCGATCGACGAGGCGGAGCAGCCCGCACTCGGCGCGCCGTCGGAGGCCGACGACATCCTCGCCGACTATCACGCCACCGGCCTCACGCTGAACCGCCATCCGGTCGCGCTGTTGCGCCCCGCGCTGCGCGCGCGGCGGCTGTCGTCCGCCGCCGAGCTGCGCGATCGCCCCGACGGCCGGCTTGCGCGTGCCTGCGGGCTCGTGACCGCGCGGCAGATGCCGGGCACCGCGAAAGGCGTGATCTTCATGACGCTCGAGGACGAAACGGGCTGCGTGAACGTGATCGTCCGCCCCGAGCTGCTTGCGCGGCAGCGCCGCGAAGCGCTCGATTCGCGGCTGCTCGCGGCGTCGGGCGTGTGGCAGGTCGTGAGCGACGTGAGGCACCTGGTCGCGCAGCATTTCGAGGACCTGACGCCGCTGCTCGGCGGCCTGCGCACGTCGAGCCGCGAGTTCCATTGATGGTTCCACCGAAGCGCGCATCGCCCGGCGCGGCATGCATCGCGTCGACCCATGCATACCAGTCGGTCGAATTGGTCCTATTCTGGTCTCGTTTACATCGCCGAAAACCCGCCAAACGTCTATCTGGACCTATCCCTTTGCATACCACCTCGGGTAAATCCCTATCCCGCATCGCATTGTAAACAAAGGCTTTGCCGGCACTAAAACGCTTGCCGGGCAAGGCTCCCGACGATTTCCGCGACGCTAATACCAGTTCGTTGACTGGTATTATGGTGGTTATATAATGCGTTCACTTTCGACGGTCGCGGATCGTCGTCCGACACCCGGAGGCACATGGAAACCGGCTGGTCCGAACTGGCGCCCGACCCCCTCGACGACACGCCGCTCTATCTGCAGCTCGCCCGCAATCTGGCGAGCGCGATCCACGCCGGCGCGTGGCGGGCCGGCGAGGCGCTGCCGTCGGAGCGGCTGCTGTCGGGGTCGGTCGGCGTGTCACGAATCACCGCGCGCCGTGCGCTCGCGCTGCTGGTCGAGCAGGGCTTGATCAAGCGGGCGCGCGGCGCGGGCAGCTTCATCACGCCGCGCGTCGCCGATCCGCTGTCGCGGCTCGTCGGCTTCACCGCGAAGATGCAGCAGCGCGGCTTCGTACCCGATTCGGTGTGGCTGTCGCGCACGCTGCGCGCCGCGAGCCGCGACGAGCTCACGCATCTCGGCCTCGCGCCCGGCGCGACGGTGGCGCGGCTCGAACGGCTGCGTCGCGCGGACGGCATCGTGATGGCCGTCGAGCACTCGACGCTGCCGGCCGCGGTGGTGCCCGATCCGCAGGCGCTCGGCGCGTCGCTGTACGAATACCTTGAGGCGCGCGGCATGACGGTCGTGCGCGCGCTGCAGCACTTTCGCGCGGCGAATGCCACGCACGCGATCGCGAAATGGATGGCGGTGAAGCCGGGCTCGGCATTGCTGGTGATCACGCGCGTCGGCTACGGCGCCGACCAGCGTGCGATCGAAGTGACCGAAACGTATTGCCGCGACGACTACTACGACTTCGTCGCCGAACTGAAACGCTGACGCGCGAGACTGCCCGCGCATCCCGCGCGATCGCGATGGAACGCAATCGCGCGCAATGAATCGCAACGGATTGGCACATCACGACGCGGACGCTCGCGTCACCCGATCATCAAGAGAACGTCATGCTGACTGGCAATATCCTCACCCCCGACGGCTGGATTCACGGTTCGCTCGATAGCGAGAACGGCCGCATCACCACGCTCGACGGCACGCCCGTCGATCCCGCGACGAACGACGCGCCGTACATCCTGCCCGGCTTCATCGACCTGCACGTGCATGGCGGCGGCGGCGCCGACGTGATGGAAGGCGGCGACGCGATCGAGACGATCGTCCGCACGCATGCGCAATTCGGCACGACGAGCCTGCTCGCGACGACGATGACCGCGCCGCGCGACGATCTGATGGAAGTCGTCGCGAACCTCGGCACCGTCGCGCGGAACCGCACGCCGGGCGGCGCGCGCGTGCTCGGCGTGCATCTCGAAGGCCCGTACATCAACCCGGGCAAGCTCGGCGCGCAGCCCGACGCGGCCGTGTCGGCCGTGCTCGACGAGGTGCTGAAGTACCTGTCGATCGCGCCGATTCGCGTCGTCACGCTCGCGCCGGAAATCGCGGGACACATCGAGATCATCGGCGAGATGGCCGCGCGCGGCGTACGGGTGCAGCTCGGCCACTCGCTCGCGACCTACGACGATGCGGTCGCCGCGCTCAAGCACGGCGCATGCGGTTTCACGCACCTGTTCAACGCGATGTCGCCGCTGCATCACCGCAATCCGGGCCTCGTCGGCGCGGCGCTCGCGCACGCCGAATACGCGGAAATCATCCCCGATCTGCTGCACGTCCACCCGGGTGCGATCCGGGCGGCGCTGCGCGCGATTCCGCGCCTGTACGTCGTGACCGACAGCACGTCCGCCACCGGCATGCCCGACGGCGAATACCGGCTCGGCAGCCAGCACGTGACGAAGTGCCTCGGCGGCGTGCGGCTCGCCGACGGCACGCTCGCCGGCAGCACGCTGACGATGGACCAGGCGTTGCGCAACCTCGTGTCGCTCGGTCTGCCGATCGCCGACGTGTCGAACCGGATGTCGCGCTACGCGGCCGACTACCTCGGCGTCGCTGATCGCGGCCGCCTCGAGCGCGGCGCCTGGGCCGACCTCGCGGTGTTCGATCGCGACCTGAACCTCACCGCGACCTACGTCGAAGGAGAATCGATTGTCGAATATGCTTAAGGAAGCGCGCGAGTCCGCCCAGGTCGTCGCCGCGCAACTCGCCGACACCGCGCGCGTCGAAGCGCTCGCCGGCCAATTGCTCGATCACGCGCCGGCCGTCGCGTTGACGGTCGCGCGCGGCAGCTCGGATCACGCCGCCAGCTATTTCGCGAGCCTGACGATGAGCCGCCTCGGCGTGCCGGTCGCGTCGCTGCCGATGTCGGTCGCGACGCTGCAGCAGGCGCCGCTGAAGGTGCAGGACCAGCTCGCGCTCGCGTTCTCCCAGTCGGGCAAGAGCCCCGATCTCGTCAACACGATGGCCGCGCTGCGCGAAGCCGGCGCGCGTACCGTCGCCGCCGTGAACGTGCTGCCGTCGCCGCTCGCCGATGCGTGCGAACACCAGTTGCCGCTGCTGGCCGGCCCCGAACTGTCGGTTGCCGCGACCAAGAGCTATATCGCGATGCTGTCGCTGTCCGCGCAGATCGTCGCGTACTGGCAGCGCGACGCCGCGCTGATCACCGCATTGCGCGGCCTGCCCGACGTGCTCGCGCAGGCCGGCCGGCTCGACTGGTCGCCGGCCGTCGCGGCGCTCGCGGGCGTCGAACGGATGATCGTCATCGGCCGCGGCCTGGGCCTCGCGATCGCGCAGGAAGCCGCGCTGAAGCTGAAGGAAACGTCCGGCATCCAGGCCGAGGCGTTCTCGAGCGCCGAAGTCCGTCACGGCCCGATGGAACTCATCGACCGCGACTATCCGCTGCTCGTGTTCGCGCCGCCCGGGCCCGAGCAGGCCGGCCTGCTGCAGCTCGCCGCCGACATGCGCGCACGCGGCGCCGCCGTGCTGCTCGCGGCGCCCGCCGGCACGCCCGGCGTATCGACGCCCGGCGTATCGGGCACCGTGCTGCCGCTCGCGCAGTCCGCCCATTCGGCGCTCGACCCGATCGCCGCCATTCTTTCGTTCTACGTGATGGCGGCGGATCTCGCCGTCGCACGCGGGCGCAATCCCGACACGCCGCGCCACCTGAACAAAGTCACCGAAACGCATTGATAGCCGAGAAAGCCGATGAGACGCGCCGAGGAATCCCAGTTGAAGAGCCCCAACCACGATCAGATCGTTCTGCTTAGCCCGTTGACGGGGCCGATCGTCGCACTGGCCGACGTGCCCGATCCGGTGTTCTCCGGCGGGATGTTCGGCGACGGCATCGGCATCGACCCGCTCGCGGGCAAGCTCGTCGCGCCGTGCGCGGGCGTCGTGTCGCATCTCGCGCGCACCGGTCACGCGGTGACGATCACGACACCGCAAGGCGCGGAAGTGCTGTTGCACATCGGCATCGACACCGTCGAGCTGAACGGGCAGGGCTTCATCGCGCACGTCGAAGCCGGCGCCCGCGTCGAAGCGGGCGCGCTGTTGATCGAGTTCGACCAGGACGCGGTGGCGCGAAACGCGCATTCGCTCGTGTCGGTGATCGCGATCGCGAATTCCGACGCGTTCGAAGTGGTCGAGCGCGCGAGCGGTTTCGCGACCGCCGGCGAGACGCCGCTGCTCGCGCTGCGCGGCAAGGGCGAAGCCGCCGCGCAGGCAGCGCAGGCCGGTGCGGCCGCGCACAACGAAGTGCGTCGCGAGATCGTGCTCGCGCAGCCGGGTGGCCTGCATGCGCGGCCGGCCGCGCGGGCGCGTGAAGCCGCGCGCGGCTTCGACGCGACCGTCGACGTGCTGTTCGACGGCCGCAAGGCGTCGATCGCGAGCGTCGTCGGCCTGCTCGGCCTCGGCGCCGGCGAAGGCGCGACGGTCGAGCTGGTCGGCCGCGGCGCGCATGCGCAACAGGCCGTCGATGCGGTCGAGCGCGAGTTGCTGCGCGAAGCGCACGGCGAAGTGGAAGAAAAGCCGGCGCGGCTGAAATCGCCCGCGCCGCAGGCGGTCGCACGCCATGCCGGCGCGCCGATTGATCCGAACACGCTCGCCGGCGTGTGCGCGGCGCCCGGCATCGCGGTCGGCACGCTGGTGCGTCTCGACGATGCGGACATCGTGCCGCCCGAGCAGGCGACCGGCACACCGGCCACGGAAAGCCGCCGGCTCGATCAGGCGCTGAAGACGGTCGACGCCGAACTTACCGAAACGGTTCGCAGCGCGTCGGCGCGCGGCGCGGTCGGCGAAGCGGGCATCTTCGCGGTGCATCGCGTGCTGCTGGAAGACCCGACGCTGGTCGACGCGGCGCGCGACCTGATCAGCCTCGGCAAGGGCGCGGGCTTCGCATGGCGCGCGACGATCCGTACGCAGATCGACACGCTGTCGAAGCTCGACGACGCGCTGCTCGCCGAACGCGCGGCCGATCTGCGCGACATCGAGAAGCGCGTGCTGCGCGCGCTCGGCCACACGAGCGGCGCCGCGCGTGTGCTGCCCGACGAAGCCGTGCTCGCGGCCGAGGAATTCACGCCGTCCGACCTGTCGTCGCTCGATCGCGAACGCGTGACCGCGCTCGTGATGGCGCGCGGCGGCGCGACGTCGCACGCGGCGATCATCGCGCGGCAGCTGGGCATCCCGGCGCTGGTGGCGGTCGGCGATGCGCTGTACGCGATTCCGGACGGCACGCAGGTGGTCGTCGATGCGAGCGCGGGCCGGCTCGAACACGCGCCGACCGCGCTCGACGTCGAGCGCGCGCGGCACGAGCGTCAGCGCCTGGACGGCGTACGCGAGGCGAACCGGCAACAGGCCGGCGAGGCGGCCGCGACGGTCGACGGCCGCGCGATCGAGGTCGCCGCGAACATCGCGACGCTCGACGATGCGAACACCGCGGTCGACAACGGCGCGGACGCGGTCGGCCTGCTGCGCACCGAACTGATGTTCATCCATCGCCAGGCCGCGCCGACGGCGGTCGAGCACCAGCAGAGCTACCAGTCGATCGTCGACGCGCTGCAGGGCCGCACGGCGATCATCCGCACGCTCGACGTCGGCGCGGACAAGGAAGTCGACTACCTGACGCTGCCGCCCGAACCGAACCCGGCGCTCGGCCTGCGCGGCATCCGTCTCGCGCAGGTGCGCCCCGATCTGCTCGACGATCAGTTGCAGGGCCTGCTCGCGGTGAAGCCGTTCGGCGCGGTGCGCATCCTGCTGCCGATGGTGACCGATGCGGGCGAACTCGTGCGGCTGCGCAAGCGCATCGACGAATTCGCGCGCGCGCAGGGCCGCACCGAGCCGATCGAGGTCGGCGTGATGATCGAGGTGCCGTCGGCCGCGCTGCTGGCCGACCAGCTCGCGCAGCACGCGGATTTCCTGTCGATCGGCACCAACGACCTCACGCAATACACGCTCGCGATGGACCGCTGCCAGGCCGACCTGGCCGCGCAGTCCGACGGCCTGCATCCGGCCGTGCTGCGCCTGATCGACATCGCGGTGCGCGGCGCCGCGAAGCACGGCAAGTGGGTGGGCGTCTGCGGCGCGCTCGGCGGCGATCCGCTCGCGGTGCCGGTCCTGGTGGGCCTCGGCGTGACCGAGCTGTCGGTCGACCCTGTGTCGGTGCCCGGCATCAAGGCGCGTGTGCGCCGTCTCGATTACCAGTTGTGCCGTCAGCGCACGCAGGATCTGCTCGCGCTCGATTCGGCACAGGCGGTAAGGGCAGCAAGCCGCGAGGTCTGGCCGCTCGACTGAGCGTCGACGGCAGGTTCGCGGCGCGTTTCACGACGAAGGCAAGTAGGTCAACGACGATTAACGACGAGACAAGGATTGGAGGACTGAATGAACGGGAATCCGTTTCTGAAAATACAGGGCCTGGGCCGGGCGCTGATGCTGCCGATCGCGGTATTGCCGGTCGCCGGCATCCTGCTGCGGCTCGGCCAGCCGGACGTGTTCAACATCAAGATGATCGCCGACGCCGGCGGCGCGATCTTCGACAACCTGCCGCTCCTGTTCGCGATCGGCGTGGCGGTCGGCTTCGCGAAGGACAACAACGGCGTGGCGGCGCTCGCGGGCGCGATCGGTTACCTGATCGAAACCGCGATCATGAAGGACATCGATCCCAAGCTGAACATGGGCGTGCTGTCGGGGATCATCGCGGGTGTCGTCGCGGGCCTGCTGTACAACCGCTACAAGGACATCAAGCTGCCGGACTACCTCGCGTTCTTCGGCGGCAAGCGCTTCGTGCCGATCATCACGGGGCTGGTCTGCGTGATATTGGGCATCGCGTTCGGGTACGTGTGGCAGCCGATCCAGCATGCGATCGACGCGGCCGGCCAGTGGCTGACGACGGCGGGCGCGATCGGTGCGTTCGTGTTCGGCTTCCTGAACCGCCTGCTGCTCGTCACCGGCCTGCACCACATCATCAACTCGCTCGCGTGGTTCGTGTTCGGCAACTTCACGCCGCCCGCCGGCGGCGAGATCGTGCACGGCGACCTGCACCGCTTCTTCGCGGGCGACCCGACCGCGGGCACCTTCATGGCCGGCTTCTTCCCGATCATGATGTTCGGCCTGCCGGCCGCGTGTCTCGCGATGCTGCACGAGGCGCCGAAGGAGCGCCGCGCGATGGTCGGCGGCCTGCTGTTCTCGATGGCGCTGACGTCGTTCCTGACCGGCGTGACCGAGCCGATCGAGTTCAGCTTCATGTTCCTCGCGCCGGTGCTGTACGTGATCCATGCGGTGCTGACGGGCTTGTCGCTCGCGATCTGCCAGATTCTCGGCGTGAAGCTCGGCTTCACGTTCTCCGCCGGCGCGATCGACTACGTGCTGAACTACGGGCTGTCGACGAAGGGCTGGATCGCGATCCCGCTCGGCATCGCGTACGGCGTCGCGTACTACGGGCTGTTCCGCTTCTTCATCCGCAAGTTCAACATGGCCACGCCGGGCCGTGAGCCGGCCTCGGCCGACGCGGCCACGGAGTCGTACGCATCGGGCGGCTTCGTCGCACCGGCCGCGGGCGCGGCCGCAACGGCTGCCGCACCGCGCGCGCAACGCTACATCGCCGCACTCGGGGCGCCGGCAACCTGTCGGTCGTCGACGCGTGCACGACGCGCCTGCGCCTGACCGTCGTCGATCCGGAAAAGGTATCGGAGCCGGAACTGAAGTCGATCGGCGCACGCGGCGTGCTCAAGCGCGGCGGCAACAGCGTGCAGGTGATCATCGGGCCCGAGGCCGACATCATTGCCGACGAGATGCGTGCCGCGATCGGCGGCGGCGCGACCGGTGCCGCATCGACCGCGCCGGCCGCGGCCGCGCAGCCCGTCACGGGCGCGGCCGCTGGCCCGCTCGATCCGGAGCCGACCCGCTGGCTCGCGGTGTTCGGCGGGGCGACCAACGTCGCGTCGCTCGATGCGGTGGCCACCACGCGCCTGCGCGTGGTCGTGCGCGACCCGTCGGCGGTCGATCGCGAGCGTCTCGGCGCGCTCGACGTCGCATGGGTGTCGCTCGATACGTTCCACATCGTCTGCGGCAACGCGGCGGCACGCTATGCCGAACAGCTCGGCGCGCGCCTGCCGCCGTCGGGCGGCGGGGCGGCGGCACAACCGGCGTGATGCGGTGAGGCCGGCCTGATCGATCCGCGCGGCGGATGCGGGCCGGCGGTCAACAGAGGTCAAAGGAAAACGGCTTGCGACGTGTGCGTCGCAAGCCGTTTTTGCTTTGGCGAAGGCCGTGTGCGATAAGCGATGCGTGGGTCCGCATCGCCTGCCGCTCAACTGCGTGGCCGTTCACCCGTTCACGGATTCGTCAGCGTGAAGGTAGGCTTCCGGTAGCCGACCCCGGCGCGCTCCAGCTTCGGCAATTCGCGTTGCGTGAGCAGCGTCGCGAAGCCGGCCCAGTCGCGCTGCAGCGCGGCGATGTCGACATGATGCGTGTCGCCGCGCTTGAAGCGCACGCCGGCCGCATACGGCAGCTCCCAGTCGGCCCGGTGCCACGCGCGCTCGGCCAGTGCGAGCAGCCGCGGATAGGTCATGTATTCGAGGAAGGTGTCGTTGCGCATCACCTCGCCCCATGCCTGGCCCTGCATGCCCTCGATGCGCGGCGCGGGGCCCGTGCCCGTCACCTCGAACGGGTTGCCGTCGCGGTCGCCCATCACTTCGGCGTTCTGCGGCAGGTTCTCCGGCGCGAGCGAGAACACCTTGTACTCGTCGGTCGCGTGCGAGCCCCAGTAGTAGCCGCGCTCGCGCGGATTGAGTGTGTACGGGAAGTCGAAGTACAGGTAGTCGGGCAGCGCGAGCACCGTCTGGTAGCCCTTGCCGCTCAGGTCGCGCGCGCTGTCCGACGCGCCCCAGAAGATCGTGTCCCACAGCGACACCATCACGTGGCGCGTGCTGAAATCCTGCGGCCCGTTCGCATGCTTGATGCCGTCCTGCCACGCGGCCATCGTGCCGATCCCGTTCGCGTTGACCGCCGCGCTCACCTGTTTCGCGAAACGCGTCGGCAGCTCGTCGATCGACTTGATCTCGCCGCGCTGGAGCAGCGCCGTGCAAGCCGGCGACCGTGCCCACGGCTTGTCCTGCGCGGCGAGATCGATGCGCCCCTTGTTCGGATCGGTGCCGTTGAGCGCCTGGAAGCCGCCGCCGAGGAAGATGTTCTTCGCTTCGTCGCCGCCGTAGTGCCAGGTCTGCAGCGGCGCCTGCGCGTCCGCGTGCATCGCCGCGATCTCGCGGATCACCTTCGACGCGAAGTTGAGCGCGCCCGGCACGCACGGGTTCAGGTCGCTGCGCCGGTCGTAGAACTGCACCGTCGTCAGGTTCGTCGTGTCCTGCGGGTCGAGCAGCCGGTACGCGTTCGCTTCCTGCTCGCGGCCCGCCGCATGCAGCCGCCGGTAGCGCGCCTCCATCGTCACGACGGCCGCGCGCGCATGCGCGGGCATGTCGATCTCGGGGATGATCTGCACGAAACGCGCGGCCGCATAGCGCACGAGCGCCACGTAGTCGTCGCGCGTCAGGTAGCCGCCGCCCGAGCGATTGTCGGGGCCGGAGCCGAGCTGCGGCAGCAGGCAGCGCGTCTCGCTCGGGTCGTGGCAGCGGCGCGAGCCGATCTCGGTCAGCTCGGGCAGGCCGGGAATCTCGATGCGCCAGCCTTCGTCGTCGGACAGATGCAGGTGCAGGCGATTGAGCTTGTACGCGCTCATCTGGTCGATCAGGCGGCGCAGCGTCGCCGGCTGCTTGAAGTTGCGCGCGAGGTCGACGTGCATGCCGCGATGCGTGAAGCGCGGCGCATCCTCGACGAGCATCGCCGGGATCGGGCCGCCGCCGGCCGGCGCGAGCGAGTAGAGCGTCTGCACGCCGTAGTAGAGGCCCGCGCGATCGTAGCCTTCGATCAGCACGCCGCGCGGCCCGATCGCGAGCCGATAGCCGCCCGGTGTCGCGATGTCGGCCGGCAGCCGGCGCGGCGCGACGAAGCCGCGCACCGGCACGCCTGCGCCATCGAGCCCGAGGATCGTCGCGCGCTCGCGCAGCGCCGCGACCTGTGCGTCCGACAGGTCCGGCAGCGCGAGTTCGACGCCGCGCAGCTCGAGCGTGCCGGGCAGCGGCAGTTCGCGCTTCACCGCTCGGCAGCGCGCGGCCCGGATCGGGTCGTGCGGCCACCGGCGGCGCGTTGCCGGTCGAGTTGTTCTGCGCGTCGGCCGGCAGCGATTCGACGTAGCGCAGCTCGTTGTCGGTGTCGTTGTAGCGCAGCACGGCGGGCGGCGCGCCGTCGACGACGACGTACGGACGCGGAATCACGTCGCTGTAGCGCAGCAGCCAGTATTCGGCGACGAACGGCAGCTCGATGCGCTCGCCGGGCGCGAGTCGCACCGAGCCCGGCTGCGGCGTCAGTTCGTACAGGTCGCCGGTGAGCCGCCGCAGCGCGAAACCTGGACGGTCGATCCGCAGCAGGCGGCGGATGCTGTGCAGGTAGAGCTTCCAGCCGCCGTCGGCGATCGCCTGGTGGCCGCGGTTCTGCAGGATCAGGCGGCCGGTCGCGCAGGCAGCGCCGTCGGCGCCGAGATCGGCGCACGGCACGCCGGCCGCGGCCGCATGGTTGTTGTCGACGGCGACGCGCAACGCGAGGCCGTTCGACAGCTGCGTCGCGAGGCTGGCTGCTTGTGCGGCGGCCGCTTGCGCGCTGCCGGCGGTCGCGCCAGTGGCGGCCGACGCCGGTGCCGCGGCGATCGCAGCCGGCGACAGCACCGCGATCAACAGGCCGGCAATGAGGGATGGCAAGGTACGCTTCATTCGAACTCCTGAGAAAAAGAGGGCGTGGCGGCGTCGTGACGCGACGTCGCTGCGATCGGGTCTTTCAGTGGAGCTGCGGGAGATACCGGCACGCTGGGCGATGCGGCTGCCCCGCGCACATTCGGCACGCGGACGCGTGCGTTACGGAACGGGCGGCGGGCATGCGTGCCGATCGGATCGGCGCGGCGGCGTGCGCGGATTCATCGGCGGTCCATGGCGTTCGCCGCGGCGACGAGGCGGCCACGGCCGGCGGCGCTCGGTTGGCCGCGCACGAGCGCGACGACGGCGCGCGCCGTGGCGCACGGACGTCGAGATGGCGCGCAGGCGCACGCCACACACGGGATTCGCATGTCTCCCCCACCCAGAAGGATTCGGCCTGTCAGCGGCCGTGTCCAACGATCTTATGAAACCTTTTATTGGTATTCAAGTGGTATCAATCTGGCGCTAAATTGGCATCGCCGGGCGACGCCTGCCAGCGCGGACAGGACGAAAAAACCTCGCACGAAGCGAGGTTCTTTTCCCTTCCGGGCGGCGACGGCGCGCGATCGGCCGCGCGCGTATCCCGTGTCAGCGCCGGTGCGTCAGTCGCGCCGCGCACGCACGGGCGCTTCCTGCGTCTTCTGCCGCGCTTCGAGCCACATCGCGTTGACGATACCGAACGACAGCGCGACACCGATACCGAGAATCCAGCTGAAATACCACATGATCCGACTCCTTGCGAAACGGTGGGCGAGGGCGCCCGCGCACCCCGGCCCGGTTCAATGCATCAATACATCGAGTGCGTGTTCTCTTCGAGCGTCTGGTGCGTGACCTTGCCGCGCATCACGCGATACACCCAGCTCGTGTAGAGCAGCACGATCGGCAGGAACACGATCACCGCGAACAGCATCACCTGCAGCGTCATGTGGCTCGACGTCGAATCCCATACGGTCAGGCTGCTGCGCGGGTCCAGCGACGACGGCATGATGAACGGGAACATCGAGAAGCCCGCGGTCAGGATCACGCCGGTGATCATCAGGCCCGTGCAGAAGAACGCCGTCTTCTCCTGCTTCGAGCCGGCGAGCAGCAGCGCCAGCACGCCGCCCGCGATCCCGACGACGGGCGCCGCGATCATCCACGGATAGTCGCCGTAGTTCGCGAGCCACAGGCCCGAACCGGCGGCGACGTCCTTGAGCAGCGGGTTCGCGACGGTGTCGGTCGGCGCCGCATGGGTGATGTGGAAGCCGCCGATATAGGAGGCCACCAGCACACCGGCCAGCACGAACAGCACGACCGCGAGGAACGACGCGACGCGCAGCGCGATCGACGCACGGCGCGCGATCACGCCGTCGGTCTTCATCTTGATGAACGCGGCGCCGTGCGCGACGAGCATCGTGAGGCTGACGAGCCCGCACAGCAGCGCGAACGGGTTCAAGAGCGCCCAGAAGCCGCCGTAGTAGGTCACGCGCAGGTCGCTGTCGAACTTGAACGGCACGCCCTGCAGCAGGTTGCCGAACGCGACGCCGAACACCAGCGCCGGCACGAAGCCGCCGGCGAACAGGCCCCAGTCCCAGCCCGCGCGCCAGCGCGGGTCCGGCCGCTTGCTGCGGTAGTCGAAGCCCACCGGCCGGAAGAACAGCGCGAACAGCACGAGCAGCATCGCGAAGTAGAAGCCGGAGAACGACGCCGCATAGACGAGCGGCCAGGCCGCGAACATCGCGCCGCCGGCCGTGATCAGCCACACCTGGTTGCCTTCCCAGGTCGCGCCGACCGTGTTGACGATGATGCGGCGCTCCTCGTCGGTCTTGCCGAGGAACGGCAGCAGCGCGGTCGCGCCCATGTCGAAGCCGTCGGTGACGGCGAAGCCGATCAGCAGCACGCCGACGAGCAGCCACCAGATCAGCTTGAGAGTTGCATAGTCCATAGCGATTCCTTGTTCGGTTGCGAGGGCGTGCTCAGACCGCGGCCCGCTCGCCGGCAGCGGCGAGTTCGTGGTGATAGCGGCCGGTATGCAGCGACGACGGGCCGAGGCGTGCGTACTTGAACATCAGCTTGATCTCGATGACGAACAGCGCGGTGTAGAACAGGATGAAGCCGGCGAGGCTCAGGTACAGGTCGCTCGGCTGCAGGCTCGACGCGGACAGGTGCGTCGGCAGCACGCCGGCGATCGTCCACGGCTGGCGGCCGAGCTCGGCGACGATCCAGCCGAATTCGATCGCGATCCACGGCAGCGGGATCGCCCACACCGCGTAGCGCAGGAACCAGCGGCGGTTGTCCTGCAGCAGTTGCCGCCGCGCGCAGAACCAGAACGCGGCAACGAACGTCGCGACGAACAGGAAGCCGAGGAACACCATGATCCGGAACGAGAAGAACACCGGCGCGACGGGCGGGATCGTCTTCTTCGCGGCGGCCTTGATCTGCTCGGGCGTCGCGTCGGTCACGTTCGGCGTGAACTGCTTGAGCATCAGCCCGTAGCCGAGATACTGCTTGTGCTGGTCGAACAGCGCGCGGGTCGCGTCGCTCGTGTCGCCCTGCTTGAGCTTCTGCAGCGCGCCGTACGCGATCATCCCGCTCTGGATGTGCTCCTCGCTGTGCTTCGCGAGATCGCGCAGGCCGATCACCGGTTCGTCGATCGAGCGCGTCGCGATCAGGCCGAGCGCGTACGGGATCTTGATCGCGTAGTCGGTGCGCTGTTCCTCCTGGTTCGGGATGCCGATCAGCGTGAACGACGCGGGCGCCGGCTGGGTTTCCCATTCGGATTCGATCGCGGCGAGCTTCATCTTCTGCACTTCGCCGGTCGTATAGCCAGATTCGTCGCCGAGCACGATCACGCAGAGCGTCGCCGCGAGGCCGAAGCCGGCCGCGACCGCGAACGAGCGCAGCGCGAAGTCGACGTCGCGTTTCTTCAGCAGGTACCACGACGACACGCCGAGCACGAACATCGCCGCCGACACGTAGCCGGCCGACACCGTGTGCACGAACTTCACCTGCGCGACCGGGTTGAACAGCACGTCGAACAGACTCGTCATCTCCATGCGCATCGTCTGGTAGTTGAACTCGGCGCCGACCGGGTTGTTCATCCAGCCGTTCGCGACGAGAATCCACAGCGCCGACAGGTTCGAGCCCAGCGCGACGAGGAACGTGACGATCAGGTGCTTGACCTTCGACAGGCGGTTCCAGCCGAAGAAGAACAGGCCGACGAACGTCGATTCGAGGAAGAACGCCATCAGGCCTTCGACCGCGAGCGGCACGCCGAAGATGTCGCCGACGTAGTGCGAGTAGTACGACCAGTTCGTGCCGAACTGGAATTCGAGCGTGATGCCGGTCGTCACGCCCATCGCGAAGTTGATCCCGAACAGCTTGCCCCAGAACTGGGTCATGTCCTTGTAGACCTGCTTGCCGGTCATCACGTAGACGGCTTCCATGATGACGAGCAGCCAGGACAGGCCGAGCGTCAGCGGCACGAACAGGAAGTGGTAGAGCGCCGTGATGCCGAACTGTAGGCGTGACAGATCGACGACTTCACTACTTATCATGGTGGTCTCCCTCGGTAGAGGCGGGCGCCGGCACCGAGAGCAGCTTCTCGGCGACGGCGGCAGGCGGCAACGACATGTGCTCGGCCTGCGGATGATTGAAGAATGCGTATTTGAGCGACATCAGGAGGATCAGCTTGACGATCAGCACCAGGGTGATGTCGCGGGCGAGGGTCGGTCCGCGTGCCCACGCGGCGATGCGCGCACGCCAGCCAATCGTGCCGGCCGGCCGCGAAGGCGGCGCAGGCTCTTTATTGATCGAGATCAAGGCGATTATCCTGAATCGATTTACGTCGGATTGGGGGCGACTTTACGTCGGATTTATGACGGCCGTGAAGCTGTTTTAATCCTTTTGCGCCTGACATGCCAATTTTAAAAGGACTGCTTTCCGATGCCGAGTGCTGCGCTGCGGCAGACCGTCGCGAAACGTGGGGTAAAAATTGAGGTGGATCAAGGTTATGCGGAAGGGCACCGCAAATGGCGTAATACCCGATGAATCAGGTCAATTAATCGGCGAAGAAACGGAGCGTGAAGCGCGTTGAAAAGCGGGGGAAAAGCAGCGGAAAAACGGACGAAAAAAAACCGCTGCCGGGCAGGCAGCGGTTTTCGATGAAGCGCTCTAAATCGCCGGGATTTACGCGTATTCGGCGAGGGCCGTGCGCATCTTCTTCATCGCGCTCGCTTCGATCTGGCGGATGCGTTCCGCCGACACACCGAACTCGGCGGCGAGATCGTGCAGCGTCGAGCCGCCCGAGCCATCGTCGTCGACGTGCAGCCAGCGCGCCTCGATGATGCGGCGGCTGCGCGCGTCGAGCGCGTCGAGCGCCTGCGCGATGCCGTCCGTCTGCAGCATGTCGCGTTGACGTGCGGCCAGCACGGCGGTCGGCTCGTTGTGCGAGTCGGCCAGGTAGGCGATCGGCGCGTACGACTCCTCGCCGTCTTCCACCTGGCCTTCGAGCGCGATGTCGCCGCCCGACAGGCGCGTTTCCATCTCGGTGACTTCCTCGCGCTTGACGTTGAGCTCCTGCGCGAGGCCGTCGATTTCCTCGGGCGTCATCGCCTGCATGCTCTTCTTGTGGCTGCGCAGGTTGAAGAACAGCTTGCGCTGCGCCTTCGTGGTCGCGACCTTCACCATGCGCCAGTTGCGCAGGATGTACTCGTGGATCTCGGCCTTGATCCAGTGAATCGCATACGACACCAGGCGCACGTTTTGCGCCGGGTCGAACCGCTTCACGGCTTTCATCAGGCCGATGTTGCCTTCCTGGATCAGGTCGCCGTGCGGCAGGCCGTAGCCGAGATAGTTGCGCGCGATCGACACGACGAGACGCAGGTGCGACAGCACGAGGCGGCGCGCCGCGTCGAGGTTGTTGTCCTCGCGGAATTCGGTTGCGTAGCGGCGTTCCTCTTCGGCGGTCAGCAGCGGAATGCGATTGACGGCCTGGATGTACGCGTCGATGTTGCCGAGCTGGCCGGGCAACATCGATTGGGCTGCGAGCGCCAGCGAGCCTGCCGATTCGGCCTTGGCCGGCGTCGGGCTCAGCGTGTTCGGGAGGGTCAGGGCGTGGCTCACTAAAAAACTCCTTTGGAATCAGGGACAAGCCCCCGGTCTCGAATGAGATTCCGTGGGTCATCTTAGCACTCCCGCAATACGAGTGCTAATTCCTTAGAGCGGGCGGGGGCATCGGAGTTCCCCGTTTTTCTATCGAACCGGTTGAGTCGATAGTCTATTCTGCGACAGGGGCGGGGCCACGAAGTTCCGTAACCCGTTGTTTCTGATGGGAATCAGTAGACGATTTCGATTTTTGTCGTTTTGGAAGCAAACAATTTCGCTTCGTGATGCCGATCCGAAAAGTCCTTTACCATACCATTCAGTTCGCTCGGGCCCGGCCGTTGCGGCAGGCTCCATTCAACCCACAAAGTTGGAGTGTCAGATGAACAATAAGAAGAATCGCCGGCCCGGCAGCCGGCTGGTGCTGCATGCGATGCTGGCAGCGTCTCTTCTGGGCGGATCCGCTGCGGCTTTCGCGGATCGATGGGGGATCCAGGCGGGCGGCGGGTTTTCGGATCGTCGCGGGATCGACAAGGCCGATATCGGCGTGGTGTGGGACCCGGGCTGGAACTGGTGGGAAATCGGCGGCTGGCACTTCGCGTTCGTCGTCGAAGGGCACGCCGGCTACTGGCACACGGGCGGCAACGTCCATGGCAACATCGGCGAGTTCGGCGTCACGCCGATGTTCCGTTTCATCAAGAGCAGCGGGCAGATTCGCCCGTTCATCGAGGCGGGCGGCGGCGTCCGGCTTCTGACGCACCCGACGATCTCGGACAATTTCTCGCTGTCGACGGCGTTCCAGTTCGCGCCGACGGGCGGCGTGGGCGTGCAGTTCGGCCAACGGCAACAGTATCAGGTCGGCTATCGGTTCGAACATGTGTCTAACGCGGGTATCAAAGAGCCGAATCCTGGTATAAATTTCCACCAGTTCTACCTGCAGTACAACTTCTGATCCGTACGCCCGTGCAAGGCGGGCGCGTTGCCGAGGAGTCAGGCGATGGCGAAGGTGGTCGATGCGATCCGCGCGCTCGAGCGCGACCGGTTCCGGGCGATGGTGGACGGCGACGGGGAGGCGCTCGCCGCGCTGCTGTCGGACAAGGTGTTTTTCGTCCACACCAACGGCAAGCGCGAAACCAAGCAGCAGTTCATCGACGCCATCGTCGCCGGCCGCCGCCGCTATCGCCAGATCGAAATCCAGTCGCAGGACGTGCTGCCGGTCGGCGACGAGACCTGCGTCGTCACCGGCCGCGCGTTGATCGAGATGGAAACGAACAACGGCGGCCTCGTCTTCCCGATTGCCTATACGTCCGTCCACACGCACGACCAGGGCCGCTGGTGCCTGTTCGCGTGGCAGGCGACGCGGTGCGCGACCGAGACGTGAGCGCGGGTGCCGCGCCTTTTCATGTCCCGACCGAAGCGGCCTTCTGAGCCGCTTTTTGCTGCCTCGTGCGGCGCGGATCGCGCGGCGCACGGGCGGTCACGCACCGCTCGCTGACCTTTCAACCCTGCATCGAAGCCCGGCGCTCAGGCCGCCGCGCGTCGATCGGCGCAGTGCCATGCCGAGCGGTTGATCGCGCTGACGACCGCATCGAGTGCCGCGCTCGCCGCATCGGCGTGCACGCCGACCCCGTGCCGCAGCGGCGCGTCGCCGACCCGGCAGCCGACCGATACCGCGATCCGGCCGTCCGCGGTGCGCGTGTGTTCACACGACGCGACGTCGATCGCGGCGCCGGCGGCCGCCGCAAATGCCGCGGCGAAACGTCGCACGGCGTCGTCGGGCGTCGCGTCGGCGGCGGGCGCCACCGCGATCTCGCGGTTTTGCCAGCGCGCGCTGCTGCCGTGGCGTGCGGCCGGGCCGTCGGTCTCGAAGAATTCGCGGGAGAACAGCGCGCAGATCGCGTCGCCCGTCACTTCCTCGCCCGACGCGTCGGCGAGCGTCTGCACCGCATGACTGAACTCGATCTGGACGCGACGCGTCGGCGTGAAGCCCATCCCGCGCTCGAGCAGGAACGTCGCGCCGCCCTTGCCGGACTGGCTGTTCACGCGGATCACCGCGTCATAGCTGCGGCCGAGGTCGGCCGGGTCGATCGGCAGGTACGGGACCTCCCAGATCGCATCGGGACGCTGCTGCGCAAAACCCTTGCGGATCGCGTCCTGGTGCGAGCCCGAGAACGCGGTGAACACGAGATCGCCCGCGTACGGGTGGCGCGGATGCACGGGAATCTGGTTGCAGCGCTCGACGACGCGGCGCACCGCGTCGATGTCGGAGAAATCGAGGCCCGGGTCGATGCCTTGCGTGTAGAGGTTCAACGCGAGCGTGACGAGATCGACATTGCCGGTGCGCTCGCCGTTGCCGAACAGGCAGCCCTCGATGCGGTCGGCGCCCGCGAGCAGCGCGAGTTCGGCCGCCGCGACCGCGGTGCCGCGATCGTTGTGCGGATGCACGGACAGCACGATGCTGTCGCGATACGCGAGGTTGCGGTCCATCCATTCGATCTGGTCGGCGAACACGTTCGGGGTCGCGGCCTCGACGGTGGCCGGCAGGTTGACGATCATCTTGTGGTCGCGAGTCGGGCGCCACGTCTGCGCGACCGCGTCGCAGATCTCGCGCGCGAACGTCAGCTCGGTCATGCTGAAGGTTTCCGGCGAGTACTGGAAGGTCCAGCGGGTATCGGGGCGCGCGGCCGCGTGTGCCTTGATGATGCGCGTGCCGTCGATCGCGAGCGCCTTCACGTCGTTCTTCGACATCCCGAACACGATGCGGCGGAACGACGGGCAGACCGCGTTGTACAGGTGCACGATCGCGCGCGGCACGCCTTCGAGCGCATCGAACGTACGGGCGATCAGGTCTTCGCGCGACTGCACGAGCACCTCGATCGTCACGTCGTCGGGAATCCGCTTGTCGTCGATCAGCTTGCGCACGAAATCGAAGTCGGTTTGCGACGCCGACGGAAAACCGACTTCGATCTCCTTGAATCCGATGGCGACCAGCATTTCGAAGAACTCGAGCTTCTGCTCGATGCTCATCGGCTCGATCAGCGACTGGTTGCCGTCGCGCAGGTCGGTGCTCATCCACACCGGCGCACGCTCGATGGTGCGGGCTGGCCAGCGGCGGCCATTGAGGCGGACGGGCTCGAACGGACGGTACTTGTCTTGCGGATTGCGCATCATCTTCTGGACCTCGGGTCTCAAGTCGCGAGCGAAGACGGGCGGCATGGGCGACGGTTGGCGCTGCCTCGCACCCGGCGCGCGATGGCGCCGCGGATGCGGATGATCTTCGCGAATCGGCCGACGGATGGACGGACGAATGCTGACGACTTCGGGTTGTAAAAACTGCGAGAGGGGTACGGCGAGGAACTGCTGGGAGGACCGTGCGGACGGCACACGGCGCTACGACAGCCTTAGGCTAGTCGTAGCGATAGCGGCCGCGCTAGGCGGCCGGAGGTAATTCGGAGGGAGTTCGGAAAGGAACGCATGACGGTCACTCTATGCCAGGATGCGCCCGCGTGTCAAATGTCGGGATAAAGGGGCGGGTCGTCGTCGCGCCGTCAGCGCGCGATGCGGGCGATCTGCACGATCGTCGCGACCTGCCGCGCCACGGTGTCGGGCACCGGCACCTCGCCGCGCAGCACGGCGTCCGTCCACGCGGCCGTGGTCGCCGCATCGCGCGACTCGGGCAGCGCGACCGGCGGCGCGTCGGTCGACGAACGCTCGGCGTCGATCAGCGTGTCGCACACGCCGTCGTGCAGCCAGTCGACCTGCACCTGGCGCCGCGTGTCGGCCACCGCTTCGCCTTCGGTGCCGCGCGCGAGCAGCGCGCCGCCGAGCGCGGCGTCCGGATGATCGCGGAACAACTGCGCGAGGCTGTCGCGGTACGGCGGATGCGTGTAGTTGACGAGCCGCAGCCCGGCCGGCGCGAACGGCTGCAGGATCTTCACGAGCGTATGCGTGGAGTTGCGTACGCCCAGCACGCCGCGCATCGACAGCAGGCGCGCGATGCGCGGCGCCAGCACGTCGATCGGTGCGAATGCGACACGACGTTCGGCGAGCGTATCCTCGATCGCATCGTGCGACGTCGACGGCGCGAGCGACAGCGCCGAGAAGATCTCGGCGCTCGTCACGCGGCCCGGGTCTTGCTCCACCCCGTGCACGAGCACCGGCACGCCTTCGCGCGCGAGCAGCAGCGCGAGCAGCGGCACGAGGTTCGGTTGCTTGCGCGCACCGTTGTAGCTCGGGATCGACACCGGGCGGAACGCGGCATCCTGTACGTGCACGGGCTCGAACGACGCCTGCGCGGCGGCGAGCATCGCGGCCAGTTCGTCGGCGGATTCGCCCTTCAGCCGATAGGCGATCAGGATCGCGCCGAGTTCGACGTCCGACACGCGCGCATCGAGCATCGCGCGATAGAGCGCGAACGTGTCCTCGGCGGACAGGGCGCGCGCGCCGTTCGGGCCGCGGCCGATTTCCTTGATGAAGCGGGCGCAAGGGAACGGAGCGGCGGCGGGATCGTGGGAAGCGGTCATCGGAACGTGGGGCGGGCGGCCGGCATCGGGCCGCGCGGTGAGCGGTAAGGAATGCCCCGAGTATCGCACGGGCGCGGCCGCGCATCGTGCCGCGCTACACTCTGGTTCCCGGCGGCACGCGCGCCGCTGCGCCGCGCCCATGCCGCCGCCGGCCGAATACGACCAAAGAGAGACATCCCATGAAGCTCTACAGCTATTTCCGCAGTTCCGCGTCGTACCGCGTGCGGATTGCCCTGAACCTCAAGCAGCTGCCGTTCGACTATGCTCCCGTGCACATGCTGCGCGACGGCGGCGAGCAACTGAAGGACGCGTACCGCGCGCTGAATCCGGATGCGGTCGTGCCGACGCTGATCGATGGCGACGCGACGCTGCAGCAGTCGCTCGCGATCATCGAATATCTCGACGAAACCCATCCCGAGCCCCCGTTGCTGCCGAAGCAGCCGGTCGATCGTGCCTATGTGCGGGCGGTCGCGCTGCAGATCGCCTGCGAAATCCACCCGCTCAACAACCTGCGCGTGCTGAAGTACCTGAAGCACACGCTGAAGGTGCCCGAGGACGCAAAGAACGCGTGGTACCGGCACTGGATCGAGGCGGGCTTCGACACGCTCGAGACCCGTCTCGCGAGCGATCCGCGCACCGGCAAGCTATGCTTCGGCGACACGCCGACGCTCGCCGACGTGTGCCTCGTGCCGCAGGTGTTCAACGCGAACCGCTTCTCGATCGACACGACGCGTTTCCCGACGATCCAGCGGATCGTCGACCATGCGGCGACGATCGATGCGTTCAAGGCCGCCGAGCCGGGCGTGCAGCCGGACGCGGAATGAGCGCGGAATGCGCGCCGCGGCCCGTGGCGGGCAGGATCGGGCGCGCATGAAAAAGGGCGCCCGAAGGCGCCCCGTGCGATGCGAGCCGGCGGCGTTCAGCCGAGCAGCGCGTCCGCGAATTCCACCGCGCTGAACGGCTGCAGGTCCTCGACCTTCTCGCCGACGCCGATGAAGTAGACGGGCACCGGCCGTTGCCGCGCGATCGCGGCGAGAATCCCGCCCTTCGCGGTGCCGTCGAGCTTCGTGACGATCAGGCCGGTCAGGCCCAGCGCGTCGTCGAAGGCCTTCACCTGCGTGAGCGCGTTCTGGCCGGTGTTCGCGTCGATCACCAGCAGCACCTCGTGCGGCGCGCCGTCGTGCGCCTTCGCGATCACGCGCTTCACCTTCTTCAATTCTTCCATCAGATGAAGCTGCGTCGGCAGGCGGCCAGCCGTGTCGGCCATCATCACGTCGATCTTGCGCGCCCGCGCGGCGCTGACCGCGTCGAAGATCACCGCGGCCGGATCGCCGCTTTCCTGCTGCACGACCGTCACGTTGTTGCGCTCGCCCCAGACCGCCAGCTGTTCGCGCGCGGCCGCGCGGAACGTGTCGCCGGCGGCCAGCAGCACCGACTGGTCGAAGCTCTGCAGATGCTTCGCGAGCTTGCCGATGCTGGTCGTCTTGCCCGCGCCGTTCACGCCGGTGATCATCATCACGAGCGGCTGCGCGCGGCCGAGCATCAGCGATTTCTCGAGCGGCGTCAGCAGCTCGACGAGCAGGTCGTGCAGCGCATCCTTCACCTGTTGCGGATCGGTCAGCCGGCCCGCGCGCACCTTCTCGCGCAGCGCGTCGAGCAGGTATTCGGTCGCGTCGACGCCCGCGTCGGACATCAGCAGCGCGGTTTCGAGCTCCTCGTACAGATCCTCGTCGATCTTCGTGTTGACGAACACGCCGGTGATGCTCGAACCCGTCTTCGCGAGCCCCGTTTTCAGGCGCGCGAGCCACGACTTCTTCGCGGACGCGTCCTGCAGCGGCGGCGGGACGATCTCGACCGTCTCGACGACTTCGTCGCGGCCGTCGTTGGTCGGCGTGACCGTCATCACGACGGCCGGCGCGGCCGGTTGCGCGCTCGCCTGCGGCACGTCGGCCGCGGGCGGCGCGTCGAGCACGGGCGCCGCTTCGGCCGCTTCGTCCGTTTGCTGCGCGTCGGCCGATTGCGATTCCGCCGGATCGGGCTCCTGCGTTTTCTTGAATCGTTTGAAGAAACTGAACATGGTCTGACGTCGGGAAGAGGGCGGGCCGCCGCCGGGAGCGGGGCGCCGGACGGGCCGTTCTGCGTTCGCGCGGGCGCGGCGCACGGCGGCCGAAACCGTGCATTTTATCAGTGCGGCGTGGCCCTCGCGTCAGCGCGCGTCGCCGCTGTGGTAACGTGCGCCTGTTTGGCGGCGCGCCCCTGCGCGCGCCCGGTTCCTCCGTCGTCGATATCCCGTATGTCCCGTTCCTCTTCCGGCCGCCCCGCGGCCCCGTCCAGTCGCGGCAAGCCGCACACGATCCGCATCATCGGCGGCGACTGGAAACGCACGCCGCTCGCAGTGCTCGATCTCGACGGCCTGCGCCCGACCCCCGATCGCGTGCGCGAGACGCTGTTCAACTGGCTCGGCCAGGATCTCGAAGGCTGGCGCTGCCTCGACCTGTTCGCGGGCACCGGCGCGCTCGGCTTCGAAGCCGCGTCGCGCGGCGCGGCGAGCGTCGTGATGGTCGAGCGCCATCCGCGCGCCGCGCAGCAGCTGCGTGCGATCAAGGACAAGCTCGGCGCCCGTTCGGTCGAGGTTGCCGAAGCCGATGCGCTGCGGCTCGCGGCCGGGCTCACGCCGGGCGCGTTCGACGTCGTGTTCCTCGATCCGCCGTTCGACGACCTGGCCGCGCTCGAGCGCGCGATCGCGCTGTCGGCGCCGCTCGTCGCGGCGGGCGGCGCGCTCTACGTCGAAACGGGGGCGGAACTCGACCCGGCCGCGCACGACGCGCTGGCGGGCTGGCAGGTGGTGAAGCACGGCAAGGCCGGTGCGGTTCACTATCATTTGCTGCGCCGCGAAAATGATGAATAATGCGCGTTCCATACGAGGCGGCGCGCCGCAAAGGCGACGCATGCCCATCTCGGCAGCGGCGCGTGCATCGCACGGCTGCCATCCCGTTTGCGTGATGACAGGAGGAGCGACATGGTAGTCGCCGTGTATCCCGGTACGTTCGATCCGCTGACGCGCGGGCACGAAGACCTCGTGCGGCGTGCGTCGAGCATTTTTGATACGCTGGTGGTGGGCGTTGCCGACAGCCGCGCGAAAAAGCCGTTTTTCTCGCTCGAAGAACGTCTGACGATTGCGAACGAGGTGCTCGGCCATTACCCGAACGTGAAGGTGATGAGTTTCACCGGCCTCCTGAAGGATTTCGTCCGCGTCAACAATGCGCGCGTGATCGTGCGCGGGCTGCGCGCCGTGTCCGATTTCGAATACGAGTTCCAGATGGCGGGGATGAACCGCTATCTGTTGCCCGACGTCGAGACGATGTTCATGACGCCGTCCGACCAGTACCAGTTCATCTCGGGGACGATCGTGCGCGAAATCGCGCAGTTGGGCGGCGATGTCAGCAAATTCGTGTTTCCGTCCGTCGAGAAGTGGCTGACCGAGAAAGTCACCGCGATGGGAGGCCCGGCCGCGTGATGCGGCGCGGCCGGTTTCGTCGCGAAGCCGGCCGCCGGCCTGAAGAAGTGAGATCAGTATGGCTTTGATGATTACCGACGAGTGCATCAATTGCGACGTGTGCGAGCCCGAGTGCCCGAACGGCGCGATTTCGATGGGCCCGGATATCTACGTGATCGACCCGAACAAGTGCACCGAGTGCGTCGGCCATTTCGACGAACCGCAGTGCCAGCAGGTGTGTCCGGTCGAGTGCATTCCGCGCGATCCGCAGCATGACGAATCGCACGCGCAATTGATGGAGAAGTACCACGCGTTGATCGCCGTGAAGGGCGACGACGCGTCGTGATCCTGCGCTGACGCGCGCGCGCTTCGATTGAGGGGCGCGCGCGTCGCGCTTTCTTTCAGATCGGCGCCGCCCGGCGCCGGTTCTTCCGTGTCAGGCCAGCAACTCGCGCAACGCCGCGACGAGTGCATCGCATTCGGCATCGGTGCCGACGGTGATGCGCAGATGCTGGTCGATCCGCGGCAGCCGGAAGTGCCGCACGAAAATTTCCCGTTCCTTCAGCTTGGCCGCGATCGCGCCCGCATCGTGCGCGGGATGGCGCGCGAACACGAAATTCGCGGCCGACGGCACGATCTCGAAGCCGAGTGCGTCGAGCGCATGCGTGAGCCGCGCCCGGCTGTCGATCACGCGTCGGCAGGTGGCGTTGAAATAGTCGGTGTCTTCGTACGCGGCCTGAGCGGCAACCTGTGCGAGCCGGTCGAGCGGGTACGAGTTGAAGCTGTCCTTCACGCGGTTCAGCGCGTCGATCAGCGCCACGTCGCCGAACGCGAAGCCGACACGCATGCCCGCGAGCGAGCGCGCCTTCGACGTCGTATGCACGACGAGCAGGTTCGGATGACGGTCGATCAGCGTAATGGCCGACTGCGCGCCGAAATCGACGTACGCTTCGTCGATCACGACCACCGACGACGGATTCGCGGCCGCGATCCGCTCGACGTCAGCAAGCGGCAGCGCGCGCCCGGTCGGCGCATTCGGGTTCGGAAACAGCACGCCGCCGACGTCGTCGAGATAGTCGTCGACGCGGATCGAGAAATCGTCCGCGAGCGGCACGACCGTGGTGTCGACGCCGTACAGGCGCGCGTAGGTCGGGTAGAAGCTGTACGTGATGTCGGGAAAGCGCAGCGGCCGGTCGTGCTTGAGCAGCGCCTGGAACGCGTGCGCGAGCACCTCGTCGGAGCCGTTGCCGACGAACACCTGTTCGGGCTGGATGCGGTGATGGGCCGCGACCGTCTCGCGCAGTGCGCGCGCGACCGGGTCCGGATAGCGGCGCAGCGTGTCGCCGGTCTCGCCGAGTTCGCGTGCGATTGCCGCGACGACACGCGGCGACGGCGGATAGGGATTCTCGTTGGTGTTCAGCTTGACGGGGTGCGCGAGCGCGGGCTGTTCGCCCGGCACGTAAGGCACGAGTTGCTGAACGACGTCGCTCCAGTAACGGCTCACCGCTTGGCTCCTGTCGGGCAAAGCGTCCAGATTACCGCATGTGCGCGTCGCGGTGGGGCGGGCGAGGCCGCCCGGTTGCGCCGGCCGGCCGACGCGCCAGGCCGGTGCGCGTGCGGTCAGTTGCGATGCAGCTGCATCGTCGCGCGGTCGAGTTCGCCCTTGACGACCATCGGCATCACGGCAAGCGCGCGTTCGATCGATGCGTCGATCACGTCCTGTTCCTCGCGGCGCGGCGGTTTCAGCACGAAGTTCGCGACGTCGGGCTTCGCGCCGGCGCGCGCGCTTTCCGGGATCAGGTCGCGCGGGTGGCCGATGCCGATCCGCAGCCGCCAGTATTGCTGCGACGACAGGTGCGCGGTGATGTCCTTCAGCCCGTTGTGGCCACCGCTGCCGCCGCCGAGCTTCAGCTTCACGGTGCCGGGCGGCAGGTCGAGCTCGTCGTGCGCGACGAGGATCTGGTCGGGCAGGATCTTGAAGAATTGCGCGAGCGCGACGACCGACTGGCCGGAGCGGTTCATGTAGGTCTGCGGCTCGAGCAGATGAACTTCCTCACCATGCAGGCGTGCTTTCGCATAGAAGCCGTGAAAGCGGCGTTCGTCGCGCAGCGTCGTGCCGGCTTCGCGGGCGAGCTGGTCGATCAGCCAGAAGCCGGCGTTGTGGCGCGTCGTGGTGTATTCCGCCCCGGGATTGCCGAGGCCGACGATCAGTTTGATCATGACGTTTCGAAGGCGGCGGCAGCCGCCTGGGCGCAGAAAAAGAAAAACCCGCCGGGCAAGCCGCGGCGGGTTGCGTCGACCGTTTCGTGAAACGGATCGATGGCGCGCGTACGCAGCCGCTTAAGCAGCCGGCGTTTCGCCTTCTGCTGCGTCCGACACGGCGCCAGCCGGGACCGTCGCCGAAGCGATGACCGGGTTTTCCGCGTCGACGTGCGCGACCAGCGCGACGCCCTTCGGCAGCGCGATGTCCTTCGCGTGCAGCGACTGACCGGCTTCGATCTTCGACAGGTCGACTTCGAGGAACTCCGGCAGGTCGGCCGGCAGGCACTCGATTTCGATTTCCGTCGCGACGTGCGAAACGATCGCGCTCGACAGCTTCACGGCCGGGCTGACTTCTGCGTTCAGGAAGTGCAGCGGTGCCTTCGTGTGCAGCTTCTTCTTCGCGTCGACGCGCTGGAAGTCAACGTGCAGCACGAGTTGCTTGAACGGGTGGTATTGCACGTCGCGCAGCAGAACCTGTTGCGACTGGCCAGCCACTTCCAGGTCGAGGATCGACGAGTGGAAGGCTTCCTTCTTCAGTGCATGCCACAGCGCGTTGTGATCCAGTTCGATCTTTTGCGGGGCTGCTTCGCCACCGTAGACGATACCCGTGGTCTTACCGGCGTTGCGCAGGCGGCGGCTCGCACCCGTACCTTGCTGTTGGCGCTCGAAAGCGACGACTTTCATGTGATTCTCCATTTGCTGCCCGCGACCAGGCAGTAAAACGGGGCCATCAAGCGGCCCCCGATGAAACGGCCGGGGTTTCGTCTATCCCGTCCGATTGTGCAAAAAGCGAAGCGTTGCCGCTTCGCTTTCTGCGCATGCTTCGTTCCGTCGATTCGCGATCAGGATTCCGCGAACAGCGACATCACCGAATCGCCTCGGCGAATCCGCGAGAACGTCTCGGCCAGCAGGCTCGCGCTCGTCAGCGAGCGGATCTTCGAGCACGCCAGCGATTCGGCCGACAGCGGAATCGTATCGGTGACGACCAGCTCGTCGAGTTCCGACGCGGCGATGCGATCCGCGGCGCCGCCCGACAGCACGGGGTGCGTCGCGTACGCGAACACCTGCTTCGCGCCGCGATCCTTCAGGACTTGCGCGGCCTTGCAGAGCGTGCCGGCCGTATCGACCATGTCGTCCATGATCACGCAGGTGCGGCCTTCGACTTCACCGATGATGTTCATCACTTCGGCGACGTTCGCCTTCGGGCGACGCTTGTCGATGATCGCGAGATCGCAGTTGAGCTGCTTCGCGAGTGCCCGGGCGCGCACCACGCCGCCGACGTCCGGCGACACGACGAGCAGATCCGAGTAGTTCTGCTTGCGCAGATCGCCCAGCAGGATCGGCGTCGCGTAGATGTTGTCGACCGGGATGTCGAAGAAGCCCTGAATCTGGTCGGCGTGCAGATCCATCGTGATGATCCGCTCGACGCCGGCGATTTCCAGCATGTTCGCGACGACCTTCGCCGAGATCGCGACACGCGCCGAACGCGGGCGACGATCCTGACGGGCATAGCCGAAGTAGGGGATGGCAGCAGTGATCCGGCCGGCGGATGCGCGCTTGAGCGCATCGACCATGATCATCAGTTCCATCAGGTTGTCGTTCGCCGGTGCGCACGTGGATTGCAGGACGAAGACGTCCTTGCCGCGCACGTTTTCCTGGATCTCGACCTGGATCTCGCCGTCGGAGAAACGGCTGACCATTGCTTTGCCGAGGGGGATACCAAGGATATTGACGACTTCCTGGGCGAGCGCGGGATTCGCGTTGCCAGTAAAGACCATCAGGCCATCATGGCTGTGGCTGCTCATCGTGCACCTGCTTCAGGCTTGGGCGGGAAATGCGGGAAAATTTTTGGCAGGGGAGGAAGGACTCGAACCCTCGCATGCCGGAATCAAAATCCGGTGCCTTGACCAACTTGGCGACTCCCCTACACTTAACTGATAACTTCACCGAACTTGTGTAGGCCGTTCGGCAAAGTAAAACTTCATGACGCGAAAGCGAAGAGCGGATGCTCGTTCAGACTCTCGGCAACTGCGCCATTCCAACTGGCGGGCAGCTTGGCTTTCGCCGCTTCTGCCTCGTGCTTGCTGTGAAACGCTGCAAACACGCTTGCTCCGGAGCCGGTCATCCTCGCGGGGGTCACATCATACAACCATTTGACCACCTGCGCAACTTCCGCGTACTTCCTTGTTACAACTTCCTGCATATCGTTCCGGCCGAAGCTATCTGGCCATTCCGCATCGCTGGTTTGCTGTGCAAGAAAGTCAGCAATTGTGACGGGCTTCGTATCTCTTGTCAACAACTCATCTGAAAATATTTCAGCGGTCGGGACATGAACGCGTGGCGTCACAACCAAGAACCAGCGAGTCGGCAATTCTACCTCAGCTAATTCTTCTCCGATACCCTCTGCGAACGCATTTTTTCCAAAAATAAAAAACGGGACGTCGGCGCCGAGTTTGACCGCGAGCGACTGAAGCTCGGCGCGCGGCAAATCGAGTTGCCACAGGCGGTTCAGCGCGAGCAGCGTCGTCGCCGCGTCGGAGCTGCCGCCGCCGAGGCCGGCGCCCATCGGCAAGATCTTGTCGATCTCGATGTCGACGCCGTGCGCGGTACCCGTATGCGCTTTCAGCAGGTTGGCCGCGCGGACGACGAGATCGCTTTCCTCGGGCACGCCGGGCACGTCGGTGACGCGTGCGACGCGGCCGTCGTCGCGCAGCGTGAAGTGCAGCGTGTCGCCCCAGTTCAGCAGCTGGAATACGCTCTGCAGATCGTGATAGCCGTTCGGACGACGGCCGGTGATGTGCAGGAACAGGTTGAGTTTCGCGGGCGCCAGGCAGTTGCGCAGCGAGCGGGTCGAATCGGTCATGCGGGTATCGGGGCTAGGCGCGCGTGCTCACTGATCGAGCACGAGCTTGATGTCGAGCGGCGGCGTCGCGCGCACGAGGTTGACGCGTTTGACGCCCGTGGCCGGGGCATCCGCGTAGGCAAGGTAGTCGATCGTCCAGCCGTCCTGGCGCAACTGCTTGATGCGCGTGCCGTCGGCCGGGTCGCGCACGGTTTCGGCGGGCGTCGCGGGCGCGGCGGTCGGCAGCAGCCAGTAGCGCAGGCCCGCGAGCGGCAGCTCGAAGCCGAGCGTCTTCTGCATCAGGTCGCCGACGTCAGGCGCATATTGGGTCGGCCGGTTCGGCAATTCGAGCGACGCCGCGCGCGGCGTCGACTTCACGACCGCGAGCGTCTGGCCGAGCGGGCTGCGCAGTTCGAGCGACACGTCGTCGCCGTGCTCCTGCCAGTCGAAGTTGCCGTACACGTTCTGCGGGTTGCCGAGACGATCGTCGTAGCGCACCGCGAAGCGGCCATGGTAGGCATGCGTTGCGGCCGTTTGCAGTACGGCGCCAGTCGGTGCATTGGCCGACGGCGGCGTGCTCGCGCAGCCGGCGAGCGCGAGCGCCGCGCCGGCCGCGGCCAGCGTGCGCTGCGCGCGGCAGGACAGGGAAAACATCGGGAACATCTGCATCAGAGGCCGTTGATCTGCAGGCGTTTCAGCGTCTGCACGAGCGTTTCGTTGTCGGGCTCGAGCTTCTGCGCGGCACGCCACGCGTTGCGCGCGTCGTCCTGCGCGCCGCTCTTCCACAGCACTTCGCCGAGATGCGCGCCGATTTCGGCGTTCGGCTGCAGCTCGTATGCACGCTGCAGCACCTTCGTCGCGCCGGCCGTGTCGCCCATCCGGTACTTCACCCAGCCGAGGCTGTCCATGATGTACGCGTCGTTCGGCGCGAGCGCCATCGCCTTGTCGATCAGCTTGCTGGCCTCGGGCAGGCGCTGGTTGCGATCGGCGAGCGAATAGCCGAGCGCATTGTAGGCCTGCGGGTTGTCGGGCTGCGTACGGATCAGCTCGCGCAACTGCTTTTCCATCGTCGCGTAGTGGCCGGTCTTTTCGGCCGCCATCGCGTAGTCGTAGCGCAGGTCGGGGTCGTCCGGGAAGTCCTGGACGGCCTGCCCGAGGCGCGCCTCCGCTTCCGGATAGCGCTTCGCGGTGAACAGGATCGACGCATCGGTGCGCGCCACCACGGCCGCGTCGCGCGGATCCGAGATCGGCAGGTTGTCGAGCACCTTGCGCGCCTCGTCGGTCTTGCCCTGTTTCTGCAGCAGCTGCGCGCGCGTGATCTGCGCGGGCAGGTAGTGCTGGCTCGTCTGGTCGACCTTGTCGAGCCATTGCGACGCCTGCGCGTCGTTGTTCTGGTCGATCGCGATCTGCGCGAGGTAGATGTAGCCCTGGCCGACGTCGAGGTTCGGCTGCTTGTCGCCGAGCTGCACGTACTGCTTCAGGTAGCCGGTCGCCTCGTCGAGTTTCTTCTGCTGGATCTTGATCAGCGCGAGCGCCATCAGCGGCGTCGGGTCCTTCGCGTCGAGCTTGCGCATCGTCTCGAACTGCTTCTGCGCGTCGTCGAGGCGATCGTCGGCGAGATAGAGCTGCGACAGCGCCAGCCGCGCGTCGCGCGACTTCGGATTCTGCTGAACATACTTCTCGAACGACGCGATGCCCGCCGCACGTTCCGCCGGCCCCATCTGCGACAGCATCAGCGCTGCCGGCAGGTAGTCGGGGCGGAGCTGCAGCGCCTGCTTCAGCGACTGCGCGGCGCCGTCCTTGTCGTCGACCGCGAGCTGCTGCCGCGCGATCGCGAGCTGCGCCTCGGGGCGATTCATGTCGTTCTTCAGCATGTCCTTTAGCACCGCGAGGCCGCCGACGCGGTCGGGGCCGCGCACCAGCAGCGCCTGCAGCGCGAGGATCGCGGGGCCGCGCGTGTCGCCGCTCGCGCGGGCCAGCTCGCGCGCGAGCATCGGCTGCGCGTCGGCCGGCTTGCCGGCGAGCACCAGCAGCGCGGCGTCGACCTGCGACGCCCGGTTCGAATCCGGTGCGTACTGACGCCACAGGTTCGCGGCGGAAAGCGCGTCGGCCGGGCTCTGCGCGCCGAGCGCGATTTCGGTCGCGCGCTGCGCCATGCGCGGATCGCGCGTGTCGCGGGCCAGCGCGAGGTAGGTCTGGTAGGCCGGCGCCGGCTGGTTGCGCTGGAGCGCGACCTCGGCGGCGAGCACCTGGTAGACGATCTGGCTCGTCAGCGGCACGCCGGGGAGATTCTTCTGCTCGTCCGGCATCACATGCTCGAACGCACCCTGCGGCTCCGCGTCGTCCGATGCCGGATCCTGCGCGTGGGCCGGAAAGGCGGTGAGGGTCCAGACGGCAAACAGCGCGGCACCGAGTGCACGGCGGACCGGGAAGGCGCGCGCGCCGCGCACGGCGGCGGGGCGCTCCTGAAGCAGCTTCGAGGGCAGGGTCATGGAAATCCGTTCGATGTTTCAACCGATTGTAACGCGCTCGCTACAATACACGCACGATCGTGATAGGGTCCGCTTACCTGTGGAACCCCCATGCGAATGCCCGAAATCGCCCGCCTCGCGTGCCGCCAGGCGGGCGATTTCGGGCATTCCCGTGTTTCATTTCGGGGTCGCCGCGAGAACGGCCGTTCTCGTGGCGACGCATGCGCGTTCACCCTGTAAACAGACCGTAGCCTCAGACCCGCAAAACATGCCAGAGTTGCCAGAAGTCGAAGTCACGCGCCGGGGCATCGAGCCCTTTGTCGCGGGCCGCCGCGTCGAGCGTGTCGACGTCCGTACCGCGATGCTGCGCTGGCCCGTGCCGGCGGGGCTCGCCGAGCAGTTGCGCGCGCGCGAGGTGCTCGCCGTCGAGCGCCGCGGCAAGTACCTGCTGTTCGAAGTCGATGCGGGCTGGTTCATCGTCCATCTCGGGATGACGGGCACGCTGCGCGTGCTGCCCGCGGCCGGCGTGCCGGTCGCCGCGAAGCACGACCACGTCGACTGGATCTTCGACGAATTCGTGCTGCGCTTCCGCGATCCGCGCCGCTTCGGCGCCGTGCTGTGGCACCCGCGCGAAGCAGGCGACGTGCATGCGCATCCGCTCCTCGCGAGCCTCGGCGTCGAGCCGTTCTCGCCGGCGTTCACCGGCGCGCTGCTGCATGCGCGTACGCGCGGCCGTACGGTGTCGGTCAAGCAGGCGCTGCTCGCGGGCGACATGGTCGTCGGTGTCGGCAACATCTATGCGTCGGAGAGCCTGTTTCGCGCCGGCATCCGGCCGACGACGGCCGCCGGCAAGGTTTCGCTGCCGCGCTACGAGCGGCTGGCCGACGCGGTGCGCGCGACGCTCGCCGACGCGATCGAGCGCGGCGGCAGCACATTGCGCGATTTCGTCGGCAGCAACGGCGAAAGCGGCTACTTCCAGCTCGATTGCTTCGTCTACGATCGTGCCGGCCAGCCGTGCCGCGTTTGCGGCACGCCGGTTCGCCAGATCGTGCAGGGTCAGCGGTCGACCTATTTCTGCCCGACGTGCCAGCGTTGAAACCCTTTTCCACAATTCGATAACTTGAAGCCGCCCCGCATCGCCCCCGCTCCGTTCCCCGTCACGCCGCTGCACCGCACGTTCGCCACACGTCTCGTCGCGTGGCAACGCGCGCATGGCCGCCATGACCTGCCATGGCAGAACACCCGCGATCCGTACCGGATCTGGCTGTCGGAAATCATGCTGCAGCAGACGCAGGTATCGACCGTCATTCCGTATTACACGCGCTTTCTCGACCGCTTCTCGGACGTCGCCGCGCTCGCGGCCGCGCCGAGCGACGACGTGATGGCGTTGTGGGCGGGCCTCGGCTACTACTCGCGCGCGCGCAACCTGCACCGCTGCGCGCAGGTCGTCGTCGCCGAGCACGGCGGTGTGTTTCCGGCGACGCCCGACGCGCTGGCCGAACTGCCGGGCATCGGCCGTTCGACGGCCGCCGCGATCGCGTCGTTTGCGTACGGTGCGCGCGCGACGATCCTCGACGGCAACGTGAAGCGCGTGCTTGCGCGGGTATTCGGCGTCGAGGGCTTTCCGGGCGAGAAGCGTGTCGAGAACGACATGTGGGCACTCGCCGAATCGCTGCTGCCCGATGCCGCGAACCCGGCCGACGTGAGCGCGTATACGCAGGGGCTGATGGATCTGGGCGCGACGCTGTGCGTGCGCGGCAAGCCCGACTGCGCGCGCTGCCCGTTCGCGGGCGACTGCGTCGCGCAATCGACCGGCCGCCAGCGCGAACTGCCGGCCGCGCGGCCCAAGAAGGCCGTGCCGACACGCAAGACCTGGATGCTCGTGCTGCGCGACGGCGACGCCGTGCTGCTCGAGCGAAGGCCGCCGACCGGCATCTGGGGCGGACTGTGGAGCCTGCCGCAAGCGGACGGCGATGCCGCGCTCGCGGAGCTTGCGCGCGGTTTCGGCGGCGGCGGCACGGTGCCGCTCGCGCCGCTCACGCATACGTTCACGCATTTCCGGCTCGAGATCGAGCCGCGGCTGAGCGATCTGGCGGACGGCGGTGGCCTGCCGTCGCAGGCGCGCGACGCAGACACCGCATGGGTGCTGCTGAGCCGGCTCGACGCGTACGGCGTGCCGGCGCCCGTGCGCAAGCTGCTCGATGCGCTGAGCGGGCCGCTGCTGTAACGAACGGGAAGGGCGCGGCGCTGGCCGCGTTTGGAAAGGTGCCGTGTGGCCGCGCGCAGGAGAGGTCGTCGGGCGGGCGCGGCACGCGATGCGCGGCGGCTCGGGCGCGGCAGCGGCAGTTACAGCCAGCCGTGCCGGTCGAGTACGTGGTGCACGGCGTCGATGCGCGCGCCCACGTCCGGAAACTCCATCAGCTTCTGCCGCGCGCGCAGGTCGAGCGGCAGCAGCTCGGCGAGGCGATTCGACACCCAGCTCGGATCGTCGAGGCGGAACGGTTCGCCGAACGGCATTTTCTCCGGATCGGACTTCTTCAGCGCGTCGATGATGCGCTCGAGCACCTCGGCGCACGAGCCGAACTGGGCGAGCGCCTGTTCGCCTTCGAGCGGGATGTCGTCGGGCAGCGGCTCCGCGATGCCGACCAGCAGCCCGTTGCCTTCGACGCGATACGACAGCAGCTCGAAACGCTGCGTGCCGACCGCCTGCAGATACAGCATCCCGAATTCGCCGGTATCGCACTCGGTGATGCGCGCCATGCAGCCGATGGTTTCGGGCACCGACACCGCGCCGTCCTGCGCGACTTCGGGCCCGCTCTTCAGCAGGCACACGCCGAACGGTGCGTCGTCGCGCAGGCATGCGCGCGACATGTCGAGATAGCGCGCCTCGAACACCTTGAGCGGGAGCAGCCCTCCGGGAAACAGCACCGTGTGCAGCGGAAACAGCGGCAGGTCGATCAGGGTGGTCGATAGGGAGGACATGGCGCGCGGGCGTGGGGGCGGGTGTCGCTAGGGTCGGTCGACCTCGGAGACGAGCCGCGACGACGCGTCGACATCCACTGGCGCGTCACGATGCCGCACGATCACGTTCGCGTCGCGCGCGAGGCGCGCGGCGAGCGTTTCCGCGATGAACACCGAGCGATGCTGGCCGCCCGTGCAGCCGATGGCGACGGTCAGGTAGCTGCGGTTGTCATCGCGGAAGTGCGGCAGCCATTTCATCAGGAACGCATGGATGTCGTCGATCATCTGATGGACGATCGGCAGTGCGTCGAGAAAGGCGATGACCGGCTGGTCGAGCCCGGTGAGCGGGCGCAACTGGTGGTCGTAGTACGGATTCGGCAGCACGCGCACGTCGAACATCAGATCGGCGTCGAGCGGCACGCCGCGCTTGAAGCCGAACGATTCGAACATCACCATCAGGTCGTTGTTCTTTTGCTCGATGAAGCGCTTGACCCAGGTGCGCAGCGCGTTCGCGCGCAGCGTGCTGGTGTCGATCTGGTGGCCGAATTCGGCGAGCGGCGCGACGAGTTCGCGCTCGCGCTCGATCGCTTCCTCGAGCGACGACAGCAGGCCGACGTCCGCATCGTGCGACCGCGAGCCGGACAACGGATGGCGGCGGCGCGTTTCGGAGAAGCGCTGGATCAGCGCCTGGGTGCTCGCATTGAGGAACAGCACGCGCACGTCGTGCTCGCGGGACAGCTCGCGGATCAGCCCGGGCATTTCGTCGAGCGACGCGCTCGAGCGCGCGTCGATCGCGACCGCGAGCCGGCGCTGGCCGTCCTGCGCGAGGTAGCGGGCGAGTTCGGGGAGCACGTGCGGCGGCAGGTTGTCGACGCAGTAATAGCCTGCGTCTTCGAGCGCGTTCAGCGCGACGGACTTGCCTGAGCCGGAGATGCCGGTGATGAGGACGATGCGCATGGGAACAGAGAATCCTGACGTTTCATCATAGCACCGGCTCGACGCGTCGGCGTTGCGCGGCCGGCGCGTGCGGGTTACACCAGTTTGCCGGGGAACTGACTGTCGGGATCTTGCATCGCGAGTCGTTGCCGATCCATGAAATCGCGCAACGTGTCGATTCCGCGCAACTGCAGGATCGTGTTCCGGACGGCCGCCTCGACGAGCACCGCGAGGTTGCGGCCGGCCGCAACCTGGATCGTGACCTTGCTGATCGGCAACCCGAGCACGTCGACGGTCTGGCTTTCGAGCGGCAGGCGCTGGAATTCGCCGTCGGGGCGCCGCACGAGCTGAACGATCAGCTTCAGCTTCATTTTCCGCCGCACCGCCGTTTCGCCGAAGATCGTCTTGATGTCGAGCAGGCCGAGGCCGCGCACTTCGAGCAGGTTCTGCAGCAGCGGCGGGCAGCGCCCTTCGACGAAATCGGGGCCAAGACGGACGAAATCGACCGCGTCGTCGGCGACGAGGCCGTGCCCGCGGCTGATCAGCTCGAGGCCGAGCTCGCTCTTGCCGAGGCCCGAATCGCCGGTCAGCAGCACGCCCATCCCGAGGATGTCGAGGAACACGCCGTGCAGCGTCGCGCGCGGCGCGAGGATGCGCGACATATAGAGCCGCAGGCTGTCGATCACGGCGGCGGCGGACATCGGCGTCGTGAACAGCGGGGTGGACGAGCGCGTGCAGCGCAGCACCAGTTCGGGTGGCGCCGCGGCGCCACCGGCGACGACGAGGAACGGCGGTTCGAGCGCGATCAGCTCGGCCATGTGGCGCGAACGGTCTTCGTCGGTCTGGCGCTGGTAGTAGTCGATTTCGGCTTCGCCGAGCACCTGGATCCGGTTCGGGTGGATCAGGTTCAGGTGGCCGACGAGGTCGGCGCTCGACGTTGCGTTGCCGACCGTGTCGGCCGAAAAGCCGCGTTCCCAGCCTTCATGCCCCGTCAGCCAGCTCAGTTTCAGCGTGGCTGCGTTGTCGTCGAAGATGCTCTGGGCGTTGATGCTGGACGTATCCATGACTCTCGTCACTCCAATGGGCCGGTGCGGGCGCGCGGCGACGGACGTCGCCATGCCGGGCCGGCGCCGGGCGGCCCTGGACGGCGGCGTGGGCCGCCTCGTACGGGGAAATATTCCGCCCGGAACAACTCAAGGTTGCCACTGAGTGAGCAGGCGATGCAACTCGGCGATATCCGTTTCGTTGTGCAGACGCTCGCGTGCGTCGCGATCGGACAGCAGTTGCGCGATTTCCGACAGGATCTCGAGGTGCTGCTGGGTGGCTTGCTCGGGGACGAGCAGGAAGATCAGGAGGCCGACCGGCTGGCCGTCGGGCGCTTCGAACGGGATCGCATCGGCGAGGCGGACGAACGCGGCGAGCGGGTGCTTGAGGCCCTTGATGCGGCCGTGCGGAATCGCGACACCTTCGCCGAGCCCGGTCGAACCGAGGCGCTCGCGCGCGAACAGGTTGTCCGTGACGGTGCTGCGGCCGATGCCGTTCTGATTCTCGAACATCAGCCCGGCTTGTTCGAAGACGCGTTTCTTGCTGGTGACCGAGAGGTCGATGACGACGTTCTCTATGGGCAGGATTTTGGCTAGGCGATTCATGTTGGCAGGCGATTGGGCGGCCTGGGGTCTCCTTGCGGCGGCGGACTGATTTTCCATGTTCTGCGATATCACGGCATGTGGCATGGCAACCTGCAACGCAGCTACCGCATCCAACACCCCCCGGCGATAACCGGAACATTATAGAGCACAGCCGCGTGCGTGGCGCAGCACGGACGGACCGGTTGCACCTCCGCGCGGAGTGGCAAAAAAAACGCCCGGCGAACCGGGCGGCGTGCGTGTTGCGGTGACGGTTATTGCGGCGGCAGCTCGATCTGGTCGATCGACGGCTGCAGCTTGATCGGGTCGTGCGCGTGCGTTTGCAGGCGCTCCATGTGCTTGACGACCTGGCGATCCAGCTTGTCGATCAGCAGATCGATCGCGGCGTACAGGTTGCCGTTCGCGCTTTCGACGAAGATGTCCTTGCCCTTCAGGTGCAGGTTGATTTCCGCGCGCTGCTGCTTGTCCTTTTCCTTGTGGTTGTCGACCGAGAGGATCACAGTGCCATCGATCACCTGATCGCTATGCCGTAGCACCCGGTCCAGCTTGGTGATCACGTATTCGCGAATTGCAGGCGTGACTTCGAGATGATGTCCACTGATCTTCAGGTTCATAGTGCTTCTCCAAGCGAGTGGCCACCCGGCCGCATCGAGGCGGCGCTCCGGTCGACTTGCCCGTGCCGCACGAAGCGGCGTATCGCGGACAGATCGTCCGGCCTGTTCCCCGTGTGCGCGGTGGCCGGGACACGCCTGCCGCCGGGCAGGCAGCAGGCTTAAAGAGACTTGCGCAGATTCACTGCCGGGATCTTGAGGGCTTCGCGATATTTCGCAACCGTGCGGCGCGCGACCACGAAACCCTGTTCTGCCAGCAGCTCGGCAATGCGGCTGTCCGAAAGTGGCGATTTTGGGTCTTCAGCTCCTATCAGTTGCTTGATGAGGGCTCGGATGGCGGTCGACGAGGCGGCGCCACCGGTGTCGGTCGAGACGTGAGATCCGAAGAAGTACTTAAATTCAAGCGTCCCGAACGGGGTCAGCATGTACTTCCCGGTTGTCACACGGCTGACAGTCGACTCGTGTAGGCCCAGCGTATCAGCTATTTCCCGCAAAACCAAGGGGCGCATGGCAATTTCACCGTGCGCAAAGAAATTCTTCTGACGCTCGACAATAGCCTGCGCGACACGCAGGATCGTGTCGAAACGCTGCTGGATGTTCTTGATCAACCAGCGCGCTTCCTGCAGCTGCTGTTTCAACGATCCGGCCGACGGATCGCCGCGGCTGTTGCGCAGGATGTTCGCGTACAGGTTGTTGATCCGCAGGCGCGGGACGACCTCCGGATTGAGCTCCGCGAGCCATCCCTGGCCGGCCTTCTTCACGATGATGTCGGGCACGACGTAGTCGGCCTCGGCCTTGCCGTAGGCGGCGCCGGGGAACGGCTCCAGCGAGCGGATCAGCGCGTGCGCGTCGCGCAGCGCGTCGTCGCTCGCCTTCAGGTGCTTGCGCAACCGGGTGAAGTCGCGTGCGGCGAGCAATTCGAGATGCTGCGACACGATCTCGAGCGCGAGCGTGCGCGTGGGGGACGGATCGAGACGCAGCAGCTGCAGCTTCAGGCATTCCGAGGCCGAGCGCGCGCCGACGCCGGCCGGGTCGAAGCTGTGCAGCAGCGCGAGCGCCGCGTTCAGTTCGTCGCAGTCGATTTCCAGTTCGGGCGGCAGGTCGGCGAGCACTTCGTCGAGCGTGGCGGTCAGGTAGCCGTCGTCGTCGAGCGATTCGATCAGGAACATCACGAGCGCGCGATCGCGCGGGCCGGCCTGCGTGACGCGCAACTGCGCCGAGAGATGATCGCGCAGCGACGTCGCGGCTTCCTGCACCTGCAGCGGCGGCAGGTCGTCGTCGTCGGACGCACCGCTCGAGCGGCCGTATTCGTCGAGATTCCACTGCGGGCCGTCGTTGCCGTCACCGGACCCGTAACCGTCGTATTCGTCGGCGCCGGCCGGCTCGTCGCGCTCGGCGCGATCGCTGGACGTGCTGCTGCCGTTGGTCGCGGTGGGCTCGGTGTTCTGTGCGGGCGGCGTCTGCGCGATCAGCGATCCGTCCGCCGCGACGCGCAGCGGGCTGGCGATCCATTCGTCGTCGTTCTCGAGCAGCGGGTTCTGCGCGACGGCCATCGCGACTTCCTGCTGCAATTCGAGCGTCGACAACTGCAGGAGCCGGATCGACTGCTGCAGCTGAGGCGTCAGCGCAAGATGTTGCGACAGGCGGAGTTGAAGGCTGGCTTTCATGGCAAGGAGGGAGTCATACCGGCAGTTTGCCACGACCCAGGCGCATTGAGCCATCCGCGATTACGCGCGGCGCGCCGCCCGGCCGCGGGCAGGGCCGCGGGCGTGGATGCAAAGCGGGGCGCAGCCCCGCGCGGCGATGCCGGGCGGGGTGCAGCCAGCCACGAGGAGGACGTTACATGCGGAAGTGTTCGCCGAGGTACACGCGGCGCACGCTTTCGTTTTCGATGATTTCGCTCGGCGCGCCGGCGGCCAGCACCGAACCGTCGCTGATGATGTACGCGTGGTCGCAGATGCCGAGCGTTTCGCGGACGTTGTGGTCCGTGATCAGCACGCCGATGTTGCGCTGTTTCAGGAACTTGACGATCTTCTGGATCTCGAGCACCGCGATCGGATCGACACCGGCGAACGGTTCGTCGAGCAGGATGAAGCTCGGGTTGGTCGCGAGCGCGCGCGCGATTTCGACGCGGCGCCGTTCGCCGCCCGACAGCGACAGCGCGGGGTTCTCGCGCAGATGGCCGATCTGCAGCTCGTCGAGCAGCGCTTCGGTACGCGACGAGATCGCGTCCTTCGACAGCCGCTTGCCGTCCTCGCCGTGCTGCAGCTCGAGCACCGCGCGGATGTTTTCCTCGACGGTCAGCTTGCGGAACACGGACGCTTCCTGCGGCAGGTACGACAGGCCGAGCGACGCGCGCTTGTGGATCGGCAGCAGGCTGATCGAGCTGCCGTTCAGCGAGATTTCGCCCGCGTCCGTCGGCACGAGGCCGACGATCATGTAGAACGACGTGGTCTTGCCGGCGCCGTTCGGGCCGAGCAGACCGACGACTTCGCCGCTCTTCACGTCGAGCGACACGTCCTTGACGACCGTGCGCGAGCCGTAGCGCTTCTTCAGGTTGCGGACGACGAGCGAACTCGTGGTGCCGGCCGGCTGGCGGTTCGGGAGCGCGTTCATTGGCCCGGCGCCCCCTGGATCGTGGTCGACGGCGACAGCTTGGCCGGCGCCCCGTTCAGCGGCGCGGGGCCGCCGTTCTTCGGCGACAGCATCGCGCGCACGCGGCCGTTCGGGTTGCCCGGCGCCGCGACGTCCTTGCCGCCCTTCGCGGTGTAGAAGTCGCGCTGGCCGTCGTACGTGATCACGCTGCCGTGCACGGTGTCGGCGATCGTCGTGCCCTGCAGGCGGCGCACGGTCGCGGCGGTGGTCAGCGTGGTGAGATCCTGCTTGCCGTCGTAGTCGATGCGCTCGGCGTCGCCGTCGATGTATTCGTCGAGGCCTTCGCGCTTCTGGCGGAACGTCGCGTGCTTCTTGCCGCTGCCGAACGACGTCGCGTACTGATAGCCTTCCGGGTCCTGGCGCACTTCGACGCGGTCGCCCTTGATGATGATCGTGCCCTTCGTGATCACGACGTTGCCGGTCGCGACCGTCACCTGCTTCAGATCGTCATAGGTCAGGTTGTCGGCCTCGACGTTGATCGGCTTGTTCTGGTCGGCCTTCTCGGCATGGGCGAGCGGCGCCAGCCCGACGAGCGGGAGCGCCACGAGCGTCGCGGCGAGCGCGGCGCGGACGGCGCGCGCAGCGCCGCCGGAAATCTGTCGAGGGAACGGTTCGTTCATGCAGTCACGTGAGGGATGCGTCACTTGGGTTGACCTTTCGAGCCGCCGGACGTGTCCGCCGCGGCGATCGTGCCGCGCACGTTGCCGTAAAGCTCGATGACCCGGGTGACGTTGTTGTACTTCATGCCGTCGGTCGCGTTGACGAGCGACAGGCCGCGCTGAAGTTTAACCGGCTTTTCGGTCTGGATCACATCGTCATTGACGAAGATCCGGAAATGCTGGGAATCGGCCTGCATCTGCGGATCGCCGCCGCCGGCCGCGCGCAGGATGCGCGCATCGTCATACAAATCGACGATCGACACGTCGCCGTTGACGGTGCCGCGCTTCGCGGTGGTCGTCACGACCGGCTTGCCGGGCTGGAACGCGCGCATGGCCGGATCGGTCAGGTCGCTGCCTTCGGTGTCTTCGTAATGGACCAGCTTCGCGGCCGTCAGCCGGTACTGGGTCGTGCCGGTCTGGTCGAGCTCGGTGACCGAGAAGTTGTCCGCGAAATAGTCGGGCGTGTGGCGCTTCGGCTGCGCGATGCCCTCGCCGGGCGGCGGCAGCGTGGCCTGCAGCAGCCACCACGTGACGCCCGCGAGCGCGGCGACCGCGGCGAGCGGCAGCATCTGGGTCCAGCGGAAATGCGTGCTCATCGATCAGGCTCCGCAGGCGGCGGCGAGCAGCGCGTCGTAGCGGTGCTGCGCGCGCAGGAGCGTATCGCAGACCTCGCGCACGGCGCCGTGGCCGCCGCGGGCCTCGGCGACCCAGTGGGCGCGGGCGATCACCTCGGGGTGCGCGTTCGCGGGGGCCGTCGCGAAGCCGCAGCGCAGCATCACCGGCAGGTCGGGCCAGTCGTCGCCCATGTAGCCGCAGGCGTCGGCCGTCAGGCCGAGCGACGCGATCAGCTCGGCGAACACGGTGAGCTTGTTCTCGACGCCCTGGAACAGGTGCGCGATCTTCATTTCCTTCGCGCGCGCCGCGACGATGTCCGAGCGGCGGCCCGTGATGATCGCGGTCGCGATGCCGGCTTCGCCGAGCAGCTTCACGCCGTGGCCGTCGAGCGAATTGAACGACTTCATCGCGTCGCCGGCCGCGGTAAACAGCAGGCCGCCGTCGGTCAGCACGCCGTCGACGTCGAAAATCATCAGCTTCACGCGGCTCGCGCGTTCGGCCGCAGTCAGCGCTGCGCTCATCAGATCACCTTCTTCGAAAACAGGTCGTGCATGTTCAGCGCGCCGATCAGCGCGCCGTCGGCATCGACGACCAGCATCTGGTTGATCCGGTGGCGCTCCATCAGTTCCACGGCCTCGACGGCCAGGTGATCCGGCGCGATCGTGCGCGGGTCGCGCGTCATGACTTCGGTGATCGGCAGCGTGCGGAAGTCGCCGTCGCGCGCGAGTACGCGGCGCAGGTCGCCGTCGGTGAAGATGCCGGCGACCTTGCCGTCGGCGTCGACGACGGCCGTCATGCCGAGGCGCTTCGCGGTAATCTGGAACAGCGCGTCCGACAGCGTCGCATTCAGCCCGACGGACGGGACGTCGTCGCCCGAGCGCATCACGTCGCGCACGTAGGTGAGCAGGCGCCGGCCGAGCGCGCCGCCCGGATGCGAGCGCGCGAAATCCTCCGAGCCGAAGCCGCGCGCGTCGAGCACGGCGACGGCGAGCGCGTCGCCGAGCGCGAGCGCGGCGGTCGTGCTCGCGGTGGGTGCGAGGTTCAGCGGGCACGCTTCCTTCGACACCGCGGCGTTCAGGTTCACGTCGGCGAGCGTGCCGAGACTCGACCCCGCACGGCCCGTGATCGCGATCAGCTTCGCGCCGATCCGCTTCACGAGCGGGAGGATCGCGACGAGTTCTTCCGATTCGCCGGAATAGGAGATGCCGATGAAGACGTCGTCGGAGGTGACCATCCCGAGGTCGCCGTGGCTGGCCTCGGCAGGGTGGACGAAGAAGGCCGGCGTACCGGTGCTGGCCAGCGTGGCTGCGATCTTGCGGGCGATATGCCCCGATTTGCCGATCCCGGAGACCACGACGCGGCCGCGGCAGCCGAGCAGCAGCGCCACGGCCTGGACGAAGCCGCCGTCGAGCTGGTCGCGCAGCGCGCGCACGGCGTCCGCCTCGATGTCGAGCACGTCGCGGGCGAGCGCGAGCGCCCGATCATCATTGATTTTCGCTATCATGCGCGGAGTATAGCAAAGGCGTTTGTTCGCCGCGCCGGGCCTTCGGACTCGTCCGAGGTCGCCTGTCCACCGCCACCACCCGCGCCCGCATTGCCGTGGCCCCGACGAACGAGGATGCTTCGCCTGTGATTTCCCCGCTCGAAATGACCCTGCTGCTGCTGCTGGCCTCAGTGGTGGGCGTCGTCGTATTCCGCTCGTTGAACCTGCCGCCGATGCTTGGCTACCTGACCGTCGGCATCCTGGTCGGCCCGCACGCATTCGGCGTCGCGGCGGATCTCGAACGGGCCGAGCACCTCGCGGAATTCGGCGTGGTGTTCCTGATGTTTTCGATCGGCCTCGAATTCTCGCTGGCGAAGCTGAGGTCGATGCAGCGGCTCGTGTTCGGGCTCGGCCTGTTGCAGGTCGTCGCGACCCTCGCGCTCGCGCTCGTGCTCGGCGCGCTGTTCGAGCACTGGGTGCACATCACGTGGCAGGGCAGCATCGCGCTCGGCGGCGCGCTCGCGATGTCGTCGACGGCGATCGTGTCGAAGATGCTCGCCGAGCGGCTCGAGATCGAGACCGAGCACGGCCGCAACATCTTCGGCGTGCTGCTGTTCCAGGATCTCGCGGTCGTGCCGCTCTTGATCGTGATCGCCGCGTTCGGCGCGGAATCGTCGAAGGATCTCGCGCTCACGCTCGGCTTCGCGGCGGTCAAGATCGTGATCGCGCTCGCGCTGCTGCTCGTCATCGGCCAGCGCTTCATGACGCGCTGGCTCAACGTCGTCGCGCGGCGCCGCTCGCAGGAGCTGTTCGTGCTGAACCTGCTGCTCGTCACGCTCGGCGCGGCGTTCATCACCGACCGCTTCGGCCTGTCGCTCGCGCTCGGCGCGTTCATCGCCGGGATGCTCATTTCCGAGACGCCGTTCCGCCATCAGGTGGAGGAAGACATCAAGCCGTTCCGCGACGTGCTGCTCGGCCTGTTCTTCGTGACGACGGGGATGCTGCTCGACCCGCGCGTGATCTGGGAGCATCCGTTGATCGTGCTCGGCTTCTTCGTCGGACAGATCCTGTTCAAGGCGACGATGATCGCGGGGCTCGCGCGACTGTTCGGCGCGACGCCGGGCGTCGCGATGCGCACCGGCATCGGCCTCGCGCAGGCCGGCGAATTCGGCTTCGTGCTGCTGAACCTGATCCTCGACCGGCATCTCGTCGATTCGACGCTGCTGCAGGCGATCCTCGCGTCGATGCTGCTGTCGATGCTCGCCGCGCCGTTCCTGATCCAGAACGCCGACCGCATCGTGATGCGGCTGTCGTCGACGGAATGGATGCAGCAGTCGCTGCAGATGACGCGGATCGCGACGCAAAGCCTCAAGCAGCGCGGCCACGTGATCATCTGCGGCTACGGCCGTGCGGGCCAGAACCTGGCGCGCATGCTCGAACAGGAAGGTATTTCGTACGTCGCGCTCGACCTCGACCCCGATCGCGTGAGCGCGGCGGCGACCGCCGGCGAATCGGTCGTGTTCGGCGACGCGGCGCGCCGCGAGTCGCTGCTCGCGGCCGGTATCCACCGGGCGGCGGCCGTCGCGATCACCTACGCGAACACGCCGTCCGCGCTGCGCGTGCTGCATCACGTGCACGAGCTCGAGCCGACGCTGCCCGCGATCGTGCGTACCGTCGACGATGCCGATCTCGAGAAGCTGCTCGCGGCCGGCGCGACCGAGGTGATTCCGGAGATCGTCGAGGGCAGCCTGATGCTCGCGTCGCACACGCTGGTGCTGGTCGGCGTGCCGATGCGCAAGGTCGTGCGGCGCGTCGAGGAGATGCGCGACGAGCGCTACAGCCTGCTGCGCGGCTATTTCCGCGGCGCGGACGATGCGGACGACGACGATCACGAGCAGGTGCGGCTACAATCGGTGCCGGTCGACGCGCGCGCGGACGCGGTCGGGCGTTCGCTGGAAGAACTCGGGTTGTACGCGCTCGGGCTGGAAGTCACGGCGATCCGCCGGCACGGCATTCGCGGCGTCGAACCCGATCCGCAGACCAAGCTGCGCGCGAGCGACATCGTGGTGCTGCGCGGGCTGCCCGAGGCGCTCGCGCTCGCGGAGGAGCGGTTGTCGCGCCATCGGCGCGATCCGCCGGCCGCGGCTGCGTGAGCCGCGATTCACAACCCGACCCGTATTGATCAAAAACGGTGCCCGATCTTCGCGCACCGTTTTTTTCGGAGAATTTCATGCCGCATTCGTCGCCGGGCGCACCGCTCGATCCGGTCGCCTTCATCCACAGCCAGATCCGCACGGTGCCCGACTGGCCGCAGCCCGGCGTGCAGTTCCGCGACATTACGACGCTGCTGCAGAGCCCGAAGGCGCTGCGCATCCTCGTCGACCTGTTCGTCGAACGCTATGTCGAAGCGAAGCTCGACTACGTCGCGGGGCTCGACGCGCGCGGCTTCATCATCGCGCCGATCGTCGCGTACGAGCTGAGCGTCGGCTTCGTGCCGATCCGCAAGGTCGGCAAGCTGCCGTACAAGACGCGTTCGGAGTCGTACGACCTCGAATACGGCAGCGCGACGGTCGAGATCCACGAAGATGCGTGCAAGCCCGGCGACCGCGTGATCATCATGGACGACCTGATCGCGACCGGCGGCACGATGATGGCGGGGCGCAACCTGCTGCAGCGGCTCGGCGCGGAGGTCGTCGAAGGCGCGGCGATCATCGACCTGCCGGACCTCGGCGGCTCGACGCTGCTGCACAACGCCGGACTGCCCGTCTATACCGTTACCGAATTCGCCGGCCACTGAACGCCGGTCGTCGGGGTTTGCCGTCCCGGCTGGCCTCGGTTCACGCTTGGTTCACCGCTTGGTTCACCTTCCGCAGCGAGGTCACGATGCCCAACTTCATGCTGTTTCTCGCCACGTCGATCGCGATCACGTTCGCGCCGGGTCCCGACAACCTGCAGGTGCTCGCCCGCGGCATCTCGCAGGGCCGCGCGGCCGGTTTCGTCGCGGCGCTCGGCTTCACGGCGGGAATCCTGTTCCACACGACGCTCGCGGCGCTCGGCGTGGCGGCCGTGCTGCGTTCGTCGCCGGTCGCGTTCCAGATCCTGAAGCTCGCGGGCGCCGCGTACCTCGTGTGGATCGGCATCAAGGCGCTGCGCAGCCAGGGCCTCGCTAACGCGCATGCGCGGCCGCCGCAGCCGCTCGGCACGATCTTCCGGCAGAGCGTGATCGGCAACCTGATGAACCCGAAGGTCACGCTGTTCTTCGTCGTGTTCCTGCCGCAGTTCGTCGATCCGCACGGCGCGCAGAGCGTGACGCTGCAGATGTTCGAGCTCGGCGCGCTGTTCATGCTGCAGACGGCCGCGGTCTTCTCGCTGTTCGGCGTCGGCGCGGGCATGATCGGCACGTGGCTGAAGCGGCGCCCGAAGGCCGGCGTGTGGCTCGACCGGATCGCGGGCGCCACGTTCATCGCGATCGGCATTCGCGTTGCGCTGAAGGATTGATGACGATGACGTTTCCGTGCATCGCAGCCGCGCGCCGCTTCGATCCGGCCGCGCACCTGCGTTTCGAGATTGCCGGCCAGGCGGTCGGCTGGGTGCGCCGCCAGGACGTCGCGAAGCTCGTGCGCTGGCCCGACGTGTTCGAGCTGACCGGCGAGCGGGTCGTGCTGTCGGCGCGCTACGATTCGGTCGATGCGCGCAGCATGGCGCTGGCCAGCGCGATCGGCGCGCTCGCGGCCGAGGGCGCGATTCCCGGCTGGCGCGACGAGATCTATGCGATCCGCAACCGCTTCGACGATCCGCCGCTCGCGTACATCGAGCGCGCCGCGTCGCGCTTCTTCGGCACGCAGACCTATGCGGTGCACGTGAACGGCATCGTAGAATATGCGGTTACGCCGGGCGAGCCGCCCGTCGCGGCCGCGCCGAAGATGTGGCTCGGCCGCCGCAGCGCGACCAAGGCGACCGACCCCGGCATGCTTGACAACGTCGTCGCGGGCGGGATCGGCTGGGGGCTGGGCGTTCACGAGACGCTCGCGAAGGAATGCTGGGAAGAAGCCGGCATTCCGGCCGGCCTGGCGGCGCGCGCGATCGCGGGCCGCACGGTGCAGGTGCTGAACTCGCTGCCGGAAGGCACGCAGTCCGAACTGATCTTCGTGTACGACCTGCCGCTGCCGCACGATTTCGCGCCGCGCAACCAGGACGGCGAAGTGGCCGAGCACCTGCTGGCCGGCGTGCCCGAGGTGATCGGCTGGCTGCGCGAAGGCCGCGCGACGATGGATGCGAGCCTCGCGACGCTCGACACGCTGCTGCGCCACCGCTGGATCGCGGCGGCCGACGCGGCCGGCATCGACGCGCTGTTCGTGCCGGCTGCATGACGTGCACCGCGACGCGCGCCGCGCGGCGCGAACGGGCAATTTGACGAATACGGAAACAATGGGAGTAGCGGTCATGCCGACCGATCACAGCTTTATCTTGAAACTGTCGTGCCCTGACCGGCACGGCATCGTCCATGCGGTCTCGGGCTTCCTGTTCGAGCGCAGCAACAACATCCTCGATTCCGCGCAGTTCGGCGACAGCCGCACCAGCGAGTTCTTCATGCGCGTGCACTTCGAACAGGATGGCGGCGGCGTGGATGCCGCGTCGGCGCTCGACACGCTTCGCAAGGAATTCGCGCCGCTCGCCGAACAGTTCTCGATGCGCTGGGAGTTGCACGATGCGGCCGTGAAGCCGCGCGTCGTGATCATGGTGTCGAAGATCGGCCACTGCCTGAACGATCTGCTGTTCCGCTATCGCACCGGCCAGCTGCCGATCGAGATTCCGGCGATCGTGTCGAACCACAAGGAGTTCTACCAGCTCGCGGCGAGCTACAACATTCCGTTCCATCACTTCCCGCTGATCGGCGGCTCGTCCGATGCCGCGAAGGCCGCGCAGGAAGCGCGCGTGCTGGAAGTGATCGACGAGCACCAGGCCGATCTCGTCGTGCTCGCGCGCTACATGCAGATCCTGTCGCCGAACATGTGCGAGCAGCTCGCCGGGCGCGCGATCAACATCCACCATTCGTTCCTGCCGAGCTTCAAGGGCGCGAAGCCGTACTACCAGGCGTTCGACCGCGGCGTGAAGCTGATCGGCGCGACCGCGCACTACGTGACGACCGATCTCGACGAAGGCCCGATCATCGAGCAGGAAGTCGAGCGCGTCGACCACAGCATGACGCCTGACCAGCTGACCGCGATCGGCCGCGACGTCGAGTGCGTGACGCTCGCGAGGGCGGTGAAGTGGCACGTCGAGCACCGGATCGTGCTGAACGGGACGAAGACGGTCGTGTTCCGCTGATCCGTCGGCCCCGAAACGCTGGCTCCACGAGCGAAAACGCCGCGCCCTTCACGGGGCGCGGCGTTTTTGTTTGCCGGTGGCGAGCGGGCGGCTTCAGATCAGCCGCAGCAGGTACAACTCGCGTTTCAGGTACGCATAGAAGATCGGCGCGGCGATCACGCCCGGCAGCCCGAACGCGGCTTCCATGATCAGCATCGCGAGCAGCAGCTCCCACGCGCGCGACTCGATCTGGCCGCCGATGATCTTCGCGTTCAGGAAGTATTCGAGCTTGTGAATGACGACGAGGAACGCGAGCGACGCGATCGCGGTGCCCATGCTGACCGACAGCGACACCGCGACGATCAGCGTGTTCGAGATCAGGTTGCCGATCACCGGCAGCAGGCCGACGATGAACGTGACCAGCACGAGCGTTTTCGACAGCGGCAGCCGCTGATGGAAGATCGGCAGCGCGACGAGCAGGTAGATGCCGGTGAAGGCCGCGTTGATCGCCGAGATCTTGATCTGCGCGAACACGATGCGGCGGAACGCGTCGGCGAAGCGCGACACGCGTGTGACGAGCGCGGTCGACAGCGGCCGGCGCACCTTGCCCTGCTCGACGCCGATCGCGATCATCGCGCCGATGATCATCCCGAACAGCACGTGGCCGAAGCCGCGCGCGACGCTCTTGCCGCTTTGCTGGAGCTGGTCCATGTGCGAGTGCATCAGCACGGCCGCCTTCGTCTTCATCTGTTCGACGTCGACGGGCAGCAGGTTGGCGATCCAGGCTGGCGTGCGTGCGCGGGTCTGCTCGACGATCTGCATCAACTGGCCGAGCAGGCTCTGCAGGTTCGGCACCGTGTGTTCGAAATGCTCGATGATGGCGAGCGTCAGGCCGGTGAGCGCGCCGACGATCGCGATTGACAGCAGCACGACGGCGACCCAGCGCGCGCGCATGCTGGTGGTATGGCGTTCGATCACGGGCGCGATCGTGTGGATCAACTGGTAGACCAGCAGGCCGGCCAGCATCCCGCCGAGCAGCTTGAGCTCGAGGACGAGCCACATCATGACGAGCGCGAAGAGATAGCTGCCGATCTCGAGTGCCGACAGCTTCGGCAGGCTCAAGTCGCTCGTCAGCCGCACGCTGCGCAGGTGCGGCTCGCGGTTCTGCGTGTCGCGCGACTCTTGTTGCTTCTCCATCGTGGATTCCTGTCGTCCGTATGTCGTGCCGCGCCGCGCGCGGTAGCGCGCGGGTCGCCCGGCGCCGCACCGGATTGGTGCGGATGGCGAACCTTACGACCGTAAAGTATAGCTGCCATTATGGTCCGCAAACGGGCCGTTTGGCGCGTGGTGTAAACGCAGAAGGGAAAACGAGGGGGCGCGGCGGCTACGACGAGCGAGCGGCCGGGCGGCCGCGCGCGGGCAGGGTGGAACGGGCGTCAGCCGGCCGCGACTTTGCGGGTCGGACGCTTGAGCAGCGGTGCGAGGTACTTGCCGGTGAAGCTCGCCTTCGTCTTCGCGACCTGCTCGGGTGTGCCCTGCGCGATGATCTGGCCACCGCCGGCACCGCCTTCGGGGCCGAGGTCGATCACCCAGTCGGCCGTCTTGATCACGTCGAGGTTGTGCTCGATGATCACGACCGTGTTGCCCTGGTCGCGCAGCCGGTGGATCACTTCCAGCAGCAGCGCGATGTCGTGGAAGTGCAGGCCGGTGGTCGGCTCGTCGAGGATGTACAGCGTGCGGCCGGTGTCGCGCTTCGACAGTTCCAGCGACAGCTTCACGCGCTGCGCCTCGCCGCCCGACAGCGTCGTGGCCGACTGGCCGAGGCGGATGTAGCCGAGGCCGACGTCGAGCAGCGTCTTCAGCTTGCGCGCGATGACCGGCACCGCGCTGAAGAACTCGTACGCATGCTCGACCGTCATGTCGAGCACTTCGCTGATGTTCTTGCCCTTGTACTGCACTTCGAGCGTTTCGCGGTTGTAGCGCTTGCCGTGGCACACGTCGCACGGCACGTAGACGTCCGGCAAAAAGTGCATCTCGACCTTCAGCACGCCGTCGCCCTGGCACGATTCGCAGCGGCCGCCCTTCACGTTGAACGAGAAGCGGCCCGGATCGTAGCCGCGCTCCTTCGACGTCGGCACGCCCGAGAACAGCTCGCGGATCGGCGTGAACAGGCCCGTGTACGTGGCCGGGTTCGAGCGCGGCGTGCGGCCGATCGGCGACTGGTCGACGTTGATCACCTTGTCGAAGTGCTCGAGGCCCTCGATCGCCTCGTGCGGCGCCGGTTCGGCCGCCGAGCCGTACAGGTGGCGCGCGACCGCGTGATACAGCGTGTCGTTGATCAGCGTCGACTTGCCGGAGCCCGACACGCCGGTGATGCAGGTCAGGAGGCCGACCGGCAGTTCGAGATCGACGTGCTTCAGGTTATTGCCGTGCGCGTCGATGATGCGCAGCATCCGCTCCGGATCGGGCGCGAGCCGCTCGTCCGGGTACTCGATCACGCGCTTGCCGAGCAGGTACTGGCCCGTCAGCGACTGCGGATTCGACTGCACCTGCTTCGGCGTGCCTTCGGCGACCACGACGCCGCCGTGCTCGCCCGCGCCGGGGCCCATGTCGACGACGTAGTCTGCCGTGCGGATCATGTCCTCGTCGTGCTCGACGACGATCACCGAGTTGCCGAGGTCGCGCAGGTGCTTGAGCGTTGCGATCAGGCGGTCGTTGTCGCGCTGGTGCAGGCCGATCGACGGCTCGTCGAGCACGTACATCACGCCCGTGAGCCCCGAGCCGATCTGCGACGCGAGCCGGATGCGCTGCGCCTCGCCGCCCGACAGGGTTTCTGCGCTGCGCTCGAGCGACAGGTAGTCGAGGCCGACGTTGTTCAGGAACGTCAGGCGCGCGACGATTTCCTTGATCACCTTGTCGGCGATCTCGCGCTTCGCGCCTTCGAGCGTCAGCCCGTCGAAATAGCCGAGCGCGTCGCGCAGCGGCCAGCCGCTGATCTCATAGATGCCGCGCGCGTGGTCGCCGGTGCCGATCCGCACGTGGCGCGCCTCGCGGCGCAGGCGCGTGCCGTCGCACGACGGGCACGGCTGGTTGTTCTGGTACTTCGACAGCTCTTCGCGCACCGCGACCGAATCGGTCTCGCGATAGCGGCGCTCGAGGTTCGGGATGATCCCTTCGAATACGTGCTCGCGGATCGTCGTGCGGCCGCGCTCGTTGATGTACGAGAACGGGATCGTCTGCTTGCCCGACCCGAACAGCAGCACCTTGCGGATCTTTTCGGGCAGATCCTCGAATGCGGCGTCGATGTCGAATTCGTAGAACGCCGCGAGGCTCTGCAGCATCTGGAAGTAGAACTGGTTGCGACGGTCCCAGCCCTTCACCGCGCCGGCGGCAAGCGACAGCGACGGGTGCGCGACGACCCGCTTCGGGTCGAAGAACGTGATCTGGCCGAGGCCGTCGCATTCCGGGCACGCGCCCATCGGGTTGTTGAACGAGAACAGGCGCGGCTCGAGCTCCTGCAGCGAGTACGAGCAGATCGGGCACGCGAACTTCGAGCTGAACAGGTGCTCGCGATCGGTATCCATCTCGAGCGCGATCGCGCGGCCGTCGGCGAGGCGCAGCGCGGTTTCGAACGATTCGGCGAGCCGCTGCTTCATGTCCGGGCGCACCTTCAGGCGATCGACGACGACGTCGATCGTGTGCTTGTCGTTCTTCTTCAGCTTCGGCAGCGACTCGACCTCGTAGATCTTCGCGGCGCCTTCGTTCGCGGCGCCGCCGCCCGAGCGCACGCGAAAGCGCACGAAGCCCTGCGCCTGCATGTCCTCGAACAGCTCGGCATGCTCGCCCTTGCGATCCGCGACGACGGGCGCGAGGATCATCAGCTTGGTTTCCTCGGGCAGCGCGAGCGCCGCGTCGACCATTTGCGACACGCTCTGCGCCTCGAGCGGGATGTCGTGATCGGGACAGTACGGCGTGCCGACCCGTGCGTACAAAAGTCGCAGGTAGTCGTGGATTTCCGTGACCGTGCCGACGGTCGAACGCGGGTTGTGGGACGTGGCCTTCTGCTCGATCGAGATCGCCGGCGACAGCCCCTCGATCAGGTCGACGTCGGGCTTCTCCATCAGCTGCAGGAACTGGCGGGCGTACGCGGACAGGCTCTCCACGTAGCGGCGCTGGCCTTCGGCATAAAGGGTGTCGAACGCGAGCGACGACTTGCCCGACCCGGACAACCCGGTAATCACGACCAGCTTGTGGCGCGGCAGGTCGAGATTGACGTTTTTCAGGTTGTGGGTGCGTGCCCCACGGATACGGATCTGTTCCATGAACCTGGCGAAAATGGAGGGAACCAAACCTGCTACTATAACGGCTTTTCGAGACCGTCGTTTACGGCCCCAGCCTTTACAGCAGGTGGCAGCAAGGCGACACCTGCGCCGGGGAAAGCGGTCGCGCCGCACGGTTCCGGGCGGCCCGCAGGCCGTCTGCATCCGGCCCCGACGTGTCGTCCGAAAGGCCGCCAGGCCGCCGGTCCTGATCTTCCGCCGCCCGCTGCCGGGCGGACATTCCGATCATTCGAAATTCATTCCCGATGTCCAATCCGTCTGCCACGTCTTCCCGCATGACTGCGCCCGAACTGCGCGCGACCACGTCGCTCGCGGCGATCTTCGCGTTGCGCATGCTCGGCCTGTTCATGATCATGCCGGTGTTCTCGGTCTATGCGAAAACCATCCCGGGCGGCGACAACGTGCTGCTCGTCGGGATCGCGCTCGGGGCCTACGGCGTCACGCAGTCGCTGTTCTATATCTTCTACGGCTGGGCGTCCGACAAGTTCGGCCGCAAGCCGGTGATCGCCACGGGGCTCGTGATCTTCGCGCTCGGCAGCTTCGTCGCCGCGTTCGCGCACGACATCACGTGGATCATCGTCGGCCGCGTGATCCAGGGGATGGGCGCCGTGTCGTCGGCGGTGCTCGCGTTCATCGCCGACCTGACCTCCGAGCAGAACCGCACGAAGGCGATGGCGATGGTCGGCGGCTCGATCGGCGTGTCGTTCGCGGTCGCGATCGTCGGTGCGCCGATCGTGTTCCACTGGGTCGGGATGAGCGGGCTGTTCACGATCGTCGGCGTGCTGTCGATCCTCGCGATCGGCGTCGTGCTGTGGATCGTGCCCGACGCGGCGAAGCCCGTGCACGTGCGCGCGCCGTTCGCCGAGGTGCTGCACAACGTCGAGTTGCTGCGCCTGAACTTTGGCGTGCTGGTGCTGCATGCGACGCAGACGGCGCTGTTCCTGGTCGTGCCGCGCCTCTTGGTCGACGGCGGACTGCCGGTCGCCGCGCACTGGAAGGTTTACCTGCCGGTGATGGGGCTCGCGTTCGTGATGATGGTGCCGGCGATCATCGTCGCGGAAAAACGGGGCAAGATGAAGCCGGTGCTGCTCGGCGGCATTCTGGCTATCCTGATCGGCCAATTGTTGCTCGGCAGCGCACCGCATACCATTCTGATTGTGGCGGCGATCCTCTTCGTCTACTTCCTCGGCTTCAACATCCTGGAAGCGTCGCAGCCGTCGCTCGTGTCGAAGCTCGCGCCGGGTTCGCGCAAGGGCGCGGCCACGGGCGTCTACAACACCACGCAGTCGATCGGGCTCGCGCTCGGCGGCATCGTGGGCGGCTGGCTGCTGAAGCACGGCGGCGCGAACACGGTGTTTTATACCTGTTCGGGGCTCGTTGCTGCCTGGCTTATAATCGCGGCCAGCATGAAAGCGCCGCCGCGCAAGGCCTGAACCTTTTATTTCGGGCAGGCATCGGCAGCGCGCCGGCTTGCCCCGGCGGGCCCCTGCGGCGATACACGCGGCGGGCCCCGCATCGAATTTACTGGAGAAACACATGGCATCCGTCAACAAGGTCATCCTCGTCGGCAACCTCGGCGCCGATCCTGAAGTCCGTTACCTGCCGAGCGGCGACGCGGTTGCGAACATCCGTCTCGCGACGACCGATCGCTACAAGGACAAGGCAAGCGGCGATTTCAAGGAAATGACCGAGTGGCATCGCGTCGCGTTCTTCGGCCGTCTGGCGGAGATCGTCAGCGAATACCTGAAGAAGGGGTCGTCGGTCTATATCGAAGGCCGCATCCGCACGCGCAAGTGGCAGGGCCAGGACGGCCAGGACCGTTACTCGACCGAAATCGTCGCCGAACAGATGCAGATGCTCGGCGGCCGCGGCGGTTCGGGCGGCGGTGGTGGTGGCGGTGACGAAGGCGGTTATGGCGGCGGCTACGGTGGTGGCGGCGGCGGTCGCGGCGAGCAGGCGGAGCGCGGCGGTGGCGGCGGCGGCGGCGGCCGTGCCAGCGGCGCGGCGCGTGGCGGTGCGGGTGGCGGCGGCCAGAGCCGTCCGAGCGCACCGGCAGGCGGCGGCTTCGACGAGATGGACGACGATATTCCGTTCTGATCGCCAGTCGGCATCCTGCATCACGATGGGCCCGAATGTCCGAGTCAAGCCAGTCGCTTGGCCCGGGTTTTCGGGCCTCGTTTCGTTTACGTGGTTCCTGCACGCCGCACCTTGGGTGAACCGTGGTTGACGCACTCCCCGACCTCATCGCGCCCCATCTCGACGTCCTGTTCTGCGGGATCAATCCCGGCCTGATCGCGGCCGCGACCGGTCATCACTTCGCGGGGAGAAACAACCGCTTCTGGCGCGTGATCCATCTCGCGGGCTTCACGCCGACGGAAATTTCGCCGAAGGATGATCGCGAGATCCTCCGTTACGGCTGCGGGCTGACGGCCGTGGTGCCGCGGCCGACCGCCAGCGCCGATCAGCTGTCGCGCGCGGAATTCGTGGCCGCGGCCGCCGGGTTCGAGCAGAAGATCGCGCATCATGCGCCGCGCTTCGTCGCGTTTCTCGGCAAGGCGGCGTATTCGGCGTTGTCGGGGCAACGGGAAGTCGCGTGGGGATTGCAGCCGTCCCCTATCCACCAGGCGCGGGTGTGGGTGCTCCCCAACCCCAGCGGCAGAAACCTTGCGTTCGGGCTCGACGATCTGGTCGATGCGTATCATGAGCTTCATCTCGCCGCGATGAAGGACCGGCATGATGCGACGCAGTAAGACGGCGGCGCCGTGGCCGGGCACCATCGTGCCGCGCGCATTCTTCAACCGCACGGCCACCGAGGTGGCGCCGCAACTCCTGAACAAGATCCTCGCGGCAGCGGACGGCCGGGCCGGCCGCATCGTCGAAGTGGAAGCGTATGCGGGCGCGCTCGATCCGGCGGCGCACACCTATCGCGGCAAGACGCCGCGCAACGCGACGATGTTCGGGCCGCCCGGGCACTTCTACGTTTATTTCACGTACGGCATGCACTGGTGCTGCAACTGCGTGTGCGGCCCGGCCGGCGCGGGAACGGGCGTGCTGATCCGTGCGCTGGAGCCGCTGCACGGGCTCGAGCAGATGCGCGCGGCGCGGCCGCCGCGCACGCGCGATCGCGACCTGTGCCGCGGCCCGGCTCGATTGACGCAGGCGATGGGGATCGGCGGCGCGCAGGATGGCGTCGATCTGGTCGGCGCGCGCGAAGGATTCGCGATCGTCGACGACGGGATGGCGCCACCCGCCGATCTGGCGGGCGGGCCGCGCATCGGCATTCGCGTCGGCCAGGATCTGCCGTGGCGGTGGAGCGTGCCCGGCAATCGATACGTATCGGGCGCGGCGCCGCGCGTCTGACGCGTGCCGCGCCCAAGTCACATACCCGTCGCGCCCGATTCGACCTGCGTCACGCGGTCGCCATTATTGATCGGCTAAGCTGGCCGTTTCGACGTTTCGATCGAGGGGACACCATGCGGCGGGTCGTATTCAACCAGAAGGGCGGCGTGGGCAAGTCGACGATCGTCTGCAACCTGGCGGCGATCAGCGCGAGCGAAGGATTGCGCACGCTCGTCATCGATCTCGATGCGCAGGCGAACTCGACGCGCTACCTGCTGGGCGACGCGGCGGCCGACGCGCAACCGGGCGTCGCCGGTTTCTTCGAAACCGCGCTGACCTTCAACTTCCGTCCGGTCGACGTTGCGTCGTTCATCCACGCGACCCCGTTCGACGGGCTCGACGTGATGCCCGCGCATCCGGATCTCGATACGCTGCACGGCAAGCTCGAGTCGCGCTACAAGATCTACAAGCTGCGCGACGCGCTGAACGAGCTCGACATGTACGACGCCGTGTACATCGACACGCCGCCCGCGCTGAATTTCTATACGCGCTCCGCCCTGATCGCGGTCGAGCGCTGCCTGATCCCGTTCGACTGCGACGATTTCTCGCGGCGCGCGCTGTACACGCTGCTCGAGAACGTGAAGGAAATCCAGCAGGACCACAACGCGGCGCTCGAGGTGGAAGGGATCGTCATCAACCAGTTCCAGCCGCGCGCGAGCCTGCCGCAGCGGCTGGTGGACGAGCTCGTCGACGAAGGGCTGCCGGTGCTCGCGTCGCGATTGTCCGCGTCGGTGAAGATCCGCGAATCACATCAGCAGTCGACGCCGGTGATCCATCTCGAGCCGTCGCACAAGCTCGCGCAGGAGTTCCGCGCGCTGCATCGCGAACTGACGGGCTGAGCCCGCGCCTGACCGGATTGACCAAGGCCGCTTCGAGCGGCCTTTTTTATCGCGACTCGTCATTCCTCCGATTATTGAATTCGTCATTTATAATCCGGAAAACGATTTCATAATAAATTCAGAAAAACGATTACATAGACTGCGGCTCCATTTTCAATGAAGGCCGGTTTTCTAATAAACAGAATAATGAATGGGTAAATATTGCGCGATGTCACGATGCGCTATGCTGCAAAAAGGTAAAAAGGCATTGCGGGTCGGAGCCGCTCGGGTTGGTCATTCGCGATATCGGCGTGCAGCGGGCCTCGGCGGTCGCCGTATAGGGTAATAAGGGTTTATACCTATCATTAATGCCACTTAATTGACAATTAATCGCTCTAGAATGACTTCCTTCAACTGCCCGTGCTTAAACAGGTGACGGGTTGTCAATAAGGAAGCGTCTGTCGATCCAGCTTCCATTTTTCTTTACGTCGTCTCTCGCATTGCTAACAGGAGCGTGCCCGATGTCCGTATTTGCCCCCGAAAAACTCGCCGCCGATTATCAATCCGGTATCGCCGCCTGGTTCGCGATCGCCCGTCCGGCGATCCACGGCTTCGAGGCCGTCGTCGAACTCAACCTGCAAGCGGCCCGGACGGCGCTCGAGGAATACGAGGACAAGCTGAAGAACGCGTTCAACGCCAACAACCCGGCCGCGGGCTTTGCGCAGCAGGTCGCCGCGCCGCAGGAAGCGGCCGGCAAGGCCGTGTCGTATGGCCGCCATTTGTTCGACATCGCGGTGTCGACGCAGTCCGAATGGGCGAAGGTCGCGCAGGCGCAGTACGAACAGAACGACAAGCGCCTGAAGGACGTGCTCGGCGAACTGTCGAAGCACGCGCCGGCCGGCTCGGCGCCGGTGGTGGCCGCGCTGAATTCGGCGCTGTCCGCGGCGAGCGCCGCGGCCGACTCCGTGCGTGCGGCGACGGGCCAGGCGATCGAAGCGGCGCAGAGCGGCTTCGATGCGGTCAGCGAAACGGCCACGCGCGGCGCCAAGCAGACGGCGGCCGCCGCCCGCAAGGACGCAGCGGCTGCGCGCGAATCGGCTGCGTAATCGCGCAAATGCGCGCATGAAGGCGCGCGTGAATGCGTGTTGCGCGTCGGCGCGACACGATTGATCGGCGCCGGACGGCGCCGGCGCCGCGTGTGCCACGCGGAGGCCGGCAAGCGTCCGGTGCGCCGCAAGACGTCCGTGCATGGTGCCCGTGCGGCGGTGTGCCGTGCCGCCGGTGCGAATTGGCGCCGCCCGTCCGGACGGCGGCGTGCGACCCCGACCGCGATTGCGCCGGTTGGCGCGGCGCGTGCCATCGCCACGTGTGATCGCCTCGTGCCGGCGTCACGACGACAAACTGATTTCGATGCAGGGATTGAACATGACGGATGTAGTGATCGTATCGGCCGCGCGGACCGCGGTCGGCAAATTCGGCGGCTCGCTCGCGAAGATTGCGGCGCCCGAACTGGGCGCGACGGTGATCCGCGCGGTGCTGGAGCGTGCGGGCGTGAAGCCCGAGCAGGTCAGCGAAGTGATCATGGGCCAGGTGCTGACGGCCGGCTCCGGGCAGAACCCGGCGCGGCAGTCGTTGATCAAGGCGGGGCTGCCGACGGCCGTGCCGGGGATGACGATCAACAAGGTGTGCGGCTCGGGCCTGAAGGCCGTGATGCTGGCGGCGAACGCGATCATCGCGGGCGACGCGGAGATCGTGGTCGCAGGCGGCCAGGAGAACATGAGCGGGTCGCCGCACGTGCTGCCGGGCTCGCGCGACGGCTTCCGGATGGGCGACGCGAAGCTGGTCGACACGATGATCGTCGACGGCCTGTGGGACGTGTACAACCAGTACCACATGGGTATCACGGCGGAGAACGTCGCGAAGGAATACGGGATCACGCGCGAAGAGCAGGACGCGTTCGCGGCGCTGTCGCAGAACAAGGCGGAAGCCGCGCAGAAGGCCGGCCGTTTCAATGACGAGATCGTGCCGGTGTCGATCCCGCAACGCAAGGGCGAGCCGCTGCAGTTCGCGACCGACGAGTTCGTGCGTCACGGCGTGACGGCGGAGTCGCTCGCCGGGCTGAAGCCGGCGTTCTCGAAGGACGGCTCGGTGACGGCGGCGAACGCGTCGGGGCTGAACGACGGCGCGGCGGCGGTGCTGGTGATGTCGGCGCAGAAGGCGGCGGCCTTGGGCCTGACGCCGCTGGCGCGGATCAAGGCGTACGCGAACGCGGGCGTGGACCCGAGCGTGATGGGCATGGGCCCGGTGCCGGCGTCGCGCCGTGCGCTGGAGCGCGCGGGCTGGACGCCGGGCGACCTGGACCTGATGGAGATCAACGAGGCGTTCGCGGCGCAGGCGCTGGCGGTGCACAAGCAGATGGGCTGGGACACGTCGAAGGTGAACGTGAACGGCGGGGCGATCGCGATCGGCCATCCGATCGGTGCGTCGGGCTGCCGGATTCTGGTAACGCTGCTGCACGAGATGGCCAGGCGCGACGCGAAGCGCGGGCTGGCGTCGCTGTGCATCGGCGGCGGGATGGGCGTCGCGCTTGCGGTCGAGCGCGTCTGAGCGGCGGCTGACGACACGGTTCGCTCGCGGCGTGGGCCAGCGCCGCGGGCGAGCCAGGCGGTTTTCGCGCAAGACAGGCAGTCAATAACGCGCGCGAGGTTCCGGTGCGTGCCGCGCCCGCGACGCGGGCGGCTGCGCATCGAAGCGGTGGGGCGGCAGCAGGTGCGATGCCGTCGCCCCGCCTTTCATCGATTACTTTTTTGTCGGTAATTCATAGTATGACTAAGCGAATCGCAGTTGTGACAGGTGGGATGGGCGGCCTCGGCGAAGCGGTCAGCATCCGGTTGAACGACGCGGGTCACCGGGTAGTCGTCACGTATTCGCCGAACAATGCCGGCGCGGATCGCTGGCTGACCGAGATGCATGCGGCCGGCCGCGAATTCCATGCGTATCCGGTGGACGTGGCCGATCACGACTCGTGCCAGCAATGCATCGAGAAGATCGTCCGCGACGTCGGCCCGGTCGACATTCTCGTGAACAATGCGGGGATCACGCGCGACATGACGCTGCGCAAGCTCGACAAGGTCAACTGGGATGCGGTGATCCGCACCAACCTCGATTCCGTGTTCAACATGACGAAGCCGGTCTGCGACGGCATGGTCGAGCGCGGCTGGGGCCGCATCGTCAACATCTCGTCGGTGAACGGTTCGAAGGGCGCGGTCGGCCAGACCAACTACGCGGCCGCGAAAGCCGGCATGCACGGGTTCACGAAATCGCTCGCGCTCGAGGTCGCGCGCAAGGGCGTGACGGTGAACACGGTGTCGCCGGGCTATCTCGCGACGAAGATGGTCACCGCGATTCCGCAGGACATCCTCGATACGAAGATCCTCCCGCAGATTCCGGCGGGCCGGCTCGGCAAGCCCGAGGAAGTCGCGGCGCTGGTGGCCTACCTGTGCTCGGAGGAGGCCGGCTTCGTGACGGGCTCCAACATCGCGATCAACGGCGGTCAGCACATGCACTGACGCGCGGCGGCCCGCACGGCGTCCGCGCCCGGGCGGGCCGCGTTCCCCACCATCCCGTGCCGGAGCGGCGGCAGGCGCGCCGCTCCGGCCTCGCATTCCGGAGAACGCATGGGCGACACCTGGCTGGGACTCGTGATCGGCGGCTCGGCACTGGCCGTCGCGCTGACGATGGCGACCTCGCTCTACCGGCTCGAGCGGCGCCGCGCGCGGCTGCTGCGCAACTTCGATCATCGCGATTGCTGGCTCGCCGCGTACGGCAAGTGCTTCGCGCGCAAGCCGGCGAGGTCGCTGCGCCGCATGCGCGGTGCACGCTGAGCGCGGCGCCGGCGCGTCGCGATCGGTGAACGCTCGATGACCGATCGATGAGCGGTCACGCCCCGCGCGCATGCCGTCGGCCCCTCGCGCGGGATGCATGATCAGTCGTTCTTTTCGCCCTTTCCAGCCGACTCGCCGGAGTCGTTCTTATGGAAGATCCGCTTCGTCGTGCGCTTGGTGGCTTCCCAGCCTTCGCGCGACGCATGCGCGACGCCGTGCCCGACCGCCTTCGCGGCGCTCGCGGTCGCGTGGCCGAAGCTGCGCGCCGCGTCGCCGGTCTTGTGCGCGGCTTCCTTCGAATCGCGCTTGATGTCCTGCTTCACTTCCGACATGTCCGCGTGGGCGAGCGGGCCGAGCAGCGCCAGAACGAGCGTGGCGCCAATGAACTGACGAACTTTCACGACCGGGTTCCTTGAGGTGAGCCTCTTCATCGAGGATTCGTGTTGCCGGCAGGCGCCGGTTGAAACGCGCCGGCGGCCGATGCGTCGAGCATCACCGCCGCGCGGCCGGACAGCAGCACGCGCTCGCCGCAGCGCAGCGTGAATTCGTACAGCACCGAGCGGCCGTCGCCGCTCACGCGTTGCGCGTCGATGGTGAGCGGGTGCTCGAACATGTCGAGGCGGTCGACGAATGCGTCGACGTTGCGCACGCTCGCGAGATAGCCGACGCGCGGGCGGGCTTCGTGCGTGCCGAGCAGCGCGCCGTGCACGGCCATCGCCTGCGCCGCGTACTCGATGCCGCAGACCGACGCGAGCCGCCCATGCGCGCGCAGCGGGTTGTCTGGATCGCGGTGGCTCGTCGCGGTGCAGCGGATTCGTTCGGTATCCCACGCATCGACCGAATCGAGCACGCACATCGTGCCGGCGTGCGGAATGTGCGTGGCAATCCACGCATGGTCGAGCGGTGGGGTCAATACGACCGTGGCTGTCATCGCTCGCGCTCCGCGAAGGGTTCGGACATTGCGACGTCGACCTGCACGCGCGTATCGGCCAGGTAGTCGAGCACGACGCGCGTCGATTGCCGTGCGGCGAGCGCTTCGAGCAGCGGCAGCACGCGGGCGGCCGGGTTGCCGGCGCGCAGTGCATCGAGTTCGGCATGCACGAGCGTCGTGGCGGGCGCATCGGTGAGTTGCACGTCGATGCGGGCGAGCGTGCGCGCGCTCGCTTCCGGCGCGAACACGAGCGCGACGCCGAACGCATCGCCGATCGGCCGCACCGCGCGCAGCGGTTCCGGATAGTCGGTGTCGTACGCGATCAGCAGGCTCGGCGCGCGATCGACGACGACCTGGCAGAGACTTTCGAGCAGGCCGGCGGCAAAGCTGCCGTCGTGCGCGCACAGCACGTTCGACGTCGCCGTCGCGCGGGTCGCGATGCTCCAGTAGCCGGCCGGCGCGTTGTGCACCGAGTTGTGGAAGCGGGTCGGCGACAGCTGACGATCGTCGCCGGCCAGCGTTTCGCAGATCGCGTGGCAGTTCTGGCCGTCGCCGCCGGATGCGCTGAACACGGTCGCGAGCGTCGCGGCGTCGCGGTCGCTCGCGGCCACCGCTTCGTGGCCGACCGCGAGCGCCGTGCGCACGACCGGGCCCGTGCGGCGCCGTTCGGCAGACGGTAGCCCGGCCGGCGGCGGCAGCTCGGTGCGGGCGGGCACGTAGGGCGCGCGGCCCGCGAGCACGTCGGCCGCGTGCGTCCAGTCTTTCAATCCCGGCCCGATGAGGCCGATGCTTTCGATGAAGGCGGTGAGTGTCATGGCAAGCCTCAACGGCGGGCGCGACCGGCTACGCGCTGGGCGCGGCCGAGGATCAGGCTGCAATTCGTGCCGCCGAAGCCGAACGAATTGGAGAGGACGGCGCGCACGCGCGTGTCGCGGCTCGCGAGCACGTAATCGGCGACGAGCGCGGGGTCGGGCTGCGTCGTGTTGACGCCGGCCGGCACGAACTGCTCGCGCAGCGCGAGCGCGGCGACGATCGCCTCCAGCGCGCCGGCCGCGCCGAGCGTGTGGCCGGTCGCGCCCTTCGTCGAGCTGCACGGCGTGCGGGCGAACAGCGCACCGAGCGCGCGGCTTTCCGCTGCGTCGTTGCTCGGCGTCGCGGTGCCGTGCAGGTTCACGTAGTCGATGTCGTGCGCGTCGAGGCCGGCGGATGCGAGCGCCTGCTCGATCGCGGCGCGCGCGCCGAGCCCTTCCGGATGCGGCGACGACATGTGATGCGCGTCGCTCGATTCGCCGATGCCGAGCAGCAGGATCGCGTCGGCGTCGAGCGTGGCGGGCGCGGCAGGGACGCGCTCGACGAGCGCGAACGCGGCGGCCTCGCCGATCGAGATGCCGTCGCGCGCGACGTCGAATGGCCGGCACGGCTGGCGCGACAGCAGTTCGAGCGAATTGAAGCCGTACAGCGTGGTCAGGCACAGCGAATCGACGCCGCCGACGACGGCCGCGTCGATCAGCCCGGCCTCGATCATGCGGCGCGCGGAGCCGAACACCTTCGCGCCCGACGAGCACGCGGACGAGATCGCCATCGCCGGCCCGCGCAGCGCGAAATACGCGCGCACGAACGCGGCCGGCGAATACGGGTTGTGCGTGTGCGCGTAGCGGAAGTCGGCGGGCAGCGCGCCGCTTGCCGGATCGCGGCACTGGTACGCGCGTTCGGTTTCGAGGATGCCGGCCGTGCTCGTGCCGACGAACACGCCAACGCGTGCGGCGCCGTAGCGCGCGACCGCCGCCGCGACGCGCGCGTCGAAGCCGTCCTGCGTCAGGCCAAGTTGCGCAAGGCGGTTGTTGCGGCAGTCGAAGTCGGCGAGATCGGCGCGCACCGGGTGCGCATCGACGCCGTCCACCGCACCGATCCACGTGTCGAGATCCGCACGCTCGAAGTTGCACGGCACGAGGCCGCCGCGGGCGTGGCGCAGCGCATCGAGGGTCGCGTCGAGGCCGCGGCCGATGCAGCTGGTGGCGGTGAAGTGCGAGAGCAGGAGAGGGTTCACGAGGGTCGCATCCGGTGGCCGGAGCGGGCGCCGCAGCAGGGCTGGCACGCGCGCCGTTCGAGGTCAGATTTTATCAAACGGGGGTGCCGGAACGCCCGGCCGGCCGGGCGGTTCGGGCGCCAGCGCCGCGCGCAGGGTGGTCCAGGGCAACTGCGCGTCGGCGGCCGCGCGCAGCACCGCGGGCAGCACGTCGAGCACGACCGGTTCGCCGCGCGTGTCGCGCGCCGCGTGACCGTCGTGCACGAGCAGGATGTCGCGCGCATCGAGCCCATGCAGCAGGCGGCGCGTGACGGTCGCGGCGTCGCGCGCACGCGTGTCGAAGCCGCGCCGCGTCCAGCTCGCGAGTTGCAGCCCGAATTCGCACAGCACCGGTTCGAGAAACGGATTGCGCAGGCCGGCCGGCGCGCGGAAGAACAGCGGGCGCGTGCCGGCGATGTCGGTCAGCGTCTGCTGCGCGGCCGCAATTTCGCGCCGCAGTGCGGCCGGCCCCGACAGCGAGAACGTATGGCGGTGCCGCTGGCTGTGGTTCTCGACCGCATGGCCGCGCGCGACGATCGCCTCGATCCACAGTGGGTGGCGGCGCGCGAGATCGCCGATGCAGAAGAACGTCGCGCGCGCGTCGTAACGGTCGAGCAGGTCGAGCACGCGCGGCGTCACGTCCGGGTCCGGACCGTCGTCGATCGTCAGTGCGATGCGGCGGCCCGCGCCGGCCGGCAGGCGCGTCCAGTTCGGGCCGAGCAGCGTGCTGCGCGGCCACAACCCGGCCGCGGTCAGCGCGAGATGCGACGCGACCACGCCGCCGACGGCCCACGGCCACGTGGCCGGTTGCGCGATCACCGCGGCGGCCGCGCCCGCGTGCAGCGCGGCGGCGCCGGCGATCAGCGGCGTCGGCTTCCAGCGGCGCGCGTCGCCGGCATCGCGTGGTGGAACGCAAGGCGGCACGTTCATGCGCGGCCTCCTCGTTCACGATTGCCGCCCGCCGCCGCCGTCTCTGCGGCGCGCGGCGCGAGAATCGCCGCGAACGCGAGCGCGAGCATCGCGCCGGGGCCCACGGTCAGCCCGAAGGTTTCGAGCAGCGGCACGCGCGACAGCGCGAGCAGCCCGAAGCCGGCGACCGTCGCGAGGTTCGCGATCAGCAGCGACACGAGCGTATGCGGCGTGACGGGCTGCGCGTCGTCGCGCCGGCAGAAGAACAACGCATAGTTCGAGCCGACCGCGACGATCAGCAGCATCCCGATGAGGTGCAGGATCGTCAGTTGCACGCCGGCGAGCGCGAAACCGGCCGTCACGACCAGCACGGCGGCGACGAGCGGCGCAAGGGCGCGCGCGGCGCGGCGCAGCGAGCGCAGCGCGATCAGCAGCAGCACGGCGATCGCGGCGAATCCTGCGAGCGACAGCCGGATGTCCTCATGCACGTAGCTCACGTACAACCGATCGGCTTCGGCCTTCATGTCGACGAACAGCGCATCGGGCACGCCCGCGCGTGCGACGGCGGCGCGAATCGGCGTGGCGTCGAGGCTCGACGCCGGCTGCCCGGCGCGCGCGGCGTCCGGCGCACGCAGCGGCAGCATCGCGCTCCAGCGGCCGTCGCGTTCGGTCAGCAGCGCATCGACGGCGAGCGCCATCGACGTGCCGCGCAGGTCCGCACGCGTCAGCAGCGGCACGTGGCGCGCGGCGTCGACGTCGGCGAGGAACGGTGCGAACAGATCGGGCTTCACCGTGATCGGCTGATGCGCGACGGCATCGCGCATCCGTTCGGCGAGTGCGTCCGCAGCCGGCAGGCTCGCCTGACGCGCGCGCTGCGCGGCGTCGCTCGGCAGATAGCGGGCGGGGTTCTCGAAACCGCCGAGCGCACCCCGGTCGACGAGCGGCTGCAATTGCGCGGCGACTTTTTCCGCGCCTTCGAGTGCGGCCTGTTCGGTTGGTGCGGCAATGACGACGAGGTAGCGCACGTCGGGCGCACCGACATCGGCGCGCAGCCGTGCGTCGAGCGCCTGCGCCTGTGCCGGCACGGGGCTAAGCGCGGCGAGCTCACGGCTCCACAGGGCGTCGCGATGCAGCGCGAGCGTCGCGCAGGCGGCGACCACGAGCACCGCGAGCGGCCAGCGCAGCCGCGGCGCGGCGTCGGCCGCGCGCGCGAGCACGGCGCCGACGCGGGATACGTCGCGGATCGCGACATGCTCGCCACGCAGATGCGGCAGCACGAAGCGCGTGACGAGCGCGGCGGCCGTCAGCCCGACGATCGAATAGAGCCCGAGCTGCACGAGGCCGGGGAACCCGGAGAACAGCATCGATGCGAATCCGCACACCGACGTCAGCACGCCGAGCCGGATCGTCGGCCAGTACGCGGCGACCCACGCGCGCGTCGCGTCGGCCGGGCGTGGGTCGCCGCGCGTACCGGCCTGCGCCGATTGCACGAACAGGTAGATCGAATAGTCGACGGCTTCGCCGATCAGCGTGGTGCCGAACCCGAGCGTCAGCCCGTGAACCGTGCCGAACGCGACGCTGACCGCCGCGATCCCGGCCGCGATACCCGTCAGCACCGGCAGCAGGCCGAGCGCGAGCGTGCGCGGCGAACGGTACAGCGTGAGCAGCAGCGCGACGATCAGCACGACGCTCGCCGTCGACAGCCGTTCGACGTCGTGCCGGATCGTGTCGCGCGTGTCGACCGAGAACACGCCGGGGCCCGTCATCGCGAGCGAGGTGCCGGCCGCGTTCGGCACGGCTTGCGTCGCGGCCGCGAACGCGCGGCGCACGGCGTCGATCGCGCGGGCCTGCGCGTCGGTATCGGAGCCGGCGGCGGCCGTCTGCATGACCAGCACCGCGCGCGTGCCGTCGCGCGACGCCCACACGCCGTCGCGGCTCGCCGGTTCGGCCGCGCGGTCGAGCTCGTCGACGAGCGCGGCGACTTCGCCGGTCGGGTCGCGCGGCAGCATTGCCTTCGCGACGAGGCCGGCTGACGAACTCAGCAGGTCGAGACTGTCGCCGAGCGCCTGGTGCAGGCCGTCGGCGCTGAAGCGCTGCGGCGTGACGGCCGGGCTCAGCAGATAGCGGTGAGCGAAGATGAATTGCCGGTCGCGCGCGTCGTTCGCGGCTTCGCCGTTGTGCACGGCCGCGAACTGCGGATCGGCGCGTAGCGTGCCGGCGACGCGCCGCGACAGCGCGGCGCGCGTGCCCGCGTCGCCGCCGTCGATCGCGACGAGGATCAGGCGCGACACGATGCCGTCGCGCAACTGGTCGACGAGCACGCGCTGCCCGGCGCTCGGCGCGTTCGGCAGGAACGCGGACAGGTCGGCCGTGAAGTGCGCGCGTCCGATCGCGATGCCGCACGCGACCAGCGCGAGCAGCCACACGAGCACCGCGCGCTGCCGCCACGCGGGCACGCGGCGGGCGACGGGTGAGGATCGGGTGCGCTCGTCCATCAGTTCGCGTTCGCCGCCACGGGTTGCAGGCGCATCACCGAACGATCGCCGTCGGCCTGCCGGACCGCGACGCTGCGCAGCACGTCGCGCGTGCCGTCGAGCGTGATCGTGCTGACGACCTTCAGCATCCGCGAGTCGAGCGGCGTGAGCGTCAGCGTCCAGTCGTCGCCGCGTCCGGACAGGGCGACCTTGTACACCCGTTCAAGCGCGAAGCGGTTGCCGGCGAGCGTCGCGCGGATGCTGTCGATGAACGCGCCGAGCTCCGGATAGCGCGCGAGCGCGAGCGTGTACTTGCGGTTGTTGCGCTCGACGGTGAGCATGTCGCCGTCGACGACCAGATGTTCGGGCTTCGGGCTCAGCGTGTGCTTTTCCAGATGGTCGGGCGCGACGAACATCAGTTCGCCCGACGATTCGACCGGCTGCGTGGCAATCGACAGGGTCTTCGTCTCGGTGAAGGTCGCCCGGCCCGACTTGTGCTGCGCGAGCGTCGACATCAGCCGGTCGAGGGTCCAGGTCGAGCCGGTATCGGCCGCGTGCGCCGGCACGGCCAGCACGATCGCGGCGGTGGCGGCGAGCACGCGGGCCGCGCGGTGGAGGCGGCCCGACGAAAACGGGAACGGGCGGCGGCGAACGGCGGTCATGCGTCGGAATCCCTCGTGGCGGGCAGGTCGGCGCCGGCGTGCGCCGTCTCGCGGCGCGCGGTTGCGGCCGCGGCATCGCCGCCTTGCCAGAAATCGAAATAGTTGAACCAGTTGTACGGCGCCGCGCGGCAGTACTTGTCGAGCAGCGCGACGTAGCGCGCGAGCGCCGCATCGACCGCCGCCGCGCGCGCGTCGCGCCGCACGTCGGAGAAATCGGCGAGCGTCTCGAAGTGCACGTCGTAGCGGTTGCCGTCGCGATAGAGGCCCGTCATGAAGATCACCGGGCGCTTCAGCATCGCGGCCATGTAAAGCGGGCCGAGCGGGAACGCGGCCGGCGCGCCGAGCAGCGGCACGCGCCGCAGCGACGCGGCGGCATCGTCGAGCAGCGTGCGGTCGGCGAGCATGCCGACCATGCAGTTCGCGTCGAGGCGCTCGCGCACCTTCAGCATCGAGTCGACCTGGCCGAGCGGAATCACTTCCGGCTGCGCGGCCGGGTTCACCGCGGCGAGCGTCGCGTTGATCTTGCGTGCGTTCTTCTCGTACATCGTGACGACCACGCGCAGGTCCGGATGCGTGCGGCCGATCGCGCGCACGACCTCGAAGCTGCCGAGGTGCGCGCCCATCAGGAACGCGCCGCGCCCGCCCGCGAGCGCGTCGTCGACGAGCGTTTCGCCGTGCAGCCGGATGTCGAACAGGTCGAAGCGCCCGTTCATCAGGTAGATGCGGTCGTGGATCGTCGCCGCGAACGTGAACACGTGCCGGTACACGTCGCGCCAGCGCGCGGGGCGACCGAGCACGCGGCGCAGGTAGTCGCGGGACGCCGCGCACGCGATCGGCGAGAACAGCACGAAATACGTCGCGATCAGGTGCAGCACGATGCGCGCGCGCTGCCGGCCGAAGCGCAGCGAGATCCACGTCATGACGCGCAGCAAACCCGCGTTGCTGCGTTCCTGGCGTTCGGCCCATGCGGTGCGCTTCATGGCTGCGCGCCATCCTGCGCGGCGGGCGGTGGGGCGGACAGCACGCCGGTCGCGACCTCGCGCGACCCGGCGCGCACCGTGAAGCGGATCGCGCCGCTGGCTGCCGCGTCGTACGCGAGATCGAGCGGTTCGCCGGGCGCGACCGGGCTCAGGAATTTCGCGGATCCGAGCCGCCACGCATGCAGCGGACGGTTCAGCGTCGCGCCGAGCGTATGGATCGCGTGATCGAGCAGCACGACGCCGGGCACGACCGGATGGCCGGGGAAGTGGCCGGGCAGCGCGGGATGGTCGACGGCAATCGTGAACGCGAGCGCGGGCGGGCCGGCCGGGTCGCGTTCGGCCGGCGGCGCGGGCGGCATGGCCGTCGTGGCCGTCGCCGCCGCGCTACGCGTATGTTGCGCAACGAGTGCGGCCAGCACGTCGCGCGGCAGCTTGCCCGTTTCGTTGCGCGGCAACGCATCGACGAACACGAGCGGGCGCGGCATGAACGCGGGATCGATCCGCTCGCGCAGCGCGCGCTGCAGATCGGCGACCGAGAGCGTCGGCGCGACGACCAGCGCGACGAGCCGCGTGACCGGTTCGCGGGCGGTGTCGCCGTGCGTCGGCGCGGCTTCGTCGGGCATGAAGAACACGCCGTCGACCACTTCGGCAATCGCGTTGAGCTGATGGTTCAGGTAAGCGAGCGACGTGCGCTTGCCCGCGATGTTGACGAGGTCGGCCTTGCGGCCGTGCAGCAGGAACCGGCCGTCGCCGAGCAGTTCGAGCGCGTCGCCCATCGGCACCGGCGCTTCGACGTGCCCGCCCGATACCCACACGGTCGGCCCGCTGTCGTCGCCATCCGGTTCGGCGCGCGCGTCGAGCCGGATGTCCGGGAACAGTTCCCACGCCGCGCCTTGCGACGTCCGACGGGTCGCGATCTGGCCGGTCTCGGTGCTGCCGTAGATCTCGACGAGCGGCGCGTCGAGCGCGGCCTCGGCTTCGCACGCGAGCTTCTCCGACAGCGGCGCGGTGGCCGACAGCACGAGCGCCGCGCGCGGCAGCGCATGGCCGGCCGACAGCAGCGCACGCAGGTGGATCGGCGACGTGACGAGCACCCGCGGCTGCGGGATCGTGTCGAGTTCGTCGCGGATGTCGCTCGGGTAGAACGGCTGGCGGTTGCTGAACGCGAGGCCGCCGATCAGCGCGAGCAGCACCGTCGACTCGAAGCCGTACATGTGCTGCGCGGGCACCGTGCCGATCAGCGTGGCCGCGCGGCCGTCGAGCAGCCCGAGGCGGTCGGCCGCCGCGCGCACGCAGCCGACCAGGAAGCCCCAGGTCTTGCGGTGCGGCACCGGCGCGCCGGTCGAGCCGGACGTGAACACGTAGGCCATGATCCGCGCCGCGTCGATCCGCGGGACGGCGAACGGCGTATCGCTCGGCGCCTCGCCCGGCGCGGCATCGGGGTACGCGAAGCGCGGCAGGTCGATCGCGCAGTCGGGCGCATCGTGCAGGCAGAACGCATCGGGCGCGAACGACGCGAGCTGGCGCACCATTTCCGGCGTGTGCGTCGACGGCAGCAGGCTGACCTTGCCGGCGACGAGCGCCGCGCACAGGCTGACCGCGAAGCGATAGCGGTCGCGGCACACGTTGAACACGTGGCTGCCGGCGGGCAGCGCGGCGGCCACGCGCGCGACGTCGGAGACGAACGCGCGCACGGTGACGGGCGAGCCGTCGCGCCAGGCGATCGTCTGGTCGGGCGAGGCATGGAATACCAGCGGGTGAGTCGGCATAAATCGGTCAAGACGGGAACGAAGGCCCGCGCGGCCCTTGGGGCCGCGCCGGTCATGAATTCATCGCGCGGCCTGCGATGCGTGGGTCGTCGCGCGATACGCGCGCACCGCATCGACCATCCGCGGCCGCGGCTCGTGCGGCAGCGCGACACGCCGGCACGCATGCTCGGCGGCGAACATCACGGCGACGAGCGGCAGCGACAGGTAGTTCGCGAAGGTCGACCACGTGACGATCGGCGCGGTCGCGAACAGCAGCGTCGACACGGCGGCGATCGCGACGAAGAACAGCGTCCACGCGAGCGTGATCCGCCGCGTGTAGCGCGCGACGGCCGGCGTGACCGTGCCGTGGATCATCGCCGCGAAGCGCGTGCACAGCGGCACGTCGCCGGCCACGAGCGTGCGGCCGAACAGCAGCGCCATCGCGACGTTGAAGCTCGCGTGTTCCAGATACAGGCCCCATTCGAAGTGCCGCGCGAGCGGCGCGCGTGCCGCCCACAGCGCGGCGGCGGCCAGCAGCCACGCCGGCACGAGCCACGCGCGCCGCGGCGAGCGCAGCGCCACGCCCAGCGCGAGCAGCAGCGGCGGCACGAGCGCCATCGCGAGGCCGAGGCCGTGCGCGCCGGGTGTCGCGCTCGCGTAGTGCGCGCCAACCTGGTAGGCGGCCACGGCGCCCACTGCCGCGACGCCGCGCACGACGGGCAGCAGCCGGCTCATCGGCGGCCTCCGGGCGCGCGGCGCGCGCACCGGCCGGCGGCCGGGCTGCGACGGCTGACGGGCGGGCGAACCGGAACGGAGCGCAAGGGCGGATACGGCATGACTGGAGACATCGGGCGGATCGTGGCCGGACACGATGGTCGGGCCGTCAAACATCATATGAATGGCGGCCGGGACGCGGGTCCGGGCCGGTGGTCGGGCACGCACATTTTAGGGCGGCGGCAGTGCGGTTCGGGGGCGTCGTGACCGGGTTTTGTAACCGATTGTATGGCGCCGGCCGAACGGTTTCGCGGGGTCGGTCCATTTCCATCCGAAGCGGCTCAAGCGTCTCGTGTCTTCGCGTCCGAAACGGGCTGCTGCGGCGGCTCGCCAGTCTTGTAACCATTCGCGGTATACGCCCCGATACCCTTCGTCTAGAATCCGCGTAACTTTTACAAACAATCCCCCAACGACGCAGGCGGGGAAGCCGGCAGAGGCCGGAGGGACGGAGATTTGCACGCGCCGGGCGTGCACGACGGTTGCCGTTTCCGGGCGCCTCCCGCTGTCATGGGCCGCCTGCACGCACGCATGATGAACGCACTGGAACAAGAGCTCGCCACGCTGATCATCGGCGAACTGAATCTCGAAGACGTCCCGCTCGATACAGTGACGGCCGACACCCCGCTGTATGGCGAAGGTTTCGGGCTCGACTCCATCGACATCCTGGAAATCGCGCTGCTGATTTCGAAGAAATACGGCTTCGAACTGCGCTCGGACAATCCGGACAACCAGACAATCTTTGCGACGCTCGGTGCGCTGGCTGCCTACGTCGCCGCGCATCGCACGAAGTGACGGCGGCGCTCGGCGGACGATGCGCGGCGGCAGCGATCGAGGGGAACACGCGATGAACGGAGCAAGGCGATGCGGGCGCTCGTGACGGGCGGCAGCGGCGCACTCGGGCAGGCGATCTGCACGACGCTCGCGCAGGCCGGCCATGAAGTGTGGGTGCATGCGAACCGCCATCTCGAGCAGGCGCAGGCCGTCGCGCAACGGATCGTCGCGGCCGGCGGCGCCGCGCACGCGATCGCGTTCGACGTGACCGACGCCGACGCGACGCTCGTCGCGCTGAAGCCGTTCATCGACGAGGCGCCGGTGCAGATCCTCGTCAACAACGCGGGCATTCACGACGACGCGCCGATGGCCGGCATGTCGCGCCAGCAATGGCACAGCGTGATCGACGTGACGCTCAACGGCTTTTTCAACGTCACGCAGCCGCTGCTGCTGCCGATGATCCGCACGCGGCGCGGACGGATCGTCAACATCGCGTCGGTGGCCGGCGTGACCGGCAATCGCGGGCAGGCCAATTACGCGGCCGCGAAGGCGGGGCTGATCGGCGCGACGAAGTCGCTGTCGCTGGAGCTCGCGTCGCGCGGCATTACCGTGAACGCGGTGGCGCCCGGCATCATCGCGTCGCCGATGGCCGACCAGGCGTTTCCCGCGGAACGCATCAAGCAGCTCGTGCCCGCGCAGCGCGCGGGCCGGCCCGACGAAGTCGCGGCGATGGTCGCGTACCTGGTATCCGACGCCGCGGCCTATGTGACGGGGCAGGTGTTGTCCGTCAACGGCGGGCTCGCATGACGAAGCGCGCCGCATTCGCCTGACGTAACGCAACGCGGCGCAGGGCCGCGTGGTCGCGCGGCCTGCGCCGCATAGTGAGGAAATCGAAGTGTCCGTGCATCCAGTCGACGCCGAACGGCGCCCGTGTTCGATGTTGCCCGCCGCCGCGCCTGCGGCCGCGCCGTTCGCGCACGGCGGCGACCGCGCGTTGCGGCTCGTCCAGATGAGCGATGCGCGGCTCGTCGCGCTGCTGCACGATGCGCGCGGCCGGGGCGACGGACTCGATCGCGTGTTTCCCGGCGCGCTGGGCGCGGTGTGCATCGGCGCGGCGGGAACCCCGGATGCGTCGCGCGCGGCGGCCATGGCGCGGATGCTGACCGATGCCGCGCCCGGCCTGCCGGTCGCGCCGGTGCAGATGGCGCTGCTCGGCGCCGAAGTCGCACCGGGCGAGGCCGTCTGCGAACTGTGGCAGTGCGATGCGCACGACCTGCGCGGCGAACGGCGCGGTCCACTGCATTACCGCTACAGCGAAGCGGCGGGGCTCGTGTTCGGCAGTCTCGTCGTGCACGAGACGGACGCGGCGTACGACGCGTCGCGCGACGGCGGCACGCCGCTCGAACGCGCGACGTTCGATGCATACCGCGCGCTGTTCGACCTGCTCGATACGCTCGGCATGCCGCATCCGCTGCGGATCTGGAACACCGTGCCGGCGATCAATGCGGTGCAGTTCGGCGTCGAGCGCTATCGTCAATTCAATATCGGCCGTCAGCGCGCATTCGACGCGTGCCGCCGCGCATTGACGGGCGGCGTGCCGGCCGCGTGCGCGCTCGGCTCGGTCGAGGCGGTCGCGGGCGATGCGTCGCCGGCCGCGCCGCTCGCGATTCATTTCCTCGCGAGCCGCACGCCGGCCGACTCGATCGAGAATCCGCGCCAGGTCAGCGCGTATCACTATCCGGCGCAGTACGGCCCGCGTGCGCCGACGTTCGCGCGCGCCGCCGCGTGGGCCGACGGTGAAGCGACGCCGGTGCTGTTCGTCTCGGGCACCGCGAGCATCGTCGGGCACCGCACCGTGCATCGCGGCGACGTCGTCGCGCAGACGCGCGAGACGGTCGCGAACCTCGCGGCCGTGCTCGAGCAGGCCGCGCGGCAGGGGCACGGGCCGTTCTCGCTCGCCGACCTCGGCTACCGCGTTTACGTGCGCGACGCAGGCGACACCGCGGCGCTGGCCGCGATCGGCCGCGTGCTGCGCGAGGCCGCCGGTCCTCACGTGCGGCCGCTGTTCGTTCATGCGGACGTGTGTCGCGACGACCTGCTGGTCGAGATCGAGGCCAGCGCCGGTCATGCGATGGAGTGGCTGTCATGAAGCGCGAGAGCCTCACGATCCGGCAACCGGTCCGGCCCGCGGCCGGTGTCGACGAAGCGTGCCGGCGTTCGTCGGCGAGTCATACACTTTTGTCAGGATCTCCGTCTTCGTCATCGGCTGTTCTCATGTCCAAGCTGCACGCGTCGTCCACCCATCTCGTCCTGATTCCGAGCTACAACCCGGGCGCCAAGGTCGACACGACCGTGAGCAATGCCCGTGCGCAGTGGAACCCGGTGTGGGTCGTCGTCGACGGCAGCACCGACGGCAGCGCCGAACGGCTGCAGGCGATGGCCGAGCGCGATCCCGGCCTGCGCGTGATCGTGCTGCCGGAGAATCGCGGCAAGGGCGCCGCGGTGCTCGCGGGGCTCGACGCGGCGGCCGCGAGCGGCTTCACGCACGTACTGACGATGGATTCCGACGGCCAGCATCCGGCCGACCTGATTCCCGCCTTCATGGCGGCATCACAGGCCGCGCCCGACGCGATGGTGCTCGGCGTGCCGAAGTTCGACGCGAGCGCGCCGCAGTTGCGCGTGCAGGGGCGCCGGTTGTCGAACGCGTGGGCCGACCTCGAGACGCTGTGGGCCGGGATCGGCGATTCGCTGTACGGTTTTCGCGTCTATCCGGTCGCGCCGCTGACGGCGATCATGCGGCGCCAGCCGTGGATGCGCGGCTTCGACTTCGATCCCGAAGCGGCCGTGCGCCTGTGCTGGGCCGGTGTGCGCCCGATCCGCATCGACGCGCCGGTGCGCTATTTCGGCCGGCACGAAGGCGGTGTGTCGCACTTTCACTACGGCCGCGACAACGCACTGCTCGCGTGGATGCACCTGCGCCTGTTCACCGGCTTCGCGATACGGCTGCCGATGCTGGTCGCACGCCGCCTGACGCGTCGCCGCGACCAGACGGCCTGAGCGACGGTCCGCCCGCTTTCCTTCCCGGCCGCCGCGCCGGGCGCGGCGATTACCGCGCTTTTCGTCGTCAATCCGGGGCGAGATCGCCGCGTCATGTCAATCCGCTGAGTAATGAACGTGTCATCCGATGTAAACATCTGGTAATTTTCTGCCGGATTATGCAAAATCGCCGCTCCCAAATACAACTATCGAGGGATTCCGGGATGCAACTCAAGAAAGCGGTGGCGGCGTGTGGCGTGGCGTTTCTGCTGAGCGCGTGCGGCGGGGTGCAGAGCCTTGACGCGAACAGCCTGACGTCGGCGGGGACCAACCTGTACAAGGCAGCGACGCTGTCGGACAGCGACATCGCCGCGCTGTCGAACGAATCGTGCAAGTCGAGCGACGCCGAATCGAAGATCGCGCCGGCCAACAGCGCCTACGCGAAGCGCCTGACGAAGGTGATGAAGGGCTTCGGCGACATGACGCTGAACGGCCAGAAGATCAACTACAAGGTCTACCTGACCAAGGACGTCAACGCGTGGGCGATGGGCAACGGCTGCGTGCGCGTGTACAGCGGCCTGATGGACATGATGAACGACGACGAACTGCGCGGCGTGATCGGCCATGAAATGGGCCACGTCGCACTCGGCCACTCGAAGAAGGCGATGCAGACGGCATACGCGGTGAGCGCGGCGCGCAGCGCGGCCGGCGCGGCATCGCCGGGCGTGGCGGCGCTGTCGAGCTCGCAGCTCGGCGACATCACCGAGAAGTTCATCAACGCGCAGTTCTCGCAGTCGCAGGAAAGCGCGGCCGACGACTACTCGTTCGACCTGATGAAGCAGAAGGGCATGAGCCAGAAGGGCCTCGTCACCGGCTTCCAGAAGCTCGCGCAGATGGATGGCGGCCAGAGCTCGATGATGAGCTCGCACCCGTCGTCGGCGAGCCGCGCGCAGCACATCCAGGATCGCATCGCGAAGGGCAGCTGATCCCGCGGCCGATCGCCGGCCGTCAGCGCCGGCGATCGGCAAGCGACATGAAGCAACCCACGCTCGCTCGGGCGTGGGTTTTTTGTTTTTTCGGCATGCACGTCGCCGCTTACTAGCTCGAAACCGCGCACGCGAAGGGCGACGCGGCCGTCGAAGCCGCGACCCAGGCGAAGCTGCACGAGGCGATCGCGTTGGCGTCGGACAATACGATGTTCCTGCATCTACATACGAGCGTGATCGGCATGCTGCGCGAGCACATCTCCATCGACGTGACCGGATGACGATGGAGGACGAGCAGGCATCCGAGTTGCTGTCATTGCAGCACACGGGTCGTGTACGAGGCGATTTGCGCGCACCGGCCCGAAGAGGCGCGCACCGCGATGCAGACGCATATCGGCTGCGTGCGCAGCCATTTCGAACGGGAAGCGGCGCACCGCGAGATTGGTTGGACCTGCGCCGGTGCCCGCAGGAGCGGCGACCGGTCGCGCATCACGCATCACGAGCCGCCGTGCATGACGCACGTGGCGGCGGCGCGGCGCGGCATGCGGGGGCCGCTCGATTGACCCGCTCGTCGGGCGCCCACTAGAATCGTCCGGAACCGCCTGTCAGCCGCGCGCCGCGGCCATGATGTGCCCATTGATCCGACTGTCGAGGAAGCTTCCGTGCTCACATCCTTGATCCGGCGCGCGCCGGCCGCGCTGTCGTGGCGCGCAGCATGCCGCCAGGCCCGCGCGCTGGTCGTCTGCGCGCTGCTGCCGCTCGCCGCGTGCGCGACGCATCCGCCTGCCACCTCGCTCGATCGCCCCGTCTCCCATGCGTTGTCGGCGGAAACCGCCACGCCGCTGCGCGATGCGCTGGCCGCGCCGGAAGCCGCGCATCCCGGGCAGTCGGGCTTCCGGCTGCTGGCTGACGGCGCCACCGCATTGCAGATGCGCATCGCGCTTGCGCGTGCGGCGACGAAGACGCTCGACATGCAGTACTACATCGCGACCGAGGACACGACCGGCAAGCTGCTGCTGGGCGCGGCGCTGTACGCGGCCGATCGCGGCGTGCGCGTGCGGATGCTGGTCGACGACCTGAACTTCCACGATATCGACCGCGTGATGGCCGCGCTGAATACGCACCAGAACATCGAGATCCGCGTGTTCAACCCGTTCGGCGCGTCGCAGCGCGGCATGATGGAGCGCACGGCCAACTTCTTCACGCGGATCGACAGCTTCACGCGCCGGATGCACAACAAGGCGATGATCGCGGACAACCAGCTCGCGATCGTCGGCGGCCGCAATCTCGGCGACGAATACTTCAGTGCGAGCCCGACGCTGCAGTTCCGCGATCTCGACGTGCTGGCGGCCGGTCCCGTGACGAGCGACATCTCGAAGAGCTTCGACGACTACTGGGCGAGCGCGAGCAGCTACCCGTTGCGCGTGCTGAATCATCAGACGTTCGATCCGAAGGATCTCGACGCGATGCGCGACGAGCTGCGCGATCACTGGCGCAAGAATGCCGATCCGTACAACGCGAAACCGCTGAACGCGACGCCGCTCGCCCGGCAGATCGCGCGCGACGAACTCGAACTCGTGTGGGCGCCGGCCGAATTCAAGGTCGATGCGCCGGACAAGGTCGCGCGGCCGACCGGCACGTACGTGAGCCCGCCGATGCAGCGCCTGGCCGAGCTGACGCGCGGCGCGCAGAAGGAATTCCTGGCGTTTTCGCCGTACTTCGTGCCGCATGACGCCGGCGTGAAGATCCTCGGCGACACGGTCGCGCGCGGCGTGCGCGTCGCGATCGTGACGAACTCGCTCGCGGCGACCGACGCGGTCGCGGTGCAGTCCGGCTATGCGCCGTATCGCGTGCCGCTGCTGCAGCGCGGCGTCGAGCTGTACGAATTCAAGTCGCAGCCCGACCAGCAGCCCGCGCGGCTGTTCGGTTCGCGCTCGCGTGCGAGCCTGCATGCGAAGGCGTACGTGATCGACCGGCAAATCCTCGTGATCGGCTCGCTGAACCTCGACCCGCGCTCCGCGCACCTGAACACCGAGCTTGCGCTCGTGATCCACAGCCCGGTGCTTGCGCAGCAGGCCGCGGCGATCTTCGCGCGCGTGACGCAGCCGGACGAAAGCTACCGCGTCACGCTCGCGAAGCGGACCGATGGCGGCCCGCCGGCGCTCGAATGGACGGGCACCGAAGGCGGCCAGACCACTACCTATCACGTCGACCCGCATGCGGGGTTGCTGCGCAACGTGATGACGGGCATCTTCACGCTGCTGCCGGTCGACGACCAGCTGTAAGGGCACGAACGGCTCCGGCAAAACCCGCGATACCGGTGCGCGGGGAAAGGTGATATGGTTGTGCGCGCAACTATAAGTGAATCGAGAAGAGGCGCTGCCGAGCCGCTCGCACAATGCGGGCCGGAACGGCGCCGACCGACGCGCCGCCACACGTGCGTGATACGCACCTCGCACCGCGCCCCGGCGCCTGCACACGATGGACGATGCGCGCCGCCATTCGCCCGGGGCCGCGCGCCCCCGCAACCGGAGTTTCCCATGCAACGTGTACCGAACCAGCCGTTCACGCGTCCCGCGCGCTTCTCCGAAGCTGAATGGCAGGCGCGGGTGCAGCTCGCGGCCGCCTACCGCATCTTCGATCATCTCGGCTGGACCGAACTGATCTACAACCATATCTCGCTGCGCGTGCCGGGCGAGGACGGACATTTCCTGATCAACCCGTTCGGGCTCCATTACCGCGAGGTGTGCGCGTCGAATCTCGTGAAGATCGACATCGACGGCAATGTGATCGGTCACTCCGACTGGCCGATCAATCCGGCCGGCTTCACGTTCCACGGCGCGATCCATGCGGCGCTGCCCGACGCGCACTGCGTGATGCACGTGCACACGACGCCGACGATGGCCGTGTGCTGTTCGCGCGACGGGCTGTCGTTCTCGAATTTCTATTCGGCGCAGCTGTACGGGAAGATCGCGTATCACGACTTCGAAGGCATCACCGTGCATCTCGAGGAAGGCCGGCGCATCGTCGAGAGCGCGGGCGGGCGGCCGGTGCTGCTGCTGCGCAACCACGGCCCCGTGACGATCGGCGCGACGCTCGCGCAGACGTTTTCGCTGATGTGGCTGCTCAACCGCGCGTGCGAGGTGCAGATCGCGACGCATGCGATCGGCGTGGCGCTGCCGATTGCGCCGCCCGTGCTCGAAGGGTGCGTGCGCGATTCGCTGAATTTCGATCCGAAGCATGGCGCGGGACAGGACGCGTTCGACGCGCTGCAGCGCATCGTCGACCGGATCGATCCGGGCTACCGCGCGTGATGCGGACAGCACGCCCGGTGAGGGCGCCGGACTAGAAGCGGTAGCCGACGCCGGCCTGGATCACGTCGGTATCGCGGTCGTAGCGCGTGACCACGCGGTTCCACGTGATACGCGTGAGCCAGCGCTCGGAAATCCGGTAACTGGCCGAGATCGACACGATGCCGGAGAGGCGGCCGTCACCTGGGCCCGGCTGGCCGTCGCGGTTGCGCTGGTTGACGGTGAAGTACGCGCCGGCGCCGGCCGACAGCGTGACCTTGTCGTTCAGGAACGCGCGCGTGAGCCACAGCTGGGACGCGATGCCGTTGCGGCGGACCGCCTGCTTCGCGCCTTCGTACATCCACGTCGCGGTCCAGTCGATCGAACGCGTGAGGCCGCGCCGGTATTCGAGGCTGCCGCCGAGCGTCGACGGCGACGAGCGGCTGTTCAGAATCGTCTCGCCGAGCATCGCGGTGACTTCGTTGTGCGTGACCTTGCGGGTGCGCGGCAGCGCGGTGTCGCGCGGGCCCGGCGTGTCGGGCGCATCGAGCTGGTAGCCGACACCGAACATCACCGACGTCGTGTCGGGCCCGCTGAACACGTGCGCGCGGTTGACCTGAAGCTGCGCGATCCAGCGGTGCGACGTGTAGTACGCGGCGCGCACGCTCATCAGCACGCCCCAGCCGTGCGTATTCGAATACCCGCGACCTTCGGTGGCCGGCACCGTGTCGAAGTAGCGATACGGGCCCGCGCCGGCCGACAGCACCAGGCGGCGGTTCTCGAGCGGCACGCGGCCCCAGAACTGCACCGCCTGGCCATCGCGGTGGTGATTCGGAATATGCCCTTCGTTGTACCACGTGAAGCCGAGCGCGGTATGCGGGCTCAAGCCTTCCTGGTAATCGAACGCCCACGAATACGTGCGTTGCCCGCCGCCCCACAGCGGGCCGGTGAGCAGCGAGAACTCCTGCGCGTCGGCGGGCGCGCCGTAAAGGGCGGCGACGGAGCAGAGACCCGCCAGCAGCGGGCGGACACGGACGGGGCGGGTCGGGCAGGGCATCGGGGACGGGCCGGCACGGTTCACTTTCCAGTCACGACAACACGCGAACATTTTCCTGCGCAGGAAAACACGTGTCGACCCGGCTTGGCGCAATAACCTATTACACGTATCGCGACAACATGCGGGGTACGCTGTCTCGTCCTGGTGGCCGGCGGCACGAGCGTCGATCGCGGCGTGTGCGGGAAGAGAGATGCTTCGTGCTGCTTGGTAATGGATGGAGCGGAACAGCGGAATCCGCGTGCGGCATGCCGCGTGTCGTTCGGGACACGCAAAAAAAACGCGGCCGGGGTGGCCGCGTGAATACTCGCAGACTCCTTCGGACGAAGGAAACAAGCAACTGTGAAACGAAGTGTAGCGAAAGGCCGCGCACGGATTCAGAGGCCATGCTGCAAAGGTCTCTTCCAGGTTCCGGCAGTCTGCCGGAGCGGGCGCCGATCGACTACCATCAGGGGTGACGCCGCCGCTCGCGCGGCGTACCACGTCGTACAAGGAGAATCCATGCTCAAGCTGCGTTTGCTCCAGGTCGCGTTATTGGCGGGCGTGCTGGCCGCCGGCAGCGCCGCCGCCGAAACGGTGCGCCTGTCCGCCAGTCTGCAGCCGTCGAGCGAAGTGCCGCCGACGGCGACCAAGGGCTCCGGCACCGTCGCCGCCACCTACGACACGGCCACCCACATGCTGCAGTGGACGGTCACTTACGAACACCTCTCGGGCCCGGCCACCGCCGCGCATTTCCACGGGCCCGCGCCGGTCGGCCAGAACGCCGGCGTGCAGGTGCCGATTCCGAAGGACGAACTGGCGAGCCCGATCAAGGGTTCGAAGGCGCTCACCGACGAGCAGGTCACCGACCTGATGGGCGGCAAGTGGTACTTCAACATCCATACGAAGGAGCACCCGTCCGGCGAGATTCGCGGCCAGGTGATGCCGGCGAACTGAGCGCGGGCGTTTGATGTAGAGGCACCTGTCGAGCGACGCGGGAACGTTTGAACGTACCATCGTCACACTGTGATGACGGAGTGCGTCCGATGAGTTGGCAAAGCAAGTTCGCCTGCTGGCTGCTGCGCTGGCAGTTTCGTCCGGAGACCACGCGCGAGGTGCTCGACCCGCGCGTGCCCGGCGCTTTACCGACCTGCGGATGTTCGTGCCGCGCCGCCCGCCGTCGGGCTACCGGCTGCGGCAGTGCTATGGCGTCGGCGACGCGCCGCTGCGCGGCGAATGGCTCGAACGCACCGATGCGGCCGCAGGGCGCGGGCCGGGCCGCACGCTGCTGTATTTCCACGGCGGCGGTTACTACTTCTGTTCGACGAAGACTCACCGGCCGCTGGTGTTCGGGCTGACGAAGCGCGCGGGCGTGCGTTCGTTCTCGCTCGACTACCGGCTCGCGCCCGAAAACCGCTTCCCGGCCGCGCTCGACGATGCGCTCGCCGCGTACCGGCAACTGCTGGCGCTCGGCACGCCGCCCGAGTCGATCGTGTTCGGCGGCGATTCGGCGGGCGGCGGCCTCGCGCTGGCGACGCTCGTCGCGCTGCGTGACCGCGGCGAGCCGCTGCCCGCCGGCGCGATCCTGTTCTCGCCGTGGACGGACCTGGCCGGCACCGGCGGCACGATGCGCAACAACGACGGCGTCGACCCGATGTTCGCGGCCGCGGCGCTGCCGAAGGCGGCGAAGCTGTATCTCGGCGACGCGCCGGCGACGCATCCGTACGCGTCGCCGTTCTACGCCGATTTCACGGGCCTGCCGCCGCTGTATATCCAGGCCGGCAGCACCGAGGTGCTGCTCGACGATTCGCGCCGCGTCGCCGAGAAGGCGAAGGCGGCCGGCGTTCAGGTGGAAATCGAGGTGTGGCCCGACATGCCGCACGTGTGGCAGCTGTACGCGCCGATGGTGCCGGAAGCGCGCGACGCGCTCGACCGCGCGGCCGCGTTCCTGCGCCGCGTCGCGGTCGAGCGTGCGGTTCAGCGCGCGGGCGAGGCGTCGATCGCCTGATAGGCGGCCTGGACGGCCACCGAGCCGTACTTGCGTTCGAGCCGGCGCACGGTGAAGTGGCCGTGCGCCATCTGCTGGAAGTGGTCGATGAACAGCGTGTTGACGGTCGCGCCGAGCACGGCGCCGATCGCCGGGATCGACTTCGCGGCCATCTGCTCGGTCACCTGCACCGAGAAGCGCGACGCCACCGTCTGCACGAGCTTGAAGACAGCCGCCGAGCTGTGCGCGGCGATGCCTTTCGCGGTGATGTCCGACGACGCCTTCGAGATCGCCTGCGCGAGCGCGCCGCGCAGCACGAAATAGCCGAGATCGGCGTCTTCCTCCTGCTTGTCCGGGTTGCCGCCCATGCCGAGCACGGCCAGGCATTGCAGCTGCGTATCGACCGAGGTCAGATCCTCGCCCTCGCTGCGCGCGATGTCGCACACCGAGCGGAAGATCAGCGTGGTCGTCACCGGCAGCTCGACCGGCAGCGCGAGAAAGCCGAACGCCCCGCCTGCCGCGCCGGTCGTCGCGACCGCGAGCTTGTGCAGCAGGTTGCTGGGCTTTTCAGGCTCGGCGTCCGGCGCCTGTGGCTTGCCGAGCGTGCGCAGCGCGATGTTCAGGCACTTGCGCAGCGCGAGCTGCGTCGCGTCGTTGATCTTGCCGGTCGCGAAGTCCGGCAGTCGCGCGATCATTTTCTCGACCGGCGCGCCGAGCACGCCCGTCAGCTTCATCGTCAGCGACGGGCTTTCCAGCACCTGCTTCGCGCGCCGCAGCGCGTCCCGATCCTCCGGCGAAAGCGTCGTCGCGGGGGTGATTGAAATCGGTTCCATCTTTCTCCTTGGCCTGAACAGGCCCTGAACCTATCGCCAGCCTAGATTACTCCGGCATGCTAGAATTTTGAGATTCTTTGACTCGGCAAAAGTTGCATCGACAAAAAATGGCCGTTCATACTGCCGCCCACCATTCGAGCGGGCAAGTCCTGCCGTTCCGCGAATCGCTGCTCGCGATGATCGGAATCTCGTTCGTCACCATGCTGGTCGCGCTGGACCAGACGGTCGTCGGCACCGCGCTGCCGACCATCGTCGCCGAACTTCGCGGCTTCGACCTGTACGCGTGGGTCGCGACCTCGTACCTGCTCAGTTCCGTGATCACGGTGCCGATCTTCGGCCGGCTCGGCGACTATTACGGCCGCAAGCCGTTCGTGATCGCGTCGATCGTCGTGTTCACCGGCGCGTCGGTGCTGTGCGGGATGGCCAACGACATGCTGTATCTCGTGCTGGCGCGCGGGCTGCAGGGTATCGGCGGCGGGATGCTGGTCGGCACCGCGTTCGCGTGCATTCCCGATCTGTTCCCCGATTCGGTCGTGCGGCTGCGCTGGCAGGTGCTGATGAGCTCGGCGTTCGGCATCGCGAACGCGGTCGGCCCGTCGCTCGGCGGCGTGCTGACCCAGTCGTTCGGCTGGCGCTCGGTGTTCTATGTGAACCTGCCGATCGGCATCCTGTCGCTGTTCTTCGTGTGGCGCTACCTGCCGCACCTGCGCCACGTCGAGCACGACCGCAAGATGCGGCTCGACTGGCCGGGCGCGCTGTTGATCGCGCTGTCGCTCGGTGCGCTGCAACTGTTCGTCGAATGGCTGCCGAAGTACGGCGTCGCGAGCTGGGCGTCGCTGCTGCTCGTCGTCGCGGTCGCGGCGGGCATCGGCCTGTGGCACTGGGAAAAGCGCTGCGCGCAGCCGATTCTGCCGTTCGACATGTTCGGCAATCGCGCGCTGTCGGCCCTCTTTGTGCTCGCGATCCTCGCCGGTTTCTCGATGTTCTCGCTGCTCTTCTACGCGCCGCTGCTGTTCCAGGGCGGTTTCGGGATGTCGCCGAGGGAGGCCGGGCTCGTGATCACGCCGCTCGTCGTGTTCATCACGATCGGCAGCATCATGAACGGCCGTGTCGTCACGCGCATCCGCCATCCGAACACGATGCTGCACGTCGGCTTCGTGCTGTTCGCCATCGCGTGCGCGGGCGTCGTCGTGTCGACCCACACGACGCCGACCTGGATGTTGATGGCGCTGATGGTCGCAGGCGGCATCGGGCTCGGCTTCGTGCTGCCGAACCTCACCGTGTTCGCGCAGCAGACGGCCGGCCGCGAGCATCTCGGAATCGCGACGGCGCTGCTGCAGTCGCTGCGGATGGTCGGCGGGATGCTCGGCACCGCGCTCACCGGCACGCTCGTCAACCAGATGTATTCGGGCGGCGTGCGCGACGCGCTGTCGGCCGACCACGCGATGCAGTGGCACGCGCGGCTCGCCGATCCGCAGATCCTGATCGATCGCGCGGCGCAGGGCGGTCTCGTCGCGGAGTTGACGCGTGCCGGGCATAATGGCGCGCTGCTGCTGGAAGCGGCCCGCGAATCGCTGGTCGGCGCGATTCACCTGGGTGTCGCGATGGCGGCCGTCGTCGCCGTGGTGTCGGTGTGGCAGTGCCGTCGGGTGCCGCCGATCGCGCTGCGGCGCAAGATCGAACCGCACGTCGCGGCCGATTGACCGATCGGGCGAGCGATTCGACGACTCAACGATTCACCGGAACGAAATCAGCGCATGGAAGAACAGGACCGCGTCGCGATCTTGCAGCAATTCGGACGCACGTATCGCGCCTTCATGACCGCGTTCGAAGCGCACGTCGGGCAGCCGATGCCGCGCTGGCGCATCATGGTCGCGCTGCACACGATGGACGGGCATTCGTCGCAGAAGAAGCTCGTCGAAGTGCTGCGCATCGATCCGGGCGCGCTCACGCGCCAGTTGAAGTCGCTCGACGCGCTCGGCTGGATCGAGCGCGAGTCGGACGCGCGCGACAACCGCGTGACCAACGTCACGCTGACGGACGCAGGCCGTGCGGCGTTCGACGCGTGCCTGCCGCGCCGCAAGGCGTTTCTCGAGCAGACGATGGCGCAGTTGCCGGACGACGTGCTGAATGCGCTGTCGGGTGCGCTCGCGATGCTGGAATCGCGGATCGCGGACGTCGGATCGACGCCAGCCGCGCGTTGACGTGCGGAGCCGGGCGGCACGTGAGCGCCGCCGGCCGCCGCTTCATTTCATTCTGATCAGGTGAAGGTTTACAGCTCGATGCGCGTGCCGAGCAGCGCGAGGAACTGCGCGAGCCAGGCCGGATGCGCGGGCCATGCGGGCGCGGTGACGAACGGCGCGTCGGTCACGGCCGCGTCGACCGGGATGTCCGCGTATTCGCCGCCCGCAAGCTTCACCTCCGGCGCGCAGGCCGGGTAGGCCGAAATGCGCTTGCCGCGGATCACGTCGGCGGCCGCGAGCAGTTGCGCCGCGTGGCAGATCGCCGCGATCGGCTTGCCGGCTTCGGCGAACTCGCGCACGAGCGAAATCACCTTCGGATCGAGTCGCAGATATTCGGGCGCACGGCCGCCCGCGATCGCGAGCGCGTCGTAGCGCGCCGCATCGACGTCGTCGAACGCCGCGTTCAGCGTGAAATTGTGGCCGGGCTTCTCGGTGTAGGTCTGGTCGCCTTCGAAATCGTGGATCGCGGTCTTGATCTTGTCGCCCGCGCGCTTGCCCGGGCAGACTGCGTCGACGTGGTGGCCGACGGCCTGCAGCGCCTGGAACGGCACCATCGTTTCGTAGTCTTCGGCGAAATCGCCGGTCAGGAACAGGATCTTCTTCGCGGCCATGGCTTTCTCCAGTGAAGCAGCGTTGAAGGCCCGGTCGCGCCGTGCATGACGGCCGCGACGGGCCCCGAGGACGAAAGCGCAGTGTACTCCGGCAGATTGAAGCGCGCGTGACGGCCGCCCCGCGCGAGCGGCAGGGCGGCGCGGCGCGCCGCGCGCGACGTGCGTCAGAAGAAGGTTTCGACGACTTCCGTCACGCGGAACTGCGGATCGAGCACGAGCACCTGGCGCCACTTGTCGAACGTCAGGCACGGGTGCGAGATGTCGAACGCGACCATGTCGCCGACCTTCACGTCCGCACCGGGCGGGATCTGCAGGTACGCGTGCTGGTCCATCATCCCGGTGACGGCCCAGCCTTCGGTGGCGGCGACGTCGCGCGGCGCGGTGTCGCGGCCCGGGCGGAAGTGGCGCGCCGGCTCGGGCAGGCCCGCGTCGAACGCCGCGTCGCGCTTGCCGAGCGCGACGATCGCACGGTCGGCTTCCGGCACCGACTGCACGTACGCCCACAGCTGCAGCGCCGGCAGCAGCCCTTCGCCCATCGAGCGGGCGATCGGGTTGCGCGCGAACACGTCGGTCTGCGCCTTCTTGTAGATGCCGACGTCGTGCGTCAGGTAGCAGCCCGGACGCAGCACGACTTCCGCGAAGCCCGCGTCGGACGCCTTCCTGAATTCTTCCGCGACCACGTCGTACCACGCCGAACCGGCGCCGGACAGGATCGCCGGCGTGCGCGCGAAGCGCCCGGCTTCGGCCAGTTCGCGCGTGAGCGCGACCGCTTGCTGCAGGAACGCGCGGATCTCGCCTTCCTCCTTCAGCACGCCTTCATAGAGCTCGATGCCGGCCAGCTTCAGCGTGTCCGGATAGCGCGCGATCGCGGCCAGCACGGCCTCGCGCTGCGCGGCATCGCGCACGCCCGCGCGGCCGCCCGGCACGCCGAGCTCGATCAGCACGTTCAGCGATTTCTTCGCGGCGCCGAAGAAGCGGCCGAGCTGGTCGACGCTCTCCGCGGAATCGACGAGACAGAAGAATTCGAAATCGGGATCGGACAGCAGCCCCGCGATGATCGTCATGTTCTGGCGGCCGACCAGCTGGTTCGCGAGCAGCACGCGGCGCACGCCGCCGTGATACGCGGCCTGCGTCTGGTGCGCGGTGGCGAGCGTGATGCCCCACGCGCCGGCGTCGAGCTGGCGGCGGAACAGTTGCGGCGCCATCGTCGTCTTGCCGTGCGGCGCGAACTTGACACCGTATTTCTGCACGAACGCCTGCATCCAGTTCAGGTTGTGCTCGACGCGATCCTCGTAAAGCACGGCGGCCGGCAGGCTGACGTCTTCCGCGAGCAGATTCCATTCGAGCCGGCTCGCGTCGCCGAGCGGCACGCTCGCGCTCGGCAGATTGCCCAGGCCCTTGCCGAACGGATCGATCGTCGCTTCCTGATAGTTTGTAACTTTCATGTCATCCCGCTCCATCATCACTATGCATTGCACTGAAGTTGACATGCAGATGGTACAGAAAGTAGCATCGGCGCGGTGATGTTATTTAATAACATTCCACTTCATACCCTTTTCCGCCGATGAATACGCCCGCTTCCCCGTCCGCTCCGCCTGCCGCCGAGCCGCATCCGGCTCAGGCCGCTCCGCCGGTCCTCGACATCGTCGCGCGGATCGCCGAATGCGCGCCCGAGCTGCGCGAAGCCGAGCGCAAGGTCGCCGCGTTCATCCTCGCCGATCTGGCGCGCGCCGCGCATGCGAGCATCGGCGCACTGGCGCGCGACGCGGAGGTCAGCGTCGCGACGGTCACGCGCTTCGCGAAGGCCGTCGGCTGCCGCGACGTGCGCGAACTGAAGGTGCTCGTCGCGCAGGCGGCGGCCGTCGGCCAGCGTTTCCTGGTGCCGGCCGACGACGCGCCGGCCGACGATGCGAGCCCCGCATCGATGGTCTACGACGAGATTCGCGTGGCGCTCGCGCACAACCATCAGTTGCTGCGCAACACGTCGTTCGACGCGGCGGCCGACCTGCTCGCCGGCGCGAAGATGACGTACGTGTACGGGCAGGGCGGCGGCTCGACCGCGCTGGCCGACGAGCTGCGCTTCCGGCTCGTGCGTTTCGGCCGGCCGGTCGCGAGCTACCAGGACAGCTTGCTGCAGCGGATGGTGGCCGCGACGCTGTCGGCCGACACCGTCGTCGTCGCGTTGTCGGTGAGCGGGCGCGTGCCCGAGCTGCTCGAGAGCTGCCGGCTCGCGAAGCGCTACGGCGCGAAGCTGATCGCGATCACCGCACCGGCGTCGCCGCTCGCGAAGCTCGCCGACCACCTGATCCCGGTCGTCGCGTTCGAAACCGATTTCATTTACAAGCCGTCGACCTCGCGCTACGCGATGATGATGGCGATCGACGTGCTCGTCACCGGCGTCGCATTGCGGCTCGGCGATGCGGGCCGGGAATCGCTGCGCCGCATCAAACACGCGCTCGACGCGCACCGCGGCGGCGGCGACCGTCAACCGGTAGGAGACTGACCATGCATTCGCATCCCGAAGCGGCCGATACGCTGATCGTCGGCGCGCAGTTGTACGACGGCACCGGCGCGCCGCCCGTCACGCGCGACGTCGCGATCCGCAACGGCCTGATCGCGGCGATCGGCAATCTGTCGAACTGGCTCGCGGAGCACGTCGTCGACGCGAACGGCCGGGCGCTCGCGCCGGGCTTCGTCGACGTGCACACGCACGACGACACGCACGTGATCCGTGCGCCGGAGATGATCCCGAAGATCTCGCAGGGCGTGACGACCGTGATCGTCGGCAACTGCGGAATCAGCGCATCGCCGGTGACCCTCGCGGGCGATCCGCCCGACCCGATGAACCTGCTCGGCGAGCGCGGCGCGTTCCAGTACCCGACCTTCGCCGCTTACGTCGCGGCCGTCAACGAGGCGCGCCCGGCCGTGAACGTCGCGGCGCTCGTCGGCCACACGGCGCTGCGCAACAACCAGATGGACCGCCTCGACCGCGCGGCGACCGACGACGAGATCGCCGGCATGCGCGCGCAGCTCGAGGAGGCGCTCGCGAACGGCGCGCTCGGCCTGTCGTCGGGCCTCGCGTACGGCTCCGCGTTCGCGGCGCCGGCCGAGGAAGTGATGGTGCTCGCCGAGCCGCTCGCCCAAGCCGGCGCGCTGTACACGACGCACATGCGCACCGAGTTCGACGCGATCCTCGACGCGATGGACGAGGCTTACCGCGTCGGCCGCCACGCGCAGGTGCCGGTCGTGATCTCGCACCTGAAGTGCGCGGGCCCGTCGAACTGGGGGCGCAGCACCGAGGTGCTCGCGTCGCTCGAAGGCGCACGCCGCTACCAGCCGGTCGGCTGCGACTGCTATCCGTACAGCCGCAGTTCGTCGACGCTCGACCTGAAGCAGGTGACGGGCGACATCGACATCACGATCACGTGGTCGGAGCCGCACCCGGAAGTCGCGGGCAAGCTGCTGAAGGCGATCGCGGCCGACTGGGGCATGACCGAGCAAGAAGCCGCGCAGCGCATTCGCCCCGCGGGCGCCGTGTACCACAACATGTCGGAGGACGACGTGCGCCGGATCCTGTCGCATCCGGCGACGATGGTCGGCTCCGACGGCCTGCCGAACGATCCGCTGCCGCACCCACGGCTGTGGGGCGCGTTCCCGCGCGTGCTCGGCCATTACGTGCGCGACACCAACCTGCTGCCGCTCGAGGAGGCGATCCGCAAGATGACGTCGCTGTCCGCGCGTCGCTATGGCATCCCGAAGCGAGGCGAAGTGCATGTCGGTTACCACGCGGATCTCGTGCTGTTCGATCCGGCGAGCGTGATCGACGCCGCGACGTTCGAGAAGCCGCAACAGCCCGCGCACGGGATCGACGCGGTGTGGGTGAACGGCGTGCTGACATACGAAAACGGCCAGCCGACCGGCGAGCGTGCCGGCGGTTTCGTCGCGCGCGGCGAGCGCGTGCCGGCGAGTGCCGATGCGGCGTTCTGAACGCGGCAGGTGTTCCGATCTTCCGCGCGTGCCCAGGCCGGCGCGCGCATCCGTGACCGAAATGTGAGGAGTGAAACGATGAAGCGATATGGCGTAGGCGAAGCGAAGGGCACGGGCGGCCAGGTGATGCCGTTCGCGCGGGCGGTCGAGGCGGACGGCTGGCTGTACGTGTCGGGCCAGACGCCGATGGTGAACGGCGAGGTCGTCGAAGGCGGGATCGTCACGCAGTCGAAGCAGACGATCGAGAACGTGATCGCGATCCTGAAGGAAGCCGGCTACGGACTCGAGCACGTCGTGCGCTGCGGCGTGTGGCTCGACGACGCGCGCGATTTCGCGTCGTTCAACAAGGTGTTCGTGTCGTATTTCGGCGAGCATCCGCCGGCACGCGCGTGCGTGCAGTCGAGCATGGTCATCGACTGCAAGGTCGAGGTCGATTGCATCGCTTACAAGCCGCCGGTGAAGTAACGCGGCGAGGGCGATTTATTGTGTGACGAGGCCGGCGTAGTGGTGTGCGCCGGCCTCGTTGCGTTGGCACTCGATTTTTACACTTCGAATAAGATCGTGTCGACGAGAGCGCGACACGATACGTACGTCTGGCGGGTGGTGGAAGTGATTGGCGCGTAATTCGCGACGGGCATCGTGAAATTCGAACGAGCAGATTAAGTGGATTGCTGGGTATGGTCGTCTTCCCGAACAACGATTTCGTGAAGTCGCACTATGACGAGCAATACATACCACTACGGCGTTCATTCGGATCTCACGCCCGCCGAGCTTTTCTTTTTCGTTGCCGTAGAGGAGACGTGCGCACGGGTCGGGATCGACGATGTCGAAGCTGTGATCCTGATTCTGGCGGGCTGGCCCATTTTGCCGACACGGCAGAAATTCGGTGGCGCGACGAAAGGAACGTCCGTTGCATCTGTGATGGCGCGATCGATTTTCCGCTACCAGTTGAACAGGAATGTTTTACCCACCGTGACGCTGCAGAGTATCAAGTCGTTCCGGATTATCCTGACCCGGAAGCTCAGCGTGTTCGTCGGACGTGCCGTTCCTGGCGTGGGTTGGGCGCTGCTTGCGCGTGACGTGTTCGCGATCGTTCACGGCACGGTCTCCAGGTACAACAGCCTAGTCAAACGCGAGGATAGAGTGTTCTGATGGAAAACGTGAGTTGGGACAAAATCGAGGCGTTTGTCAGGTCGGAGGTAGGGCTCGGTCCATCGAAGCCGCTCGCCGCTGACACTCGGCTCTGGGAAGACTTGGGTCAAACCGGCGACGAAGCCAACGATTTCATCGGGCATTTTTTCGAACGGTTTGCCGTCGACACGGGTGATTTCGATTTCCACAGATATTTTCTGATGGAAGGCGAAGGGTTGCTCTATTCGTTATTCCGGCGATGGGTGCTTCGGAAGCCACATGACCTCAAGCGTGAACCGATTACGCTCGGGATGTTGCATCGTGCGGCCGTAGAAGGGAAATGGGACGCCGCGCTATTAGCCGCGCTGCCGTGAAAGATTGCGCCACGGTGCGCATCGATCTACTGGCGGGCTTCAACATGCCCGCCAGCATCGCTTCATTACTGCCGCGCGGTCCGCGCGTTGTCCGGCATCGGCTGGTTGTAATTCGTGCGGAACGGGTTGATGTCGAGCCCGCCGCGGCGCGTATAGCGCGCGTACACCGCGAGCTTCACCGGTTTGCACGCATGCATGATGTCGAGGAAGATCCGCTCGACGCACTGCTCGTGAAAGCCCGTGTGATTGCGGAACGAGATGATGTAGCGCAGCAGGCCTGCGTGGTCGATCTGCGGCCCGACGTAGTGGATCTGCACGCTGCCCCAGTCGGGCTGGCCCGTGACCGGGCAGTTCGAGCGCAGCAGGTCGGACACGAGCGTCTCCTCGACCGGTGCTTCGTTCTCGCCGTCGGCCGCCGACAGCAGCGACGGATCGGGTTCGTACACGTCGGTGTCGAGGTCGAGCCGGTCGAGCGACAGCCCGTCGAGCTCGTCCATCTCGAGCTTGGCGAAATCGTGCGGCGACACCAGCTGGACCGACACGCTTGCGCCGCACGCGGCCGACACGTCGCGCTTCAGCACGTCGCGCACCGCATCGACCGAGTCGAACTTCGACTGCGCGAACGAGCCGAGATACAGCTTGAACGACTTCGATTCGACGATGTTCGGCGATTCGGCCGGCACGTAGAACGTCGCGATCGCGACCTGCGGCTTGCCGCGCGCGTTGAGCCACGACAGCTCGTACGCGTTCCAGATGTCGGTGCCGAAGAACGGCAGCGCCGACGTGATGCCGAGCTGCTCGCGCGCGCCGGCGCGCGGGATCGGGAACAGCAGCGACGCGTCGTACTGCGCCGCGTAGACGGTGGCCTTGCCGAGCGGGGAATGTTCGGGATTCATTGCACGAAGCCTTTACGACAGGAAGAGGCGGTAAGCCGGGTTGGCGCTCTCTTCGACATACGGGTAGCCGAGCGCCGCGAGGAAGCGTTCGAATTCGGCGCGATCGGCCTGCGGCACCTGCAGCCCGACGAGGATCGAGCTGTAGTCCGCGCCCTGGTTACGGTAGTGGAACAGGCTGATGTTCCAGTCCGGCGCCATCGACGACAGGAACTTCATCAGCGCGCCCGGCCGTTCCGGGAATTCGAAGCGGAACAGGCGCTCGTCGAGCGCGAGCGGCGAGCGGCCGCCGACCATGTAGCGGATGTGTTCCTTCGACAGCTCGTCGTGCGTCAGGTCGACGCTCTTGAAGCCATGCGACTCGAAGTTCGCGGCGATCTCCGCCGATTCGCCGCGGCGCTTGATCTGCACGCCGACGAAGATGTGCGCGGACTTCTCGTCGGCGATCCGGTAGTTGAACTCGGTGACGTTGCGATCGCCGACGAGCGAGCAGAAGCGCTTGAAGCTGCCGCGTTCCTCGGGGATCGTGACCGCGAACACGGCTTCGCGCGCTTCGCCGACCTCGGCGCGCTCGGCGACGAAGCGCATCCGGTCGAAGTTCATGTTCGCGCCGGACGTGACCGCGACGAGCGTCTGGTTCTCGATGCCTTCGCGTTCCGCATACAGCTTCGCGCCCGCGACCGCGAGCGCGCCGGACGGCTCGAGCACGCTGCGCGTGTCCTGGAACACGTCCTTGATCGCCGCGCACAGCGCGTCGGTGTTGACCGTCACGACGCCGTCCAGGAATTCGCGGCACAGCCGGAAGGTTTCCTCGCCGACGAGTTTCACTGCGGTGCCGTCCGCGAACAGGCCGACTTCGCTCAGCTCGATGCGCTCGCCCGCGTCCAGCGACTGCGCCATCGCGCACGAATCCTCGGCCTGCACGCCGATCACCTTGATCTCCGGGCGCACCGCCTTCACGTATGCGGCGACGCCGGACGCGAGCCCGCCGCCGCCGATCGGCACGAAGATCGCGTGGATCGGGCCCTGGTGCTGGCGCAGGATTTCCATCGCGATCGTGCCCTGGCCGGCGATCACGTACGGATCGTCGAACGGGTGGACGAACGTGAGGTCGCGCTCCTGCTGGACCTTGACCGCGTGCGCGTACGCATCGCTGTACGATTCGCCCGCCTGGATCACCTCGACGCTCGGGCCGCCGTGCGCGCGCACCGCGTCGACCTTCACCTGCGGCGTCGTGACCGGCACGACGATCACGGCCTTGATACCCATCCGGGCCGCCGAGAACGCGACGCCCTGCGCGTGGTTGCCGGCCGACGCGGTAATCACGCCGCGCGCGAGCGCGTCCGCCGGAATGTGCGCCATCTTGTTGTACGCGCCGCGCAGCTTGAACGAGAACACCGGCTGGTTGTCCTCGCGCTTCAGGTAAACGGCGTTGCGCAGCCGGGCCGACAGGTTGCGGGCCGGTTCGAGTTCCGTCTCGATCGCGACGTCGTAGACGCGCGCGGTGAGGATTTTCTTCAGGTAATCGTGGGATGCCATGGGCGCTCGCGGGCAGTGCGGATGCAGACGGTAAAGGGTCAATGATAGCGCCAAGGGTCCGCCCGCACGCAAGCGGCATGCCGGGCGGGCGGCCGTGAGCGCTCGCGTGCGCGGGCGGACAGGGCATTCGCGCCGCCGGGCGCCGCCTTTTACCGGCGCACTTTACCGGTTTAACCGCATGGTTACCGACCGGACGGACGGCGAATGATCACATGAAATCGCGCCGAGCCCCGCCCGGCGCGGCTCGCGGCGATAGCCCCACGACCTGTCCGGCGTGTCACGGGCGGCCCGATCATGGGTTAGAATTCCGTTTTGAATCAAGGATTCGGAAGATGCAGAGGCACCCTCGGATCGCACCGTTGAAGCCGACGCCGCGCGCAGCCAGCCCCGCGGCCGAACGGCATGCGCGCCGCGCGCGATCGTGCTGATGATTCCGAGTGCCGCCAGGCCCTGTCGCCGGCCAGGAGGGGCGAGTCGCCCGCTCCGGCCCCATGAAGGACAGCCGCGCGCCTGGTAACAGAACAGATTTCCCCAAGATTGCGCCTACGCGCTTGCCGACGCCCGTGCACGGTGTATCGGCCCTCCGAGTCGTCCGAACATGAACGCACCACAAGTTTTCGATCCGCATGGCGCGGCCGCCGCCGTCGCCGCCGACCCCGCGCCCCGCTTGCGCGAGATTCCCTACAACTACACGTCCTTCTCGGATCGCGAGATCGTGATCCGCCTGCTCGGCGAAGAGGCGTGGTCGGTGCTCGACGAACTGCGTGCCGAGCGCCGCACGGGCCGCTCGGCACGGATGCTGTACGAAGTGCTCGGTGACATCTGGGTCGTGCGTCGCAACCCGTATCTGCAGGACGACCTGCTCGACAACCCGAAGCGCCGCGCGCTGCTGATCGAGGCGCTGAACCACCGCCTGACCGAGATCGGCAAGCGCCGCAGCGCGGATCTCACCGAGCACCGCGACGACGCGGGCCGCGAGCGCGCGTCGCGCGTCGAGATGCTCGAAACCGCCGCGCAGCGCGCGGTCAACGAGTTCGCGGACGAATTCGACAAGATGGCCGACCTGCGCCGCCGCGCGACCAAGGCGCTCGGCCGCTGCACGCAGAAGGACAACATCCGCTTCGACGGACTGTCGCGCGTGTCGCACGTGACCGACGCGACCGACTGGCGCGTCGAATACCCGTTCGTCGTGCTGACGCCCGACACCGAAGCCGAGATCGCCGGCCTGATCAAGGCGTGCTTCGAGCTCGGCCTGACCGTGATCCCGCGCGGCGGCGGCACCGGCTACACGGGCGGCGCGGTGCCGCTCACGCCGTTCTCCGCGGTGATCAACACCGAAAAGCTCGAACAGCTCGGCGCGGTCGAACTGACCGAGTTGCCGGGCGTCGCGCACAAGGTGCCGACGATCTTCTCCGGCGCGGGCGTCGTCACGCGCCGCGTGACCGAGGCGGCGGAAGCGGCCGGCTACGTGTTCGCGGTCGATCCGACCTCGCTCGACGCCTCGTGCATCGGCGGCAACGTCGCGATGAACGCGGGCGGCAAGAAGGCCGTGCTGTGGGGCACCGCGCTCGACAACCTCGCCTGGTGGCGGATGGTCGACCCGGACGGCAACTGGCTCGAAGTCACGCGCCACGAGCACAACCAGGGCAAGATCCACGACATCGCGGTCGCGCGCTTCGAGTTGAAGTGGTTCGACGGCGCGTATGCGCCCGGCGAGAAGCTGCTGCGCACTGAAATGCTCGAGATCGAAGGCCGCCGGTTCCGCAAGGAAGGGCTCGGCAAGGACGTCACCGACAAGTTCCTCGCCGGCCTGCCGGGCGTGCAGAAGGAAGGCTGCGACGGGCTTATCACGTCCGCGCGCTGGGTGCTGCACAAGATGCCCGCGCACACGCGCACCGTCTGCCTCGAATTCTTCGGCCAGGCGCGCGAGGCGATCCCGAGCATCGTCGAGATCAAGGATTACCTGTTCGAGACGTCGAAGCAGGGCGGCGCGATCCTCGCCGGCCTCGAGCACCTCGACGAGCGCTACCTGCGCGCGGTCGGCTACGCGACCAAGAGCAAGCGCAATGCGTTTCCGAAGATGGTGCTGATCGGCGACATCGTCGGCGACGACGCCGACGCGGTCGCACAGGCGACGTCCGAAGTGATCCGGATGGCGAACGGCAAGAGCGGCGAAGGCTTCGTCGCGGTCAGCGCGGAGGCGCGCAAGCGCTTCTGGCTCGACCGCAGCCGCACGGCCGCGATCGCGAAGCACACGAACGCGTTCAAGATCAACGAGGACGTCGTCATCCCGCTGAACCGGATGGGCGAGTACACCGACGGCATCGAGCGGATCAACATCGAGCTGTCGCTGAAGAACAAGCTGCAACTGGTGGACGCGCTCGAAGCGTTCTTCCGCGGCGGCAACCTGCCGCTCGGCAAGACCGACGACGCGAACGAGATCCCGAGCGCGGAACTGCTGGAAGACCGTGTGCAGCAGGCGCTGGAACTGCTCAAGCGCGTGCGCGCGCGCTGGGAATTCGTGCGCGACCGGCTCGACCAGCCGCTGCGCGAGGCGCAGCACTACCTGGTGCAGCTCGGCTACGAGGCGCTCGCCGAGAAGTTCGCGGATCGCGCGGACGAGCAGCCGGGCGCGACCGTGTTCCACATCACGCAGGACCGCACGGTCCGCATCTCGTGGAAGCAGGAGATCCGCGCGGAACTGCGCGCGATCTTCAACGGCGGCGCGTTCAAGCAGATCCTCGACGAGGCGCAGGCGATCCACAAGCGCGTGCTGCGCGGCCGCGTGTTCGTCGCGCTGCACATGCACGCGGGCGACGGCAACGTCCACACCAACATCCCGGTCAACTCCGACAACTACGAGATGCTGCAGGACGCGCACGCGTCGGTCGCCCGCATCATGACGCTCGCGCGCTCGCTCGACGGCGTGATTTCCGGCGAACACGGGATCGGCATCACGAAGCTCGAATTCCTGACCGACGACGAGATCGCCGAATTCCGCGCGTACAAGCAGCGCGTCGACCCGAACGGCCGCTTCAACAAGGGCAAGCTGCTCGACGGCGCCGACCTGCGCAACGCGTACACGCCCAGCTTCGGGCTGATGGGCTATGAATCGCTGATCATGCAGCAGTCCGACATCGGCGCGATCGCCGATTCGGTGAAGGACTGCCTGCGCTGCGGCAAGTGCAAGCCGGTGTGCGCGACCCACGTGCCGCGCGCGAACCTGCTGTACAGCCCGCGCAACAAGATTCTCGCGACGTCGCTCTTGGTCGAGGCGTTCCTGTACGAAGAGCAGACGCGCCGCGGCGTGTCGATCAAGCACTGGGACGAGTTCAACGACGTGGCCGACCACTGCACGGTGTGCCACAAGTGCGCGACGCCGTGCCCGGTAAAGATCGACTTCGGCGACGTCACGATGAACATGCGCAACCTGTTGCGCAAGATGGGCAAGAAGAAATTCAACGCCGGCAATGCGGCGGGCATGTTCTTCCTGAACGCGACCAATCCGCAGACGATCAACCTCGCGCGCGGCGTGATGATGGGCGTCGGCTACAAGGTGCAGCGCTTCGCGAACGACATGCTGAAGAAGGTCGTGACGAAGCAGACGCAGCACCCGCCCGCGACGACCGGCAAGCCGCCGGCGGTCGAGCAGGTGATCCACTTCGTCAACAAGAAGATGCCGGGCAACCTGCCGAAGAAGACGGCGCGCGCGCTGCTGGACATCGAGGACAACAAGATCGTGCCGATCATCCGCAACCCGAAGTCGACGACCGTCGATTCGGAAGCGGTGTTCTACTTCCCGGGCTGCGGCTCCGAGCGGCTGTTCTCGCAGGTCGGGCTGGCCACGCAGGCGATGCTGTGGGAGGCCGGCGTGCAGACGGTGCTGCCGCCGGGCTACCTGTGCTGCGGCTATCCGCAGCGCGGCTCGGGCCAGTACGACAAGGCCGAGAAGATCGTCACGGACAACCGCGTGCTGTTCCACCGTGTCGCGAATACGCTGAACTACCTCGACATCAAGACGGTGGTCGTGTCGTGCGGCACCTGCTACGACCAGCTCGCGGGCTACGAATTCGACAAGATCTTCCCGGGCTGCCGGATCATCGACATCCACGAGTTCCTGCTCGAGAAGGGGATGAAGCTCGATGGCGTGACGGGCACGCGCTACATGTATCACGACCCGTGCCACACGCCGATCAAGACGATCGACCCGGTGAAGCTGGTCAACGAACTGATGGGTTCGGAGAAGGACGGCTACAAGATCGAGAAGAACGATCGCTGCTGCGGCGAATCGGGCACGCTCGCGGTCACGCGGCCGGACATCTCCACGCAGGTCCGCTTCCGCAAGGAAGAGGAGATCCGCAAGGGCGCCGCGAAGCTGCGCGCGATTCCCGTGGTGGCGGGCGACGCGCCGGCGCCGGCCGCCGCGGCCGCGAACGGCCCGGACGTGAAGATCCTGACGAGCTGCCCGTCGTGCCTGCAGGGCCTGTCGCGCTACAGCGAGGACGCGAACCTCGAAGCCGACTACATCGTGGTCGAAATCGCGCGCCAGGTGCTCGGCGAGAACTGGATGGCCGATTATGTCGCACGGGCGAACCATGGCGGGATCGAGCGCGTGCTGGTCTAATGCGGGCATGACGACCGCCCGACCGGGCCGGGAATGAGCGGGCGCCGGCATGCCATGCCGGCGCCCGTCCACATGGGAGCGACGATGGAATGCGTGTTTTGCCGTGAAGACGGCGGCGAGGTGCTCTGGCAGGACGATGCGCTGCGCGTCGTGCTCGCCACGGGCGAGCACGACTACCCGGGCTTCTGCCGGGTGATCTGGGGCGCGCACGTGGCCGAGTTTTCCGATCTCGGCGAGTCCGAGCGGGCATATCTGATGCGCGTGGTCTACGCGGTCGAGCGGGCCGTGCGCCGCGTGATGCAGCCGAACAAGGTGAATCTCGCGAGCCTCGGCAACATGGTGCCGCACGTGCACTGGCACGTGATTCCGCGTTTTTCCAACGATGCCCATTTTCCGCAGCCCGTGTGGGCGCCGCGCCAGCGCAGCGTGTCCGAGGCGCTGCTGCGCTCGCGCGCGGCGCAGGCCTCGCTGCTGCACAATGCGGTGCGCGAGGAAATTCAACGCATGACCGATTCGAGGCAAGCATGAGCGGTTTGACTTCCACGACGCCGATTCCGTCCGGCGTCGTCGTGCACGCGGTGTCGCGCGTGCTCGAATTGCAGTATCCGAACGGCGAGAGTTACCGGATTCCGTTCGAGCTGATGCGCGTCTATTCGCCGTCGGCCGAGGTGCGCGGCCATGGGCCCGGCCAGGAGACGTTGCAGACCGGCAAGCGCGAAGTGACGATCACCGCGCTCGAGGGCGTCGGCAACTATGCGCTGCAGCCGACGTTCTCCGACGGCCATTCGACCGGCATCTACTCGTGGGACCTGCTGTACGAGCTGGCGACGCAGCAGGACGCGCTGTGGCGCGACTATTTCGACAAACTGAAGGCGGCGGGCGTCGAGCGCGACGCGCCGATGCAGGCGGCCGGCGCGCCGCACGGCCACTGCCACTGAAATCGACGGCGCCCGCTCGGCGCCGTCTTGCCATTTACTGAGGATCAACGCGATGAGCAAAACCCACTTCGGCTTCGAGAGCGTCGAGGAAAACGAAAAAGCGAAGAAAGTGGCGGGCGTGTTTCATTCGGTCGCGAGCAACTACGATCTGATGAACGACCTGATGTCGGCGGGCATGCACCGCGCGTGGAAGGCGTTCACGATCGCACAGGCGAACGTGCGCCCCGGCTTCAAGGTGCTCGACATCGCGGCCGGCACCGGCGACCTGACCAAGTCGTTCGCGAAGGCGGCCGGGCCGACGGGCGAGGTCTGGCATACCGACATCAACGAATCGATGCTGCGCGTCGGCCGCGACCGGCTGCTCGACAAGGGCGTCGTGACGCCGTCGCTCTTGTGCGACGCCGAGAAAATTCCGTTTCCGGACAACTACTTCGACGTGGTCACGGTCGCGTTCGGGCTGCGCAACATGACGCACAAGGATGCCGCGCTCGCCGAGATGCGCCGCGTGACGAAGCCCGGCGGCCGCGTGATGGTGCTGGAATTCTCGAAAGTCTGGGATCCGCTGAAAAAGGCGTACGATCTGTATTCTTTCAAAGTATTACCGTGGCTTGGCGACAAGTTCGCGAAAGATGCTGAAAGTTATCGGTATCTTGCTGAATCTATCCGGATGCACCCCGATCAGGACACGCTGAAGACGATGATGGAACAAGCGGGCCTCGACGCCGTCAAATATTACAATTTGTCAGGTGGCGTGGTAGCTTTACACCTAGGGACCAAGTACTAAGGGGTTCTTTCCCTACATTCGTCTTACATTCGGAGAAGCTGATGTCTGAATCGCGTTCGTTGTTCAACCGTAGCAAACCGTCGAAGCCGTGGGCTCGACGGGTCGGCACGCTGCTGATGGTCGGCCTGCTCACGGCCGGCACGTTCGCATCGCTCGACGCCGAAGCCCGGCGCATGGGCGGCGGGCGCAGCATCGGCCGCCAGAACTCCACCGTCACGCAGCGCCAGGCCACGCCGCCCGCGCAGCAGCCGATGCAGCAAGCCGCGCCGTCGCAGGCGCAGCGTGCGAACCCGGCTGCGCCCACGCCGGCCGCGCAGCCCAACCGCTCGCGCTGGCTCGGGCCGATCGCCGGCCTCGCGGCCGGTCTCGGCATCGCGGCGCTGCTGTCGCACTTCGGTCTCGGCGGCGCATTCGCGAGCATGATGGCGAACGTCATCGTGATCGCGTTGCTCGCGATGGTCGGCATCTGGCTGATCCGCAAGTTCATGAACCGCCGTCGCCCGCAGGAGCCGGCGTATTCGGTCGGCGGCGCGGCTTCGTCGTCGGGCGGCTACTCGCAAAGCCCGTCGTTCCAGCAGGGCAACACCGGCAGCAACTACGCGGGCAGCGGCAGCAGCTATGCGAACGAAGCGCAGGGCGTGTTCGGCGGCGGTGCAGCGGCCGCCGGCGCGGCTGCGGCGGCAGCGGCGCCGCTGCAGGTGCCGGCCGGCTTCGACACCGAAGCGTTCCTGCGCAGCGCGAAAGTCTATTTCGTGCGCCTGCAGGCGGCGTGGGACCAGGGCAACCTGGCCGACATCCGCGAGTTCACGACGCCCGAAATGTTCGCCGAGATCAAGATCGACCTCGATTCGCGCGGCAACGACGCGAACCAGACCGACGTCGTGCAGCTCGACGCGGAACTGGTCGCGATCGAGGATCGCGGCATCGAGCAGTCGGCGAGCGTGCGCTTCCACGGCCTGATCCGCGAATCGGCGAATACGTCGGCCGCGCCGTTCGACGAGGTGTGGAACCTGTCGAAGTCGGGCAGTCAGGGCTGGCTGCTCGCGGGTATCCAGCAGATCAACACGCACTGAGCGTGGCCGGCGGCCCGCGCCGCCGGGCACCCGGGCGACGGCCGCCGCACTGCGACCGCTTGCCGCCCGGGTGTACGGTCAGGCACGGTCTGCCGCCGATCCGACGTTACAATAGAAACCCGCGTGGGCGCCCGGCCTGCGCGGGTTTTTTCTTTCCCAGCCCGATGACCTTTGCCGCCAAGCCTTTTGCTGCTGCCGTCAACCACTTGCTCGCGCGCGAATCGTGGGCGCGCGACCGCCTGATTCCCTATGCGGGCAAGACTGCCCGGATCGACGTGCCTCCCGTCACGCTCACGCTGCTGGTGCAGCCCGACGGCTATCTGTCGGCCGTCGACGCGCACGATGCGCAACAGGTCGACGTGTCGATCGCGCTTGCCGGCGACACGGTCGCCGCGTTCCTGCAGGGTGGCCAGGCGGCCGTGATGAAGCATGTGAAGATCGAAGGCGACGCGGAATTCGCGACGCAGATCGCGAAGCTGGCCGAGCACCTGCGCTGGGAGCCGGAAGAAGATCTCGCGAAGCTGCTCGGCGACGCGGCGGCGTACCGGATCGCGACGGTCGTGCGCGACGCCGGCGCGCGCGCGCGCCGCACCGGCCGCAATGTGCTCGATTCCGTCGCCGAATACTGGCTCGACGAGAACCCGCAGGTCGTCCGGCGCGCGTCGCTCGGCGGCTTCGACGCCGAACTGGCGCGCGCACGCGATGCGCTCGCGCGGGTCGAAAAGCGGGTCGAGCGACTCGAACAAAAAATCGGCGCGCGCACGGGTTCCGGCCCGCGCGGCGCGCACTGAGGGCCGCAGGGCATGCGCATTTTCCGTTTCATCAAGATTGTCTACACCGTCATCCGCTTTGGTCTCGACGAAGTGATGCTGTCCCGGATCGACGACCGGCGCGTGAAGCTGCTGTTGCGGATCACGACGATCGGCCGCCGCTTCTCCGATCCGCCCGCCGTGCGGTTGCGTCACGCGCTCGAAAGCCTCGGCCCGATCTTCGTGAAGTTCGGCCAGGTGCTGTCGACGCGCCGCGACCTGCTGTCGGTCGATTTCGCGAACGAACTCGCGAAGCTGCAGGACCAGGTGCCTCCGTTCGATTCGGCCGTCGCGATCGCGATCATCGAGAAGTCGCTCGGCGCGCCGGTCGATGAGCTGTTCGACGAATTCGAGCGCGAGCCGATCGCCAGCGCGTCGATCGCGCAGGTGCACTTCGCGAAGCTGAAGCAGGGCGTGCACGCGGGCAAGGCCGTCGCCGTCAAGGTGCTGCGGCCGAACATGCTGCCGGTGATCGATTCCGACCTCGCGCTGATGCGCGACATCGCGACGTGGACCGAGCGCATGTGGGCCGACGGCCGGCGCCTGAAGCCGCGCGAGGTCGTCGCCGAATTCGACAAGTACCTGCACGACGAGCTCGACCTGATGCGCGAGGCCGCGAACGGCAGCCAGCTGCGCCGCAACTTCGCGGGCCTCGACCTGCTGCTCGTACCCGAGATGTTCTGGGATTTCTCGACGTCGCAGGTGCTCGTGATGGAGCGCATGACGGGCGTGCCTATCAGCCAGGTCGAGACGCTGCGTTCGGCCGGCGTCGACATCAAGAAGCTCGCGCGCGAAGGCGTCGAGATCTTCTTCACGCAGGTGTTCCGCGACGGCTTTTTCCATGCGGACATGCACCCGGGCAACATCCAGGTGAGCCTCGACCCGAACACGTTCGGCCGTTATATCGCGCTCGATTTCGGGATCGTCGGCGCACTGTCCGATTTCGACAAGAATTACCTCGCGCAGAACTTCCTCGCGTTCTTCAAGCGCGACTATCACCGTGTCGCGACGCTCCACCTCGAATCGGGCTGGGTGCCGCCCGAGACGCGCGTCGAGGAGCTCGAAAGCGCGATCCGCGCGGTGTGCGAGCCGTATTTCGATCGCGCGCTGAAGGACATCTCGCTCGGCCAGGTGCTGATGCGCCTGTTCTCGACGTCGCGCCGTTTCAACGTCGAGATCCAGCCGCAGCTCGTGCTGCTGCAGAAGACGATGCTGAACGTCGAAGGGCTCGGCCGCTCGCTCGATCCCGAACTCGACCTGTGGAAGACCGCGAAGCCGTATCTCGAGCGCTGGATGACCGAGCAGATCGGCCTGCGCGGCTGGTACGAGCGGTTCAAGGTCGAGGCGCCGCAGTGGAGCAAGACGCTGCCGCAACTGCCGCGCCTGATCCACCATGCACTGGCCGCGCGCCACGACGCGCCGCGTGCCGCGAGCGAGGAGCTGATGCGTCAGGTCCTCGTCGAGCAGAAGCGGACGAACCGGCTGCTGCAGGCGTTGCTGATCTTCGGCCTGGCCGTCGGCGTCGGGGCGCTCGTCGCGCGCGTGCTGCTCGCGCTCGCGTACGGCGCTTGATCGAAAGGAGCGCGGCGATGTCCGATCCGAAGCAACCGGCCGCACCGTCGGCCGCCGATTTCGCGACGCGCGACCCCGGTAGCGCATCGTTCTGGGACGAGCGTTTCGCACGCGGCGTGACGCCGTGGGAATTCGGCGGCGTGCCGGACGGGTTTCGCGCATTCGCACAGCGGCACGAGCCGTGCGCGGTGCTGATTCCCGGCTGCGGCAGTGCGCAGGAGGCCGGCTGGCTCGCGCAGGCCGGCTGGCCGGTGCGTGCGATCGATTTCGCCGCGCAGGCGGTCGCTGCGGCGAAGGCGCAGCTTGGCGCGCATGCGGACGTCGTCGAGCAGGCCGATTTTTTCGCGTATCGGCCGCCGTTCGACGTGCAGTGGGTGTACGAGCGCGCGTTCCTGTGCGCGTTGCCGCTGAGCCTGCGCGCCGGTTATGCGGCGCGGATGGCCGAGCTGCTGCCCACGGGCGGATTGCTGGCCGGCTATTTCTTCGTGGTGGCCAAACCGAAGGGGCCGCCGTTCGGGATCGAGCGAGCGGAACTCGATGCGCTGCTCGCGCCGCACTTCGCGCTGCTCGAGGATTTGCCCGTGACCGATTCGCTGGCCGTGTTCGACGGGCACGAGCGCTGGCTCACGTGGCGCCGTCGCTGATGCGCGGGCGTCGCGGCCATTGCCGGAGCGCGCCGGGGTTTCGGCTATAATTCAAGGTTTTGCAAGCCGTTTCCAGTTTCTGCGGGAAAAATATCATGCCGATCTACGCCTATCGATGCGAAGCGTGCGGTTTCGCGAAGGACGTGCTCCAGAAGATGAGCGACGCGCCGCTGACGCAATGTCCTGAATGCGGGAAGGATGCTTTTCGCAAACAGGTGACCGCCGCCGGTTTCCAGCTGAAGGGCTCGGGGTGGTATGTCACCGATTTCCGCGGCGGCTCGGGCGGCGCCAGCGCACCGGCGACGGCGTCGGGCGACGCGGCGCCGGCAGCACCCGCGGCGGAAGCCGCACCCGCCGCTGCCGCGCCGGCTGCGGCGAGCAGTTCGGGCAGCACCACGACGACGAGCGCCGCGCCGGCTCCGGCCGCGACGCCCGCCGCCGGCAGTTGACCGTCGCGGCCCGGCCGGGTCGCGACCCACTCGCGCCGCAGGCGCGGTTCATTGACGGCAGATGATGAAAAAGACGACCCTGAAAACGGTGTTCCTGACCGGCTTGCTGGTTCTCGTCCCGCTCGCGATCACGCTGTGGGTGCTCGGCCTCATCATCGGCACGATGGACCAGACGCTGCTCCTGCTGCCCGAATCGTGGCAGCCCGAGCGGATGCTCGGCTTCCATCTGCCGGGGATCGGCGCGGTGCTGACGCTCGCGTTCATCTTCGTCGTCGGGCTGGCCACGCAGAACTTCATCGGCCAGAAGCTCGTCACGTGGTGGAACGCGGTGGTGCGCCACATCCCGGTCGTCGGGCCGATCTACACGAGCGTCAAGCAGGTATCGGACACGCTGCTGTCGAGCAGCGGCAACGCGTTCCGCAAGGCGCTGCTGATCGAATACCCGCGCCGCGGCTCGTATACGATCGCGTTTCTGACCGGCACGCCCGGCGGCGACGTGGTCAACCATCTGACGGAAGAGTACGTGAGCGTGTACGTGCCCACGACGCCGAACCCGACGTCGGGCTTCTTCCTGATGTTGCCGAAGAGCGAAGTCATCGAACTCGACATGTCGGTCGATGCCGCGCTCAAGTACATCGTCTCGATGGGCGTCGTGGCGCCTTCGGCGCCTGCTCCGGCGCCCGCCCGCCGTCCCGTCGAGCCGCCGCTGTAAGTAAAGAATCATCGCCCGGGCCGCGCGTTGCGGCGCCCGTTGATCAAACCGAACGAAAGCAAACATCATGTCGATGCGTACTGAATACTGCGGTCTCGTGACCGAACACCTGCTGGGCCAAACCGTGTCGCTGTGCGGCTGGGTGCAGCGCCGCCGCGATCACGGCGGTGTGATCTTCATCGACCTGCGCGATCGTGAAGGCCTCGTGCAAGTGGTGTGCGACCCGGATCGCGCCGAGATGTTCGCGACCGCCGAAGGCGTGCGCAACGAGTTCTGCGTGCAGATCAAGGGCCTCGTGCGCAACCGTCCGGAAGGCACGGTCAACGCCGGCCTGAAGAGCGGCAAGATCGAAGTGCTGTGCCACGAACTGAACGTGCTGAACGCGTCGGTCACGCCGCCGTTCCAGCTCGACGACGACAACCTGTCGGAAACGACGCGTCTCACGCACCGCGTGCTCGACCTGCGTCGCCCGCAGATGCAGCACAACCTGCGCCTGCGCTACCGCGTCGCGATCGAGGCGCGCAAGTACCTCGACGAGCAGGGCTTCATCGACATCGAGACGCCGATGCTGACGAAGAGCACGCCGGAAGGCGCGCGCGACTACCTCGTGCCGTCGCGCGTGAACGCGGGCCAGTTCTTCGCGCTGCCGCAGTCGCCGCAGCTGTTCAAGCAGCTGCTGATGGTCGCGAACTTCGACCGTTACTACCAGATCACCAAGTGCTTCCGCGACGAGGATCTCCGCGCGGACCGTCAGCCGGAATTCACGCAGATCGACTGCGAGACGTCGTTTCTCGGCGAGCAGGAAATCCGCGACCTGTTCGAGGACATGATCCGTCACATCTTCAAGACGACGATCGACGTCGAGCTCGACGCGAAATTCCCGGTGATGCCGTACTCGGAAGCGATGGCGCGTTTCGGTTCGGACAAGCCGGACCTGCGCGTGCAGCTCGAATTCACCGAGCTGACCGACGCGATGAAGGACGTCGACTTCAAGGTGTTCAGCACGCCGGCCAACGCGAAGGACGGCCGCGTCGCGGCGCTGCGCGTGCCGAAGGGCGGCGAGCTGTCGCGCGGCGACATCGACGGCTACACGGAATTCGTGCGGATCTACGGCGCGAAGGGCCTCGCGTGGATCAAGGTCAACGAGAAGGCGAAGGGCCGCGACGGCCTGCAAAGCCCGATCGTCAAGAACCTGCACGACGCGTCGATCGCGGCGATCCTCGAGCGCACCGGCGCCGAAGACGGCGACATCATCTTCTTCGCGGCCGACCGCGCGAAGGTCGTCAACGACAGCCTCGGCGCGCTGCGCCTGAAGATCGGCCATTCGGAATTCGGCAAGGCGAACGGTCTGGTCCAGGCCGGCTGGAAGCCGCTGTGGGTCGTTGACTTTCCGATGTTCGAATACGACGACGAAGATGCACGCTACGTCGCCGCGCACCACCCGTTCACGAGCCCGAAGGACGAGCACCTCGAGTATCTCGAGACCGACCCGGGTCGTTGCCTCGCGAAGGCCTACGACATGGTGCTGAACGGCTGGGAAATCGGCGGCGGCTCGGTGCGTATCCACCGCGAGGAAGTGCAGAGCAAGGTGTTCCGCGCGCTGAAGATCGGCGCGGAAGAAGCGCAACTGAAGTTCGGCTTCCTGCTGGACGCGCTGCAGTACGGCGCGCCGCCGCACGGCGGTATCGCATTCGGTCTCGACCGCATCGTCACGATGATGGCCGGCGCCGATTCGATCCGCGACGTGATCGCGTTCCCGAAGACGCAGCGTGCGCAGGATCTGCTCACGCAGGCGCCGAGCCCGGTCGACGAGCGTCAATTGCGCGAGCTGCACATCCGTCTGCGTCAGCCGGAGCAGCCGAAGGCGTAACGCGCTTTCGCCCCCGGTCGTGTGTGCGGTCACGCACGCACGGCACCCTGAAAAAGGCGCAGTGATGCGCCTTTTTCGTTTTTTGCGGTACAGTCGCAGCACTTGCCGCACGTTCGGGCGCAGGCCCGGCGCACGGCCCTGTGCCGCATGAAACAAAGATGACGAAGCCGCCGAAAATCCCCGAATCCGTTCTCGTCGTGATCTACACGCCCGACCTCGATGTGCTCGTGATCAAGCGTGCCGACCAGCCCGATTTCTGGCAATCGGTCACCGGCTCGAAGGACACGCTCGACGAGCCGCTCGCGCTCACCGCCGCGCGTGAAGTGGCCGAGGAAACCGGCATCGCGGTCGGCACGCCGGACGTGCCGGCCAGCGCGCTCGTCGACTGGCATCACCGGATCGAGTACACGATCTATCCGCAATACCTGCATCGCTATGCGCCGGGCGTCACGCGCAACGTCGAGCACTGGTTCGGCCTGTGCGTGCCGCATCGCGTCGACGTGACGCTGTCGCCGCGCGAGCATGTCGACCATGCGTGGCTGCCGTTCCGCGAGGCGGCCGCGCGCTGCTTCTCGCCGTCGAACGCCGAGGCGATCCTGCAATTGCCCGCACGCGTGGCCCTCGCGCGTGCGCCGCACGGCTCGTCCGCATGAATGCGGAGACCCGCAAGCGCTTCGCGCAATTGCGGCAGATGTTCCTGCAGGAGCGCGGCTCCGCGTCGCGGCTCGCGTTTACGGCCGGCAACACGGTGCGGCTGTGCGAAACCGGCGGCGAATTCTTCCACGCGCTGATCGAGCGGATCGACGCCGCCCGCGAGCAGGTGATGCTCGAAACCTACATCTTCTGCGACGACGAGGCCGGCCGTCCGGTGTCCGACGCGCTGATCCGCGCGGCGCAGCGCGGCGTGCGCGTGCGTGTGATCACCGACGGCATCGGCACCGCGCGCCTGCCGCTGTTCGACACATGGGCCGAAGCCGGCGTCGAGCACTGCATCTACAACCGTTTCCTGTTCGGCCGTTTCGGCTTCTCGCGCACGCACCGCAAGCTCGCGGTGATCGACCAGACGGCCGCGTTCTGCGGCGGCATCAACATCGTCGACGACTACACGCAGGGCAGCGCGACGCTGCCGTTTCCGCGCTGGGATTTCGCGGTCGAGATGGCCGGGCCCGCGGTGTCCGACGTGCGCGCCGCGTTCGAGCTGCAGTGGCACCGGATCCAGTTCGGCCACAAGCCGTATGCGCAGTACGCGGCCGGACTGCACGGCGGCGAAGCGTTCCCCGACATGTTCCGGCGCTGGATGCGCAGCCACCGGTGGGTCAAGGCCGGCGCGCTGCGGGTCGTGACGGAGCCGAGCGTCGCGTTCGTCGCGCGCGACAACGTCGTGAACCGCCGCGCGATCGAAAAGGCGTATCTCGCGGCGATCGGCCAGGCGCGCCAGCGCATCCTGCTCGCGAATCCGTACTTCATGCCGGGCCGCAAGCTGCGCCGCGCGCTGACGGGCGCGGCACGGCGCGGCGTCGACGTGCAGGTGCTGATCGGCCGCAAGGAGTTCACGGCGCTCGATACGGCCGTGCCGTTCCTGTATCACTCGCTGTTGCGCGCGGGCGTGCGCGTGGCCGAATACGACAAGACGATCCTGCACGGCAAGGTCGCCGTGATCGACGACAACTGGGCGACGGTCGGCTCGTCGAATCTGGACGCGCTGAGCCTGATGCTGAACAATGAAGCGAACGTCGTGCTGGTGCGCTACGATGCAGTGACGAACCAGTTGCGCGACGCGATCGCCACCGCGTTTGCCGAAGGGCGGGAGATCGACGCCGCGCACTATGCCGCCCGCCCGCGCATCGAACGGCTGCTGAACTGGCTCGCGTACACCACGTACCGCGTCGTGATGAAGGCGCTGACGGTCGGCGGTTACGACTGACGCCGACTAAGTATCCGCTTCAAAAATCTGTCCGCACGTTCGTGCGGAAAAGCCGCTCCGGTCCCGCCGGAATCGCGCAAAATAGCGGCTCGGTTAGACACCGGTTTCTAATAATTTCCTTGTTTCGCGAGCGGCCGCACTCAATAATAGTACGGCCGTTCGATTTTATTCGAACCCCCGAACGGTTACAGAAATAGCTATGCGAAAAGGCGAACAGACGCGTGCCGCGATACTTGAAGCTGCTTTGGACCTCGCCAGCCGTGACGGGCTGGAGGGGCTGACGATCGGCCTGCTGGCCGAGCGCATGCAGATGAGCAAGAGCGGCGTGTTCGCGCACTTCGGATCGCGCGAAGACCTGCAGGTCGAGGTCGTCCGCGAGTACCACCATCGTTTCGAGAACGAGGTGTTCTTTCCGAGCCTGCGCGAGTCGCGCGGTCTGCCGCGTCTTCGGGCGATGCTGGCGCGCTGGATCGAGAAGCGCATCCAGGAGGTGACGACCGGGTGCATCTACATCAGCGGCGCAGTGGAGTACGACGACCGGCCGGACAGCCCCGTGCGCGAGCAGTTGATCGCGAGCGTGACCGCCTGGCGTGCCGCGTTGCTGCGCGCCATTTCGCAGGCGATGGAAGAAGGGCATCTGCGTGCGGATACGGATCCGGAACTGATGCTCTTCGAGTTGTACAGCTTCACGCTCGGCCTGCATCACGACGCACGCTTCCTGCATTCGCCGGACGCCGTGCGCCTCACGTGGGCCGCGCTGGAAAAGACGATTGTTTCGTATCAGAGCGAGAGCCGTTAGCGGCGCGTGACCCGCCCGCCAGGAGCTCGAGCCGATTTGCCCACCTTTGGAGAGAGTCATGGGACAGTACGCCGCGCCGCTGCGCGACATGCAATTCGTGTTGCACGAGCTTCTGAACGTCGAAGCCGAAGTCAAGCAAATGCCCAAGCATGCGGACCTCGACGCCGACACGATCAACCAGGTCCTCGAGGAAGCGGGCAAGTTCTGCTCCGAGGTACTGTTCCCGCTGAACCAGGTCGGTGACCGCGAAGGCTGCACGTATGAAGGCGACGGCGTCGTGAAGACCCCGACCGGCTTCAAGGAAGCCTACCAGCAGTACGTCGAGGCCGGCTGGCCGGCGCTCGGCTGCGATCCGGACTACGGCGGCCAGGGCCTGCCCGCGTTCGTGAACAACGCACTCTACGAAATGCTGAACTCGGCGAACCAGGCGTGGACGATGTATCCGGGCCTGTCGCACGGCGCGTACGAATGCCTGCACGCGCACGGCGCGCCGGAACTGCAGCAGCAATACCTGCCGAAGCTGGTGTCGGGCGAATGGACGGGCACGATGTGCCTGACCGAGCCGCACTGCGGCACCGACCTCGGCATCCTGCGCACCAAGGCCGAACCGAACGGCGACGGCTCGTACTCGATCAGCGGCACGAAGATCTTCATCTCGAGCGGCGAGCACGACATGTCGAAGAACATCATCCACCTCGTGCTCGCGCGCCTGCCGGACGCGCCGCAAGGCACGAAGGGAATCTCGCTGTTCATCGTGCCGAAGTTCATTCCGGACGCCGCGGGCGAGCCGGGCGAGCGCAACGGCATCAAGTGCGGCTCGATCGAGCACAAGATGGGCATCCACGGCAACTCGACGTGCGTGATGAACCTGGACGGCGCGAAGGGCTGGATGGTCGGCGAGCCGAACAAGGGCTTGAACGCGATGTTCGTGATGATGAATGCCGCGCGCCTCGGCGTCGGCATGCAGGGCCTCGGCCTCACGGAAGTCGCGTACCAGAACTCGCTGACGTACGCGAAGGAACGCCTGCAGATGCGCTCGCTGACGGGCCCGAAGGCACCGGACAAGCCGGCCGACCCGATCATCGTGCATCCGGACGTGCGCCGCATGCTGCTCACGCAGAAGGCCTACGCGGAAGGCGCGCGCGCGTTCACGTACTGGTCCGCGCTGCAGATCGACAAGGAGCTGTCGCACGCCGACGAAGCGGTGCGCAAGGAAGCGGCCGACCTCGTCGCGCTGCTCACGCCGATCATCAAGGCGTTCCTGACCGACAACGCGTTCGAGTCGACCAACCACGCGATGCAGATCTACGGCGGCCACGGCTTCATCTCCGAGTGGGGCATGGAGCAGTACGTGCGCGACGCGCGGATCAACATGATCTACGAAGGCACCAACTCGATCCAGTCGCTCGACCTGCTGGGCCGCAAGGTGCTCGGCGACATGGGCGCGAAGCTGAAGAAGTTCGGCAAGCTCGTGACCGAATTCGCGGAAACCGAAGGCGTGAAGCCGGAAATGGCCGAGTTCATCAACCCGCTCGCCGACATCGGTGAAAAGGTGCAGAAGCTGACGATGGAAATCGGCATGAAGGCGATGCAGAACCCGGACGAAGTCGGCGCGGCCGCCGTGCCGTACCTGCGTACCGTCGGCCACCTGGTGTTCTCGTACTTCTGGGCGCGCATGGCGCGCCTCGCCCTCGACAAGGAAGCGTCGGGCGATCCGTTCTACAAGTCGAAGCTCGCCACCGCCCGCTTCTACTTCGCGCGTCTGCTGCCCGAAACGGCATCGACGATCCGCGCCGCGCGCGCCGGTTCGAAGACGCTGATGGAAGTCGACGAATCGCTGTTCTGACGCGAGTCCGGGCGGTGCGCGCCGCGTGCCGCGCCGCCCGAACGCAACGGTTCCTGGTACTCACTTCGCCGTGCAGCCCTCACATTCCGCGCTGCACGACACTATCCGGAGACATCCCGTGAGCAATTTCCTGATTCGCAAGGTCGCCGTGCTGGGCGCCGGCGTGATGGGCGCGCAGATCGCCGCGCACCTCGTCAACGCGCGCGTGCCGGTGCTGCTGTTCGACCTGCCGGCCAAGGAAGGCCCGAAAAACGCGATCGCGCTGAAGGCGATCGAAAACCTGAAGAAGCTGTCGCCCGCGCCGTTCGGCGTGAAGGACGATGCGAAGTACCTCGAGGCGGCGAACTACGAAGACGACATCGCGAAGCTCGCCGAATGCGACGTCGTGATCGAAGCGATCGCCGAGCGGATGGACTGGAAACACGACCTGTACAAGAAGGTCGCGCCGCACATCGCGCCGAACGCGATCTTCGCGACCAACACGTCGGGCCTGTCGATCACGAAGCTGTCCGAAGGTTTCTCGGACGAGTTGAAGGCGCGCTTCTGCGGCGTGCACTTCTTCAACCCGCCGCGCTACATGCACCTCGTCGAGCTGATCCCGACCGCGCATACGCGTCCGGAAATCCTCGACCAGCTCGAAACCTTCCTGACGAGCGTCGTCGGCAAGGGCGTCGTGCGCGCGAAGGACACGCCGAACTTCATCGCGAACCGCGTCGGCATCTTCTCGATCCTCGCGGTGATCACCGAGGCCGCGAAGTTCGGCCTGCGCTTCGACGAAGTCGACGATCTGACCGGCAGCCGCCTCGGCCGCGCGAAGTCGGCGACGTTCCGCACCGCGGACGTGGTCGGCCTCGACACGATGGCGCACGTGATCAAGACGATGCAGGACAACCTCGCCGACGATCCGTTCTTTCCGGTCTACCAGACGCCCGCCGTGCTCGCCGAACTGGTGAAGCAGGGCGCGCTCGGCCAGAAGACGGGCGGCGGGTTCTACAAGAAGGAAGGCAAGGCGATCAAGGTGCTCGACGCGAAGACGGGCAGCTACGTCGATTCCGGCGCGAAGGCGGACGAAACGGTCGGCCGCATCCTGAAGCGCCCGCCGGCGGAACGCCTGAAGCTGCTGCGCGAGACGGATCATCCGCATGCGCAGTTCCTGTGGTCGATCTTCCGCGACGTGTTCCACTACATCGGCGTGCATCTCGAGTCGATCGCCGACAACGCGCGCGACGTCGACCTCGCGATCCGCTGGGGCTTCGGTTGGAACGAAGGCCCGTTCGAAGGCTGGCAGGCCGCCGGCTGGAAGCAGGTCGCCGAGTGGGTGCAGGAAGACATCGCGGCCGGCAAGGCGCTCGCGAACGTGCCGCTGCCGTCGTGGGTGCTCGAGGGCCCGGTCGCCGAGAAGGGCGGCGTGCACACGGCCGAAGGCTCGTGGGCGCCGGCATCGAAGCGCTTCGTGCCGCGTTCGGACCTGCCCGTGTACCGCAAGCAGGTGTTCCGCGCGCCGCTGCTGGGCGAAGCGGGCGCCGATCCGAAGACGTACGGCAAGACGCTGTTCGAGACCGACGCGGTGCGCGCGTGGGTCGACGACCGTGCCGGTGAAGACGACGTCGTGATCGTGTCGTTCAAGTCGAAGATGAACACGATCGGACCGAGCGTGATCGACGGCCTCGTGCAGGCGATCGAACTCGCGGAGAAGGACTACAAGGGCGTCGTGATCTGGCAGCCGACGTCGCTGAAGCTCGGCACGCCGGGCGGCCCGTTCTCGGCCGGCGCGAACCTCGAAGAGGCGATGCCCGCGTTCATGATGGGCGGCGCGAAGGGCATCGAGCCGTTCGTGAAGAAGTTCCAGGAAGGCATGCTGCGCGTGAAGTACGCGAACGTGCCGGTCGTGGCAGCCGTGTCGGGCATCGCGCTCGGCGGCGGGTGCGAGCTGATGCTGCACAGCGCGAAGCGCGTCGTGCACGTCGAGAGCTACATCGGCCTCGTCGAAGTGGGCGTCGGCCTCGTGCCGGCCGGCGGCGGCCTGAAGGAAGCGGCGCTGCGCGCGGCAGACGCCGCGACGGCCGCGAACGCGACCACCGACATCCTGAAGTTCGTCACGAAGTCGTTCGAGAACGCGGCGATGGCGAAGGTGTCGGCGTCCGCGCACGACGCACGGGCGATGGGCTACGTGAAGCCGTCCGACACGATCGTCTTCAACGTGTTCGAACTGCTCGACACCGCGAAGAAGGAAGCGCGTGCGCTGGCCGATACCGGCTATCGCGCACCGCTGCGCGCGAAGGACGTGCCGGTCGCGGGCCGCTCGGCGATCGCGACGATCAAGGCATCGCTCGTCAACATGCGTGACGGCCGCTTCATCAGCGACCACGACTACCTGATCGCGAGCCGCATCGCCGAAGCCGTGTGCGGCGGCGACGTCGAAGCCGGCAGCCTCGTCGACGAAGAATGGCTGCTCGCGCTGGAGCGCCGCGCGTTCGTCGAGCTGCTCGGCACGCAGAAGACGCAGGAACGGATCATGGGCATGTTGCAGACCGGCAAGCCGGTGCGTAACTGAGCGAGCAGACAAGGAGTCTGAAATGAGCAAACAACTGCAAGACGCATACATCGTCGCCGCCAGCCGCACGCCGATCGGCAAGGCCCCGCGCGGTGTCTTCAAGAACACGCGCCCCGACGAGCTGCTGGTTCACGCGATCAAGTCGGCCGTCGCGCAGGTGCCCGGTCTCGACACGAAGGTGATCGAGGACGCGATCATCGGCTGCGCGATTCCGGAAGCCGAGCAGGGCCTGAACGTCGCGCGCATGGGCGCGCTGCTCGCCGGCCTGCCGCAGACGGTCGGCGGCGTGACGGTCAACCGCTTCTGCGCGTCGGGCATCACCGCGCTGGCGATGGCGGCCGACCGCATCCGCGTCGGCGAATCGGACGCGATCTTCGCGGGCGGCTGCGAATCGATGAGCATGGTGCCGATGATGGGCAACAAGCCGTCGATGTCGCCGCACATCTTCGATCGCAGCGAAGACTTCGGCATCGCGTACGGGATGGGCCTGACGGCCGAGCGCGTCGCCGAACAGTGGAAGGTGAGCCGCGACGACCAGGACGCGTTCTCGGTCGAGTCGCACCGCAAGGCGCTCGCCGCGCAGCAGGCCGGCGAGTTCGGCGACGAAATCGCCGCGTACACGATCACCGAGCGGTTCCCGAACCTCGCGACCGGCGAAGTCGACGTGAAGACGCGCGAGATCAAGCTCGACGAAGGTCCGCGCGCCGATACGTCGCTCGAAGGCCTCGCGAAGCTGCGCACGGTGTTCGCGAACAAGGGTTCGGTCACGGCCGGCAACAGCTCGCAGACGTCGGACGGCGCGGGTGCGCTGCTCGTCGTGTCGGAGAAGGTGCTCAAGGAATTCAACCTGACGCCGCTCGCGCGCTTCGTGAGCTTCGCGGTGCGCGGCGTGCCGCCGGAAATCATGGGGATCGGTCCGAAGGAAGCGATTCCGGCCGCGCTGAAGGCCGCGGGCCTGAAGCAGGACGATCTCGACTGGATCGAGCTGAACGAGGCATTCGCCGCGCAGTCGCTGGCGGTGATGCGCGACCTCGGTCTCGATCCGTCGAAGGTCAACCCGATGGGCGGCGCGATCGCACTGGGCCACCCGCTCGGCGCGACCGGCGCGATCCGCGCGGCGACCGTCGTGCACGGCCTGCGCCGCCGCAACCTGAAGTACGGGATGGTCACGATGTGCGTTGGCACCGGCATGGGTGCGGCGGGCATCATCGAACGCCTGTAAGCGGGACACGACGAGAAGCGACGACGGTGCGCGGGCCACGAGCTCGCGCACCGTTTTTTCATTCCGGTAGAGACAGTCAAAGGAGACGGTTGTGGCCGACATTCAAGTGGAACGCGCCGACGGCGTGATGACGATCACGATCGCGCGCCCGGCGAAGAAGAATGCGCTGACGGCGGCGATGTACCAGACGATGGCCGATGCGCTCGCCGACGCGCAGGAAGACAAGGCGACGCGCGTGATCCTGCTGCGCGGCAGCGACGGCAATTTCAGCGCGGGCAACGATCTCGAGGATTTCCTGAAGGCACCGCCGCAGGACGACACCGCGTCGGTGTTCCAGTTCCTGGCGCGGATCAGCAGCGCGAGCAAGCCGGTCGTGGCCGCGGTGCCGGGCATCGCGGTCGGCGTCGGCGTGACGATGCTGCTGCACTGCGATCTGGTCTACGCGGCCGACACCGCGACGTTCTCGCTGCCGTTCGTGCAGCTCGGGCTGTGCCCGGAAGCTGCGTCGAGCGCACTGCTGCCGCGCCTGGCAGGCCATCAGGTCGCCGCCGAGAAGCTGCTGCTGGGCGAGGCGTTCGACGCGCTGGAAGCGCACCGGATCGGCATCGTCAACCGCGTGCTGCCGGCGGCCGAACTCGACGCGTTCGCGGCGAAGCAGGCGGCGAAGCTGGCCGCGTTGCCGGCGGCATCGCTGCGGGTGACGAAGGCGCTGCTCAAGGATACGGGCGGCGTGGCGACGCCCGCGCGGATGGCCGAGGAAGCCGCGCACTTCTCCGAGATGCTGCGCGCGCCGGAGGCGCGCGAGGCGATGACCGCGTTCTTCGAGAAGCGCAAGCCGGATTTCCGTCAGTTCGACTGACGGACCGGCGCGCGCCAGCGGGAGACCGTCGGCGCGCTCGCACGGTCTGGATCAGGCCGTGCCGTAATCGACGTGGCCGGTTTCGCGGCAGAAGCTGACGAGCCGCAAGCCGGCCGCCTTCGCGATCTCGATCGCGAGCGACGACGGCGCGGAGATGGTCGCGACCAGCGGGATGCCGACCCGCGCGGCCTTGCGTACGAGCTCGTAGCTCGCGCGGCTCGACAGGAACACGAAGCCGTCGGTGGTATCGGCGCGCGACAGCACGAGCGAGCCGATCAGCTTGTCGAGCGCGTTGTGGCGGCCGACATCCTCGAATGCCGCGCGAATCGCGCCTGTTGCGTCGCACCACGCGGCCGCGTGCAGGCCGCCGGTCAGTTTCGTGAGCGCCTGATGCGCCGGCAGCGCATGCGCGGCGCGCGCCAGCGCGTCGGGCGCGAGGCGCGCGAGAAAACCGGTATCGGGCACGCGTTCGGGCGCGAGGTCGAGCAGGTCGATGCTCTCGATGCCGCAGACGCCGCAGCCCGTGCGCCCCGCGAGCGCGCGGCGCCGGTCCTTCAGCGCGGCGAACGCCTGCTGGACCACTTCCAGATGGACTTCCGCATGCGGCAGCGGCGCGTCGGCGTGCAGGATCACCTCGATGTCCTTGATGTCGCTGCCGCGCGCGACGATGCCTTCCGAGATCGCGAAGCCGACCGCGAACGCTTCGAGGTCGCATGGCGTACACATCATCACCGCGTGCGAGATGCCGTTGAAGACGAGTGCGACCGGCCATTCCTGGCCGACGAAGTCGTGCGCGGTTTCGACCGCGCCGCCGCGCGTGCGGCTCACGGGCAGCTCGATCGCGCCGCGCGGTTCGTCGCGCAACGTGTCGCGCAGTTCGTCTGATTGGGTCGGATTCACGAGCACTCCCGTTGATTCGAAGCGCGGCCGGCGACGATCGTGCCGCCGCCCGCGCGCAGAGGTTCTAAAATACCCCAGGCAAGCCGGCCGCGCCGGCATCCGCCACGTCAGGTAACGACCATGGGACTCAGCGACGCTCCGTTGCTCTTCAACTTCGAACACGATTCGTCGGAAAACTTCACGTACATCCCGATGATCGTGCGTTTCAATCTCGACCGCTTCGGGCTGCGGATTTCGCTCGAACAGTGGCAACTGCTGCCGCTCGAGGACCGCAAGCTGCTCGCGCGCTTTCCGGCCGACGACGACACCGCGATCGAGCCCAATTTCGATCACGCGCTGTTCGAAATGCTGCGCACGCACGCCGATCTGGAGCCGTCATGGTTCCACCCCGACGAGCAACCGGCCTGGCGCGCCGTCGACACGGTGCCGGCGTCGCTCGTGCAGCAAAGCGCGCTGGCCGGGCTGCCGGCGCCGGCGCTCGCGCAGTGGCAGCGGCTTGCGCCATTCCAGCGCTACGTGCTGGTCAAGCTGTCGCGCAAGCCGACGCTGAATCACGATTTCGTGCCCGCGATGCGGGAGTTCGGGCTGGCCGCCACGCACTGACGGCCGCATGCCGCGCTGCGGCGCGGCGCGTGCGCGTCAGAGCGGCGGCAGTTGGCGCGGCTTGCGGTCCGGGCCGGTCGCGACGTAGGTGAGCGTCGCTTCGGTGACTTTCACGACTTCGCCCATCAGGCGCATGCGCTGTGCGTACACCTCGACGTCGACGGTGATCGACGTGTTGCCGGTGCGCATGATGGTGGCGTAGAAGCTCAGCAGATCGCCGACGAATACCGGCTGCTTGAACACGAACGAGTTGACCGCGACCGTCGCGACGCGGCCGTTCGCGCGCTGGCTCGCGGGGATCGAGCCGGCGATGTCGACCTGCGACATGATCCAGCCGCCGAACACGTCGCCGTGGACGTTCGCGTCGTGCGGTTGCGGGACGACGCGCAGCGCGGGTTGCTTCTGCGGGAGTTCGAGGGTCGAATCGGTCATGGCGGGGGCTTTCATCCTGTAATAAATGAGCCGCCGCGCGCAGGCTTGGCCGGCGAGGGCGCCGGCAGCGGCGCGAAGCGGCTTCTGCGACAATACAACGTTCACAAATTGTACGAGAAAGCGCGCGAGCCGGCCGTCGAGACACGGTTGGAGCCCCGCCGCGGAACCCTTCCCCATGCGCCGATTTCCTGCTTCCGGCGAGCCCGCGCCGGCTTCGACCGGGCCTCGCAACGACTGGCAGACCATCCGGTCGCTGCTGCCGTACCTGACCACCTACAAATGGCGCGTCGCGCTCGCGCTCGGCTGCCTGATCGGTGCGAAGGTCGCGAACCTCGGCGTGCCGGTCGTGATGAAGCGCATCGTCGACCATCTGTCCTACGTTCAGCAGCTCACCGCGCTCGGCCGTGCCGAACAGTCGGCCGGCATCGTGCTCGCGGGCGGCGTCGGGCTGCTGGTGGTCGCGTATGCGCTCGTGCGGCTGTCGACGTCGCTCTTTACCGAGCTGCGCGAGATCCTGTTCTCGAAGGTCACCGAGAGCGCGGTGCGCCAGCTCGCGCTGCAGGTGTTCCGGCATCTGCACGGGCTGTCGCTGCGGTTTCATCTCGAACGCCAGACGGGCGGCATGTCGCGCGACATCGAGCGCGGCACGCGCGGCATCCAGCAACTGATTTCGTATTCGCTGTACAGCATCCTGCCGACGCTCGTCGAGGTCGGGCTCGTGCTCGGCTTCTTCGTGGTCAAGTACGAGGCCTACTACGCGTACGTGACGTTCGCCGCGCTGGTCACGTACATCGTGTTCACCGTGAAGGTCACCAACTGGCGCACGCACTTCCGCCGCACGATGAACGAGCTCGATTCGCGCGCGAACTCGCGGGCCATCGATTCGCTGATCAACTACGAGACGGTGAAGTACTTCGGCAACGAGGAGTGGGAGGCGCAGCGCTACGACGAGAACCTGAAGCGCTACCGGAAGGCCGCGATCCGCTCGCAGAACTCGCTGTCGGTGCTGAACTTCGGCCAGCAGGCGATCATCGGCACGGGCCTCGTGTTCATCCTGTGGCGGGCGACGCAGGGCGTGCTCGCGGGCAAGCTGACGCTCGGCGATCTCGTGCTGATCAACACGTTCATGCTGCAGCTGTACATTCCGCTGAACTTCCTCGGCGTCGTCTATCGCGAGCTGAAGCAGAGCCTGACCGACATGGACCGGATGTTCGGGCTGCTGTCCGCGCCGAAGGAAGTGGCCGACCGGCCCGATGCGCGGCCGCTCGCGGTGGCCGGCGCGCAGGTGCGCTTCGAGCACGTGAACTTCGCGTACGAGCCGTCGCGGCAGATCCTGCACGACGTGACGTTTACGATCGAGGCCGGCACGACGACCGCGGTGGTCGGCCACAGCGGTTCGGGGAAATCGACGCTGTCGCGGCTGCTGTTCCGCTTCTACGATCTCGACCGCGAGACGGGCGGTGCGATCCGGATCGACGGTCAGGACATCCGCGACGTCACGCAGGAGTCGCTGCGCGCATCGATCGGGATCGTGCCGCAGGACACCGTGCTGTTCAACGACTCGATCTACTACAACATCGCGTACGGCCGGCCGACGGCGACCCGCGACGAGGTGGTCGCGGCCGCGCGCGCCGCACACATCCACGATTTCATCGAAACTTTGCCGAAGGGCTATGACACGCCGGTGGGCGAGCGCGGGCTGAAGCTGTCGGGCGGCGAGAAGCAGCGCGTCGCGATCGCGCGCACGCTGCTGAAGGACCCGCCGGTGCTGCTGTTCGACGAAGCGACGTCGGCGCTCGATTCGCGCTCGGAGCGTGCGATCCAGCACGAACTCGACCAGATCGCGCGGCATCGCACGACGCTCCTGATCGCGCACCGGCTGTCGACGGTCGTGCACGCGCAGCAGATCCTCGTGATGGACCACGGGCGGATCGTCGAGCGCGGCACGCACGACGAACTCGTGCGCGCCGACGGGCTGTATGCGCAGATGTGGGCGCTGCAACGGCAGCGCGCGGCGGCGGGTGGGGAAGAGGCCGAGGCTGCTTGAGCGTGGGTGCCGCGCGACACGGCGGGTGGCTGGAGCGGATGGTGGGTCGGCTGTCCGGCGGCGTGCAGCGTGACGCCGTCACGGCCGGGTGAGCCGGCGGGGCGTTCCCGGCATTCGATCCCGGATCGGTTCGCGGCCGGTTGACCAGGCACCGTCATCAGCCTGTGAGTCCATCGGCCGCCACGCCGGGGAACCGGCAGTCAGTCGCGAAACGATCAGCTTGCCGCGGCGCGCAGCCGCGCGTCGAGTTCGCCGAGCTGTGCGGGCGTGCCGACGTTCTCCCAGATGCCTTCGTACAGTTCGCCGCTTGCGTGGCCGGCTTCGATCGCCGCGCGATAGTACGGTGTCAGCGCGCGCCGCGTGCCGGGCTCGAGATCGCGGAACATCCGCGTGTCGTACAGGCCGATGTTGCCGAACGTGAAGCGCGCGGCGCCGTCGAGCGCCAGACAGCCGTCGTCGCCGAGCGCGAAGTCGCCGGCCGGGTGGAACGGCGGGTTCGGCACCATCACCAGGTGCATCGCCGGCGTGTCGAGCGCGGCCATCCGGGCGGCGCGCGGGGCGAGCGTCCGGTAGTCGAACGCGCAGTACACGTCGCCGCTGACGGCCGCGAACACGGCCGGCTGCCCGTCGCGCTCGATGAGCGGCAGCGCCTGCGCGATGCCGCCCGCGGTCTCCAGCGCGTCGCCTTCGGCCGAATACGCGAGCCGCACGCCCCAGCGCGAACCGTCGCCGAGCGCCGCCTCGATCTGCTCGCCGAGCCACGCGTGGTTGATCACGATCGTCTCGATGCCCGCCCGCGCGAGCGCCTCGATCTGCCACACGATCAGCGGCTTGCCGCCGACTTCGAGCAGCGGTTTCGGGCGGGTGTCGGTCAGCGGGCGCATCCGCTCGCCGCGTCCGGCGGCGAAGATCATCGCCGTGGTCAGGGTAGTGCTCATGTTCGACTGGGTGGCGTGAGGACGGTCAGAACGTATAGCCGACGTCGGCCGGCGCGTTGCCCTCGAGCTCGTCGAGCAGCTTCGCGAACGGCACGAGCGGGCGATAGCGCAGCGCGACCTTGCGCGCATAGGTCAGGAAGCGCGGCAGGTCGTTCAGGTAATGCGGCTTGCCGTCGCGATAGTTGATGCGCGCGAACAGGCCAAGGATCTTGATATGGCGCTGCAGCCCCATCCATTCGAGCTGGCGGTAGAACTCGCCGAAATCCGGATCGACCGGCAGGCCGGCCTTTTTCGCCTTTTCCCAGTAATACGCGAAGCAGTCGAGCTCGAACTCCTCGTCCCAGCTGATGAACGCGTCGCGCAGCAGCGACACGACGTCATACGTCAGCGGTCCGTACACGGCGTCCTGGAAGTCGAGCATGCCCGGGTTCGGCTCGCAGACCATCAGGTTGCGCGGCATGAAGTCGCGCAGCATGAAGCCCTGCGGCTGCGCGTGCGCGCTCGCGACCAGCAGCGCGAAGGTGCGGTCGAGCGTGCCGCGCATCGCGTCGGTGACCGGCTTGCCGAGGTGGCGGCCGACGAACCATTCGGGCAGCAGCTCCATTTCGCGGCGCAGGAACGCTTCGTCGAACGGCGGCAGCACGTCGGGCTTCGACGTGAGCTGGAAGCGGATCAGCGCATCGAGCGCGGCGCGCATCAGCGGGCGTGCGGCGGCCGGGTCGGCCGGATCGAGCACCGAGATGTACGACGTGCGGCCGAGGTCGGTCACCAGCATGAAGCCCGCGTCGAAATCGTGGGCCAGCACGTCCGGCACGTGGTCGCCGGCCGCGGCGAGCAACTGCGCGACCTGGACGAACTCGCGGCACTTCTCGGGCGGCGGCGCATCGACCGCGATCAGCGTGCCGCCGGCGCTCGTAGCCGACGCGACGCGGAAATAGCGGCGGAAACTGGCGTCCGACGAGGCGGGCGCGAGGGTCGACAGGTCGAGGGCGTAGCGCTCGGCGAGCGGGTGCAGCCACGCGGTGAGCGCGTCGAGGCGGGCGTCGGGCTGGGATGCGGCGGATGGGGGCGTCATGAAACTCGGCGGAGGGGGGAACGTCTTGCCATATAATACCCCACGACTTTTTTGACGCGCCCCGCGTCAGCTTCCGCCGTGCAGGCCCGCCGCCTGTCGCGCCGTCCGCCCGATCGCCTCCCCGGTTTGCGAAGAGCCGCAGTCGCGGCTCGACGGCGCGGCCGCCGCGCGCGAGGTGCCGTGCTGGCGCGGTTGACAAGGGGCGATTCGCCAAACGATAGATGCCGCCCAAACCGCTATTCCCGAATGTTTTCCCCGGTGACGGGGCGCCGCGCAAACGGCGGCTCGCGCTCGCGCTCCTGGCCGTGCCCGGCCTCGTGCCGGCCGTGTCGTATGCGCAGCTGTCGGGCGCGGCTGCGCAGCCGCAGCCGCTCGACTCGCCGTGGGATCTGCGTCTCGCGCCCCAGCTCGAGGATCATCCGCTGAAGGACGGCGCGAAGCCGGCCGCCTTCGTGATCGCCGACCATACGAGCGGCACCGCCGAGCAGGATCTCGCCGCGAAGGGTTCGGCCGAGCTGCGGCGCGGCGACGCCGTCGTGAAGGCCGACGCGATCCACTACGATCAGGATACCGACATGGCCGATGCGTACGGCCAGGTCAAGGTGATCAATGGCGGCACGTCGTTCGCCGGGCCCGAGGCGCACCTGAAGATCGAGGCGAACCAGGGCTTCATGACCGCACCGAAGTATCACTTCAACGTGACGGGCGGGTCAGGCAGCGCGGAGCGTGTCGACATGGTCGACAACGAGCGCTCGGTGTTCGTCAACGGCACGTACACGGCGTGCCAGTGCTCGACGAACCCCGCGTGGTACATCAAGGGCAGTCGCTTCGATTTCGATACGGGCGCCGACGAAGGCACCGCGCGCAACGGCGTGCTGTTCTTCCAGGGCGTGCCGATCTTCGCGAGCCCGTGGATGACGTTCCCGCTGTCGGGCGAGCGGCGCAGCGGCCTGCTGCCGCCGACGTTCTCGATGAACTCGAGCAACGGCTTCGAGCTGTCGCTGCCGTACTACTTCAACATCGCGCCGAACCGCGACCTGACGCTCACGCCGCGCATCATCTCGCGGCGCGGCGTGATGACCGAAGCGACGTTCCGCTATCTGTCGCCGTCGTATTCGGGCACGTTTACGGCCAATTACCTGCCGGATGACCGGCTCGCGCACCGCAACCGCTACGCGATCTACTGGCAGCACCAGCAGAACTTCGGCGGCGGCTTCGGCGGCTACGTCTATTACAACAAGGTCTCGGACAACACGTATCCCGAAGACCTCGGGTCGGCGAACCAGTTCATCAACGGGACGCAGACGCTGTACCAGCAGGAAGCGGGCCTCACGTACAACAACGGGCCGTGGTCGGTGCTCGCGCGCTACCAGCACTGGCAGACGCTGCCGCCGTCGATCGCGCCGTACAGCCGCGAGCCGCAGTTGAACGTGAAGTACACGAAGTACAACGTCGGCGGGTTCGACTTCGGCGCGGAAGCCGACTATTCGCGGTTCCGCATCACGACCGCCGATGCGACCGAAGGCGACCGGATCGTCTTCAACCCGTACATCTCGTACGGCGTGTACGGCCCCGGCTACTTCGTCGTGCCGAAGGTCCAGTACCACTTCGCGTCGTACGACCTGAACTACCTGTCGTCGACCACGCCGAACAGCCCGAAGCGCTTCACCGAGTCGATCCCGACCGTGACCTTCGACACGGGCCTGATCTTCGATCGCTCGGTGCGCCTGTTCGGCCAGGACTTCATCCAGACCCTCGAGCCGCGCCTGTACTACGTGTACACGCCGTATCGCGACCAGTCGAACGCGCCGCTGTTCGACACCGCGGAATCGGACTTCGGCCTCGCGGAGATCTACCAGCCGAACACGTTCGTCGGTAACGACCGGATCGCCGATGCGAACCGGATCACGGCCGGCCTGACGTCGCGCTTCATCGATCCGCGCACCGGCGACGAGCGCGCGCGCTTCGTGATCGCGCAGCAGTACTACTTCGCCGATCAGCGCGTCACGCTGAACCCCGGGCAGGCCGCCGTGCTGGCGCGCCACTCCGACCTGATCGTCGGCGCCGCGCTGAAGCTCGGCTCGGGCTTCATGTCGGAAACGGCATTCCAGTACAACCAGAACAACAACCAGCTCGTGAAGTCGAGCGTCGGTTTCGGCTACAGCCCGGGCGAGCGCCGCGTGATCAACGTCGGCTACCGCTATACGCGTGCGAACACCACGCTCGACAACCAGCCGATCAACCAGTTCCTGGTGTCCGCGCAATGGCCGCTCACGCGCCGCCTGTATGCGATCGGCCGTTTCAACTACGACCTCGCCGGAGATCGCGTGGTCGACGGTCTGGTCGGCTTACAATACGACGCGGATTGCTGGGCGCTCGGGGTCGGGGTGCAGCGGGCCGCGAACGGCATCAATTCGTCGGGACAGCAGAACTCGTCGACGCGATTCATGATGCAGCTGACGCTCAAGGGCTTGTCGACCGTCGACAACGGCCTCGTGTCGGCATTCCGCGCCGGGGTGCCGGGCTACACGCCGTTGCCGCCGCCGCCGCCGCCGATGTCCCGCTTCAGCAACTACGAGTAACGCCGGCATGTCTGCACCGGTCAGCACGATTTCAATGGAGTTCCAGTGGCAATGAAGAAAACCCTTCGTTTCGCGGCAGTCGTGTCCAGCCTCGCCGCGTCCGCCGCGCTGCTCGTCGCCGCGCCGGCCGCGGCGCAGGCGCTCGGTTCGCAAGGTGCGCAGCTCGCCGACGAAGTCGTCGCGGTCGTCAACAACGACGTGATCACGGGCCGCGAACTCGACCAGCGCGTCGGCCTGATCGCGCGCCGGCTGCAGCAGCAGAACGCCCCGGTGCCGCCGGCCGACCAGCTGCGCGCGCAGGTGCTGAACCAGATGGTGCTCGAGCGTATCCAGGTGCAGAAGGCCAAGGACGACGGAATCCGTATCGACGACGCGACCGTGCAGGCCACGCTGCAGCGTCTCGCGCAGGCGAACGGGATGACGCTCGACCAGTACCGCGGGCGCCTCGAGGCGCAAGGCGTGCCCTGGAGCATCTTCACGAACGACGCGCGCACCGAGCTGATGCTGTCGAAGCTGCGCGAGCGCGAGGTCGACGGCAAGATCACGGTGTCGGACGCCGAGGTCGCGAACTACATCGCGAGCCAGCGCGGGCCGAACGCGTCGCAGCAGCAGGACCTGCGCTTCCAGCACATCTTCATCAAGGCGCCCACCAACGCGCCGCAGGCCGACATCGAAGCCGCGCAGAAGAAGGCCGACGCGCTGCTGCAGCAGGCGAAGTCGGGCGCCGATTTCGAGCGCCTCGCGAAGAACAACTCCGAAGCGAACGACGCGAAGAAGGGCGGCGATCTCGGCTTCAAGTCGCCGAGCGCGCTGCCGGCCGACGTCGTCGATGCCGCGTCGAAGCTGCGCCCGGGCCAGGTCAACCCGACGCTGATCCGCGTGCCGGACGGCTTCGAGATCGTGCGCCTCGTCGATCGCCGCCAGAGCCAGGGCGCGAGCGCCGCGGCGCCGAAGATCGTCCAGACGCACGTGCGCCACATCCTGCTGCGCGTCGGCGAAGGCAAGTCCGAAGGCCAGGCGCGCCAGCAACTGGTCGACATCCGCAACCAGGTCGAGGCCGGCGGCGATTTCGCGAAGTTCGCGCGTACCTATTCGCAGGACGGTTCCGCGTCGCAGGGCGGCGATCTCGGCTGGATCAGCCCGGGCGAGACCGTGCCGGAATTCGAGCGCGCGATGAACAACCTGCAGGACGGCCAGATCAGCCAGCCGATTCGTACCGAATACGGCTACCACCTGATCCAGGTGCTGAACCGCCGCGAGGCGGAAGGGTCGGTGCAGCAGCAGATGGACATCGCCCGTCAGGCGATCGGCCAGCGCAAGGCCGAGCAGGCGTATGCCGACTGGCTGCGCGAGCTGCGCGACTCGTCGTACGTGCAGTACAAGATCGGCGGCGTCGGCCCGGCGAACTGAGCGAGCATCGATGACCACGCCCGCGCTGCAGATCGCGATCACGACCGGCGAACCCGCGGGAGTCGGCCCGGAGCTGACCGTGCAGGCGCTGCGTGACGCCGCGCAGCGCTGGCCCGACGCGCATTTCACCGTGCTCGGCGATGCGGCGTTGCTCGACGCGCGGGCCGCGGCGGTCGGCGCCGATCCGGCCACGCAGGCCGGTGGCGCGCAGGTGTCGGTCGCGCATCACGCGCTGGCCGTGCCCGCGCGGGCGGGCAAGCTGGACGCGGCAAACGGGCGGTACGTGCTCGGCCTGCTCGACGCGGCGATCGACGGCGCGCTGGCGGGCCGGTACGACGCGATCGTCACCGCGCCGCTGCAGAAAAGCACGATCAACGATGCGGGCGTGCCGTTCACCGGTCATACCGAATACCTGGCCGAGCGCACGCATACGCCGCGCGTCGTGATGATGCTGGCCGGCACCGGCAACCGGCCGCTGCGTGTCGCCCTCGCGACCACGCACCTGCCGCTGAAGGACGTATCGGCCGCGCTGACGATCGACGGGCTCGTCGAGACGCTCGCGATCATCGATCGCGACCTGCGGCGCGACTTCGGTCTCGCCGCACCGCGCATCCTCGTGACGGGCCTGAACCCGCACGCGGGCGAGAACGGTTATCTCGGCCGCGAGGAGATCGACGTGATCTCGCCGGCACTGGCCCGCGCGAACGCGCAACGCATCGACGCGCGCGGCCCGTATCCGGCCGACACGCTGTTCCAGCCGCGCCATCTGGCCGATGCCGATTGCGTGCTCGCGATGTTCCATGACCAGGGTCTGCCCGTGCTGAAGTACGCGACGTTCGGCGAGGGCATCAACGTGACGCTCGGGCTGCCGATCATCCGCACGTCGGTCGATCACGGCACCGCACTCGATCTGGCCGGCACGGGCCGCGCGGAACCGGGCAGCATGATCGCCGCGCTCGATACGGCCGTCACGATGGCGCGCCATCGCCGCGCAGCCTGACGCTGCCGGTTTACCCCATTCGTCGTATTTTTCGTTTCATTCAGTCGATGTCGAACAGCAGACAGCACCAAGGCCATTTCGCGCGCAAGCGCTTCGGGCAGAACTTCCTCGTCGATCACGGTGTGATCGACTCGATCGTCGCGACGATCGGCCCCGCGCGCGGCCAGCGGATGGTCGAGATCGGCCCGGGGCTCGGCGCGCTGACCGGGCCGCTGATCGAGCGTCTCGCGACGCCCGAGTCGCCGCTGCACGCGGTCGAGCTCGACCGCGACCTGATCGGGCGCCTGCAGCAACGCTTCGGCGCGCTGCTGGAACTGCACGCGGGCGACGCACTCGCGTTCGACTTCCGGTCGCTCGCAGCGCCCGGCGACAAGCCGTCGCTGCGGATCGTCGGCAACCTGCCGTACAACATTTCCAGCCCGCTGCTGTTTCACCTGATGACGTTCGCCGATGCGGTCATCGACCAGCATTTCATGCTGCAGAACGAAGTCGTCGAGCGGATGGTCGCGGAGCCGGGCACGAAGGCGTTTTCGCGGCTGTCCGTGATGCTGCAGTACCGGTACGTGATGGAAAAGATGCTCGACGTGCCGCCGGAATCGTTCCAGCCGCCGCCGAAGGTCGATTCGGCGATCGTCCGGATGATTCCGTACGAGCCGCACGAACTGCCGGACGTCGATCCCGCGCTGCTCGGCGAAATCGTCACGGCCGCGTTCTCGCAGCGTCGCAAGATGCTGCGCAATACACTCGGCGACTACCGCGAGACGATCGATTTCGATGCGCTCGGCTTCGATCTCGCGCGCCGTGCGGAGGACGTGAGCGTGGCCGAATACGTGGGCGTCGCGCAGGCGCTGGCGGCGCTGCGCAAGGCCGGATGACGGACGCGCGTGGCGCGAGCCCGCCACCGTTGTATCGAAGAGGGCTGCCCGACCGGCAGCCTTTTTTATTGCCTGCGCGTGTTGCGCCGGCCGTCACGCCCGCCGGCGCGGCGGCGCGTTGACGAGCGCGATGCCGATCAGCACGAGCGCGGCCGCCGACATGAAGCGCCAGCCGACCGATTCGCCGAGCAGCAGCACGCCGAACGCGACGCCGAACAGCGGCGACAGGAACGTGAAGACGGACAGCCGGGACGCGCTGTAGCGCGTCAGCAGCCAGAACCACGACAGGTAGCTGACGAACGCGACGATCACCGACTGGTACGCGAGGCTCGCCAGCGCGAGCGGCGTAACCTGCGCGAACGACATCTGGCCGCACAGCGCGGCGAGCGCGACCAGTACGAGCGCCGATACCGCGAGCTGGTAGAACAGCGTCTTGCTCGCGCTGGCCCGCGCGAGCGCCGTCGCGCGCACGACGACCGTCGTCGCGGCCCACATCGCACCGCCGAGAATGCCGAGCGCGTCGCCGGCGAGCCCGGCGAGCACGGATGCGCCGGGCATGCGCGGCTTCAGGAAGCCGTCCGCGAACGCGAGCGCGATGCCGGCGAATGCGAGGCCGACGCCGGCCCATTGCGCGCGCTGCAGCCGCTCGCCCGGTGCGAACAGGTGCAGGCCGAGCGCGGTGAAGCACGGCGCCGTGTACAGGAAGATCGCCATGTGCGACGCGCTCGTCAGCGTCAACCCGAAGAACACGCAGATGAATTCGCCGGCGAACAGCGCACCGGCCGCGAGCCCCGCACCGAACGTGCCGTCCGCCTGAAACAGCGGCGTGCCGCGCGAGCGCGCCCAGCCCCATAGCAGCAGCGCGGCGATCGCCGAGCGCAGCCCGGCCTGGAACATCGGCGCAATCGCGGCATTCGTGCTTTTGATCGCGACCTGCTGGAAGCCCCAGATCGCGCACAGCAGCAACATCAGGCCGACGGCGCGTGTATCGAGGGCGCGGCGCACGGGGGCGGCGGCAAGCGCGGTCATCGGCGCGCCTCGGGCGGGCATGGCGGCAACGAGGTAGGGCGGGCGGCGCGTCCGGCGCGCTCGAATCGGCGGTTTCGCACGGCAGTGTGGCGGCAACGAAAGAGGGTGGTCGCGGTCGGGCGGCGGCTCGCATGCCCGCTTTTGGTGCGAAGTGGAGGGATGTTACCTGATCGGCGCGGTGATCGGGCGAGCCGGGTCGTGGCGTTTCCGCCGCTGCGTTCGCGCGGTTCAACCGATGCGCCGCCCGGGCCGCCCCGGCTGGGCGCCCCCGGCTAGGCGCCCCCGGCTAGGCGCCCCCGGCGAATTTCACCCGACTCCGGTAGAATTTCCGGTTCTGGAAAGTCCCCACAGGAGTACAACACATGCGTTTGCTGCATACGATGCTGCGAGTCGGCGATCTCGACCGCTCGATCAAGTTCTATACCGAATTGCTCGGCATGAAGCTGCTGCGCCGCGAGGATTATCCGGAAGGCAAGTTCACGCTCGCGTTCGTCGGCTACGAAGACGAGAGCACGGGCACCGTGATCGAGCTGACCCACAACTGGGAGACGCCGTCCTACGATCTCGGCAACGGCTTCGGCCATCTGGCGGTGGCGGTCGACGATGCGTACGCGGCCTGCGAGAAGATCAAGGCGCAAGGCGGCAAGGTCACGCGCGAAGCGGGCCCGATGAAGCACGGCACGACCGTGATCGCGTTCGTCGAGGATCCGGACGGCTACAAGATCGAGTTCATCCAGAAGAAGTAAGTGCCGGACGAACCGGGCCGCGGCGTGCGACGTGCGCCGCGGCAGCGAAAAAGGGCGATGCGGGGTAATCCGCATCGCCCTTTTTCGTTGGCGCCGAAGCCGTGCGCGTCAAAGCGACGGCAGCAGCTCGGGCGGGTGATGCTTGAGCGTGTGCCGCGCTTCGCGGAACTCGGGGAAGATCGATTCGACGGTCTGCCAGAAGGCCGGGCTGTGGTTCATCTCGCGCAGGTGCGAAAGCTCGTGCGCGACGACGTAGTCGATGATCGACATCGGGAAATGAATCAGCCGCCAGTTCAGGCGGATCTTGCCGTCGCTCGAGCAGCTGCCCCAGCGCGTCGCGGCCGACGACAGCGCATACATCGAATACGTGACGCCGAGCTTTTCCGCGTAGACCACGAGGCGTTCGCCGAAGATGCGTTTCGCTTCGCCCTGCAGCCAGCCCTGCACGCGATCCTTGATCTGCTGCATGTCGGCCTGCACGGGCAGCGGCAGCGACAGCCGCAGCGCATCGGCGTCGAACGCGACGGCGCCCGCGCCGAGCGCGATCGTCACCGTCTTGCCGAGATACGGCAGCTGCGCGCCGTCGCGCCAGTCGATTTGCGGCAGCGCGCGCTGCTCGGTGCGCGTCTTCCACTCCGCGAGCTTCGCGAAGATCCAGCGTTGTTTCTCGGCGATCGCCGCTTCGATATCGGCGAGCGTGACCCAGCGCGGCGCGGTGATCGACAACCCGCTGCCGTCGATCGTGAAGCCGATCGTGCGGCGCGCGGAGCGCTTCAGCCGGTATTCGAGCACGCGGCTGTCGAGCGCGAACGTGCGCACGCGCGAGCGATCGGGCGCCCGGCCCGGATCGAGCGGCGCGGCGGGGGCGGCTTCGGGCGGTGCCGGCGGGGCGGCAGGCGCCGACGGCGCAGCGGCCGGCCCGTCGAAGAGCGGCAGATCCATCTGGCGATGATCGAGGGCCACGACGGCAGGCCGTGGCCGCGGACGCTGTTTCATCAGTTCGCTTCTTTTTGTCGTACGCAACGGCTGCAATCCGGGGCGTCAGGCGCGCGCGGCATCGCGGGTGCCGGCGTTGCCCGCCTGACGATACGCATCGGGATCGATGCGGCGCATTTCCGCTTCGATCCACGCTTCGACCTGCGAGTTCAATGCGTCGGGCGTCAGTCCTTCGCTCGCGATCGGCTTGCCGATCGACACCGTGACGACGCCCGGGAATTTCGTGAACGAGTTGCGCGGCCACACACGACCTGCATTGTGCGCGATCGGCACGACCGGCGTGCCGGTTTCGATCGCGAAGCGCGCGCCGCCCGTCTTGTATTTGCCCTGCTTGCCGACCGGCGTGCGCGTGCCTTCGGGGAACATGATCATCCATGCGCCTTCCGACAGGCGCTTCTTGCCCTGGCGGATCACCGACGCGAACGCGTTCTTGCCTTCCTTGCGGTTGATGTTGACCATGTGCAGCAGCCCGAGCGCCCAGCCGAAGAACGGCACGTACAGCAGCTCGCGCTTGAACACATAGCACAGCGGCTTGGGCATCAGCGCCGGAAACGCGAGCGTCTCCCACGCGGACTGGTGCTTCGACAGCAGCACGGCCGGGCCGTCGGGCAGGTTCTCGAACCCTTCGATCCGGTAGCGGATGCCGTTCAGCCAGCGCACGACCCACAGCGTCGACTTGCACCAGCCGGCCGCCATCCAGTAGCGCGCGTCGGGGCGCATGAACGGGAACGCGATGAAACACGCGGTGGCGTAGGGCACCGTGTACAGGATGAAGTAGATCAGCAGCAGCAGGGAGCGGACGAAGCGCATCGGCGTGAGTCTGGCGTTGGGGAGGATGCGCGCGGCAGCCGCATCACTCGTGTTCGTGTGAAAGAAAATCGAGCGCAAACGCGCGCAGATCGTCGTGGACCTTCGTGCCGTCCGGCAGATTGCCTGCGGCGAGCGTCTTCTTGCCCTTGCCGGTCAGCACGAGGTGCGGCTGGAAGCCGACCGCGACGCCGGCCAGCAGGTCGCGCAGCGAATCGCCGACGACCGGCGTGTGATCGGGATCGATCTCGAAGCGTTCGGCGATCATCTGCATCATGCCCGGTTTCGGCTTGCGGCAGTCGCAGTGATCCTCGGCCGTGTGCGGGCAGAAGAACACCGCGTCGATGCGCGCGCCGACCGCGGCCGCCGCGCGATGCATTTTCAGGTGCATCTCGTTGAGCGCGGCCATGTCGAACAGCCCGCGACCGATGCCGGACTGGTTGGTCGCGACGACCACGCGGTAGCCCGCGTGGTTGAGCCGGGCGATCGCCTCGAAGCTGCCGGGCAGCGCGATCCATTCGTCGGGCGTCTTGATGAACGCATCCGAATCGACGTTGATCACGCCGTCCCGGTCGAGGACGACGAGCTTTCGGTTGGGGCTGGTCGGCATCGTGCGGCCCTTATGCGGCGAGCTTCGAGATGTCGGCGACGCAGTTCATCTGCTGGTGCAGCGCGGACAGCAGCGCGAGACGGTTCGCGCGCAGGGCCGGATCTTCCGCGTTGACCATCACGTCGTTGAAGAACGTGTCGACCGGCGCGCGCAGCGCGGCGAGCGCCGACAGCGCGCCCGTGTACGCACGCGCCTCGAGTTGCGATTGCACGTGCGGCGTGACGGCCGCGAGCTGTTCGTGCAGCGCCTTCTCGGCGGCCTCGACGAGCAGCGTCGGCTGTACCGCGCCGTTCGCGCCGCCTTCCGACTTCTTCAGGATGTTCGAGATCCGCTTGTTCGCGGCCGCGAGTGCTTCGGCTTCCGCGAGGCGCGTGAATTCGCGCACCGCGTCGAGGCGCGCGACGAGATCGTCGATGCGCGTCGGGTTCAGGCTCAGCACCGCGTCGATTTCACCGGCCGAATAGCCGCGCTCGCGCAGCAGGCCGCGCAGGCGATCCATGAAGAACGCGAAGATCGCGTCCGTCGACTCGGCGACGCCCGGCACGCCGGCAAAGCGTGCGTGGGCCGTGCGCAGCAGCGACACGAGATCGAGTGGCAGCTGCTTTTCGAGCAGCAGGCGCAGCACGCCGAGCGCGTGACGGCGCAGCGCGAACGGGTCCTTCTCGCCGGTCGGCGCGAGGCCGATGCCCCAGATGCCGACGATCGTTTCGAGCTTGTCCGCGAGCGCGACGGCGGTCGACACCGGCGTCGTCGGCAGTGCGTCGCCGGAGAAGCGCGGCTGGTAGTGCTCGGCGCATGCGAGCGCGACGTCGTCGGCTTCGCCGTCGTGGCGCGCGTAGTACGTGCCCATCGTGCCCTGCAGTTCCGGGAACTCGCCGACCATGTCGGTCAGCAGGTCGGCCTTCGCGAGACGCGCGGCGCGCTTCGCGTGCGCGGTGTCGGCGCCGATCGCCGGGGCGATCTCGCCGGCCAGCGCCTCGAGGCGCTCGACGCGCGCGAGCGCCGAACCGAGCTTGTTGTGATAGACGACGTTCGCGAGCTGCGGCACGCGGTCGGCGAGCGGCTTCTTCTTGTCCTGCTCGAAGAAGAACTTCGCATCGGCGAGGCGCGGGCGCACGACGCGCTCGTTGCCTTCGATGATCTCGCCCGGCGTCTTCGTCTCGATGTTCGACACGATCAGGAAGCGCGAGCGCAGCTTGCCGGCGACGTCGGTCAGCGCGAAATACTTCTGGTTCGTCTGCATCGTGAGGATCAGGCATTCCTGCGGCACCTGCAGGAATTCGTCCTCGAAGCGGCACGGGTAGACGACCGGCCATTCGACCAGCGACGTGACTTCGTCGAGCAGCGACTCGGGCATCACGACCGTGTCGCCGTTCGCATGTTCGTTCAGCTGCGTGCGGATCGTTTCGCGGCGATCGGCGAAGTGCGCGATCACGCGGCCCTTGTCGCGCAGCGTGTCGGCATACGCGCGGGCATGCTGGATCGCGACCAGGCCGTCGGAGAGGAAGCGGTGGCCGAGCGTCGTGTCGCCGGCATCGACGCCGAACGCGGTGACGGGCACGACGCGATCGTCGTGCAGCACCGTCAGGCGATGCACGGGGCGCACGAACTTCACGTCCGAGCCGTCCGGGCGCTGGTACGTCATGAATTTCGGGATCGGCAGCTTCGCGAGCGCTTCGTCGAGCGCGGCCTGCAGGCCGTCGGCGAGCGTGGCGCCGGCCGCCGAGTAGTTGATGAAGAACGCTTCGGCCTTGCCGTCCTGCGCACGCTCGAGATCGGCGATCGACGCATTCGGGTGGCCGAGCGCCGCGAGCTTCTTCGCGAGCGGGGCCGTCGGCTTGCCTTCGGCGTCGAGCGCGACCGACACGGGCAGGACCTTTTCGCGGACCTGTTTGTCAGGCGCGACGGCGCGCACGTTCTGCACGACGACCGCGAGGCGGCGCGGCGTGGCGTAGCGCTCGAACACGAGTTCGCCTTCGATGAGGTCGCGCGCCGCGAGGCGTTGCGCGATGCCTTCGGCGAATGCGTCGCCAAGGCGCGCGAGGGCCTTCGGCGGCAGCTCTTCGGTCAGCAGTTCGACGAGCAGGGGGCGGGATGATTGTGCGTCATGGTTGGATTGAATCTCGTCTCGTCAGTCCTGATCGATCTTGCGTTCGACCTTGAGCGGCGGCGCCCATGCCGGCTGCGCGGCGTCCTGGGCGTCGGTGGTGAGGCCCGGCACGCCCGGCGGGTTGCCGAGCATCGGGAAGCCGAGCTTCTCGCGCGAGTCGTAGTAAGCCTGCGCGACGAGACGCGACAGCGCGCGGATGCGGCCGATGTACGCCGCCCGCTCGGTGACCGAGATCGCGCCGCGCGCGTCGAGCAGGTTGAACGTATGGCCGGCCTTCAGCACGAGCTCGTACGCGGGCAGCGCGAGCTGCGCGTCGATCATCTTCTTCGCTTCCGCTTCGTAGCTGTTGAAGAACGTGAACAGCAGGTCGACGTTCGCGTGCTCGAAGTTGTAGGTCGACTGCTCGACCTCGTTCTGGTGGTACACGTCGCCATACGACAGGCGGCGCAGCTCGGGGCCGTTCGGGCCTTGCTCTTCCCACTCGGTCCACACGAGGTCGTACACGTTCTCGACCTTCTGCAGGTACATCGCGAGGCGCTCAAGGCCGTACGTGATCTCGCCGAGCACCGGCTTGCATTCGAGGCCGCCGACTTCCTGGAAATACGTGAACTGCGTGACTTCCATCCCGTTCAGCCACACTTCCCAGCCGAGGCCCCACGCGCCGAGCGTCGGGTTTTCCCAGTCGTCCTCGACGAAGCGCACGTCGTTCTGCTTCAGGTCGAAGCCGAGCGCCTCGAGCGAGCCGAGGTACAGGTCGAGGATGTTTTCCGGCGCCGGCTTGAGCACGACCTGGTACTGGTAGTAGTGCTGCAGGCGGTTCGGGTTTTCGCCGTAGCGGCCGTCCTTCGGGCGGCGCGACGGCTGCACGTACGCGGCGCGCCACGGCTCGGGGCCGACCGCGCGCAGGAACGTATGGACGTGCGACGTGCCCGCGCCGACTTCCATGTCGATGGGCTGGAGCAGGGCGCAACCCTGCTTGTCCCAGTAGGACTGCAGCGTCAGGATGATTTGCTGAAACGTAAGCATGAAGAGCCTTCGTGGCGCTGGCGCTCCGTTGCGGACGGCGCTCCGGGCGGGCCCGGAGGGTCGGCTCGCGCGGCGGCGCGGCTTGTTAGTGTGCTGAAACGCGTAATTTTACCGGATCGGCGACCGGATGCGGCCGGAAGGCGGATGCGCGCACCGCCGCACCGGTCCGGCGGCCTGCGCGCACGTGCGCGGCGCCCATGCCGCGGCGCGTCGCGCGGGCGGTAAGATGCGCGTATTGCGGCGCGCCACGCGTGCCGCGTCACCGCTTGCCGACGCCGACTGCATGGACGACCCGAACGACATCCTGATTCCGCTGCTTCCGCCGTTACTCGCACTGCTCGGGCAGGCCGCCGACGCGCAGGCGCGCGGCGAGCGCGCCGCGCACGATCTGTGGTTGGCCGCTGCCGCCCATCTGCATGCGGTCGATGCCGATGCGCTGGTGCGGCTCACGACGGCGCTCGTCGCGCGGCAGCGCACGGCCGACGCGCTCGCGCTCGCCGAATGCGCGGTGCGCGTGCAGCCGGGCGCGGCCACGCACTTCAACCACGGTTACGCGCTGCAGATGGCCGGCCGTCACGCGGATGCGGTCGCGCCGTACCGCGCGGCGCTCGCGATCGATGCCGGCTGGCCGTCGCTGCGCAACAACCTCGCGATCGCGCTGCGCTTGTCGGGCGCGGATCGCGCGGAAGAAATCGCGCTGCTCGACGCGGCCGTGAAGCACGATCCGCGGGACGTGCAGGCGTGGATCAACCTCGTCGTCGCGCGGATCGCGACGCACGATCTGGACGCTGCGCTCGCGTGCGCCGAGCGGCTCGCCGACCTCGCGCCCGACAACGCGCTCGCGATGAACAACGTCGCGATGGCGATGAAGGAGGCGCAGCGCTGGGACGAGGCCGAGCGCCATGCGGCGCGCGCATGCGAGCTGGCGCCCGACGATGCGTCGTTCCGCTTCAATCTCGCGATCATCCAGCTCGTGCGCGGCAACCACGCGGCCGGCTGGCGCGGCCACGAGGCGCGCTGGGATGGCGCGGGCGAGTTGCGCGGCCGCCGGCCGGCGCTGCCGGGCCCGCGCTGGCAGGGCGAGCCGCTCGCCGGCAAGACGCTGCTGGTGTGGGGCGAGCAGGGGCTCGGCGACGTGCTGCAGTTCTGCCGCTTCGTCGTGCCGCTCGCCGAGCGCGTGCATCGCGAGGGCGGCCGGCTCGCGTGGAATACGTTTCCGGCGCTCGGCACGCTGATGCAGCGCAGCCTCGGTGCGCACGCGGACGTGTTCGGCGCGGGCGGCGGCATCGATGCGTTGCCGGCATTCGATTACGAAGTGCCGCTGATCGGCCTGCCGCTGATGCTCGGCATGGAGGCGTCGACGCTCGCCGCCTCGGTGCCGTACCTGCGGGCCGAACCGGGCGCACGCGACGCGTGGCGCGCGCGGCTCGCGGGCGACGGCCGGCTGAAGGTCGGGCTCGTGTGGACGGGCAGTGCGGGCCACCAGCGCAATCCGTTCCGGCGCGTCGGGCTCGAGCGCTATGCCGACGCGTTTCGCGGCGTCGACGGCGTCACGTTCTATTCGCTGCAGCCGGGTGCGGACGCGGACGTCGCCGCCGCGCGCGCGGCCGGATTCGCGATCGAGGACCATACGGCCGAATTGACGAGCTTCGACGATACGGCCGCGTTCATCGGCGCGCTGGATCTCGTGATCACCGTGTGCACGTCGGTCGCGCATCTGGCCGGCGCGCTCGGCGCGCGCACCTGGGTGCTGCTCGACGTGAATCCGCACTGGCCGTGGCTGCTCGAGCGCCGGGACAGCCCGTGGTATCCGACCGCGACGTTGTACCGGCAGCCGACGTTCGGCGCGTGGGCGCCGGTGATGGAGGAAGTGAGCCGCGATCTGCGGCGCATCGCCGCGCAGCCGGAGCAACTGGACCAACTGGACCAACTGGACCAACTGGACCAATCGGACCGTCAGGCCTGAGCGGCCGGCCGGTTCGCGGTCACGGGCCGCCGCGCGCGGCGGCGGCCCGTCGCGTCATTCCGCTTCGCTGCCGCCGGGCTTCCGGCCATTGCGCCGGCGCAGCCCGGGCCCGAACGTGAAGCCGAACGCGAGCAGCACCAGCGACACCGCGAGCACGATGTTGTTGCCGCTCGTCACGTACGGCGTGAAGCCGCTCGTGCCTTCGATCCGCACGTCGAGCGAGCCGATCGTGAACGGCTTCAACTGGCCGAGTACGCGCCCGTGTGCGTCGATCGCGGCCGTCATCCCGGTATTGGTCGAGCGCAGCATCGGCCGGCCCGTTTCGAGCGAGCGCATCCGCGCGATCTGCAGGTGCTGGTCGAGCGCGATCGTGTCGCCGAACCACGCGAGGTTCGTCACGTTGACGAGCACGCCGGGCGGCTGCGGGTTGTCGCGGATCGTCGCGGCGATTTCCTCGCCGAACAAGTCCTCGTAGCAGATATCGGCCATCACCGGCTGGTTGTGCACGAGGAACGGCTTCTGCACCGGCGCGCCGCGCGCGAAGTCGCCGAGCGGCATCTTCATCAGGTTGACGAACCACCGGAAGCCCCACGGGATGAATTCGCCGAAGGGCACGAGGTGATGCTTGTCGTAGTGATAGATGTCGCGCGAATTCGGCGTCACGCCATACAGGCTGTTCGTGTAGTCGACGTAGTGGCCGTCCTCGGTCACCGACGCGCCGACCGCGCCGAACAGCACGGCCGAACCGGTCGTGTCGCTGAACTTGCGGATCGCGACGGCGAACGGCTCCGGCAGCTCCTGGATCATCACCGCGATCGCGGTCTCGGGCGTGACGATCAGGTCGGCCGGCTTCTCGACGATCATCTGCTGGTACATCTTGATCGCCGCGTCGATGCCTTCCTGCTCGAACTTGATGTCCTGCTTCACGTTGCCCTGCAGCAGCCGCACGGTGAGCGGGGTGTTCGCAGGCACGGTCCACGTGACCTGCGACAGCCCGACGCCGGCCGCGACCAGCGCGACGGCGATGGCGGCCGGCGCGGCGATGCGCACGCGGGCGTTGCCGCGCGGTGCGCCGGCACCGCCGTCACGCCCCGGCGACGGGCGCGCGGCGGCGAGCGCCTGCACGACCAGCGCGGCGAACAGCGCGAGCACCCACGCGATCCCGTACACGCCGACGACCGGCGCAAAGCCCGCGAACGGGCCGTCGACCTGCGGGTAGCCGCTGCCAAGCCACGGAAAGCCGGTGAACACGGTGCCGCGCAGCCATTCGCCGAGCGCCCACGCGCTCGCGAATGCAAACGCGCCGTGCCAGGTGGGCGAGAACGGCCGCGGGTCGGGCTCGCGGCGGTGCCACGCATGGCCCGCGCAGAACGACCACAGCCCGGCCGAGAACGCCGGGTACAGCGACAGGTACAGCGAGAACAGCACGAGCGCGCCGCCCGCGAGCGGCGCGGCCATCTCGCCGTACACGTGCATGCTGATGTAGAGCCACCAGACGCCGGTGATGAAGTTGCCGAAGCCGAACGCGCCACCGGTGAGCGCGGCGCCGCGCCAGCTCGACGTGCGCGTCAGCTGTGCGAAAAACCAGACGAATACGACGAGTTGCAGCCAGCCGCCATGCGGCGTGGGCGCGAAGCTGAGCGTATTGGCCGCGCCGGCGAGCAGCGCGGCCGGATAGTGCCAGCGCGGCAGCGCGCGGCCGGGCGCCGGCGCGAGAAGGCCGCCAGCCGGGCGGGACGGGATCGGATCGTCCATGTGAAGCGGAAGAGGGCGAGCGGTTGAAGGAGGCGCGGCTGGCGCGGAGCGGTCAGTCTTCGTGCGAGGTTTCGGCGCGACGGCTGGCGAGCGGGTTGCGGCGCACCAGCAGCACATGAACCTGGCGCGCATCGCCGCGCTGGATTTCGAACACGAGGTTGCCGAGCTGCAGCTTCTCGCCGCGATGCGGCACGCGTCCGAAATGATGGGTGATCAGCCCGCCGATCGTGTCGACTTCGTCGTCGGGGAAATCGGTGCCGAACACCTCGTTGAACTGCTCGATCTCGGTGAGCGCGCGCACGCGGTAGCGGCCGTCCGGCCCCGAGATGATGTTGCCGGCTTCCTCGTCGAAGTCGTATTCGTCCTCGATGTCGCCGACGATCTGTTCGAGCACGTCCTCGATCGTGATCAGGCCCGCGACGCCGCCGTATTCGTCGACGACGATCGCCAGGTGGTTGCGGTTCACGCGGAAGTCGTGCAGCAGCACGTTCAGGCGCTTCGATTCCGGAATGAACACGGCCGGGCGCAGCATCCCGCGCACGTCGAACTCTTCCTCGGCGTAGAAGCGCAGCAGATCCTTCGCGAGCAGCACGCCGATCACGTTGTCGCGGTTCTCCTCGAACACGGGATAGCGCGAGTGCGCCTTTTCGAGGACGAACGGGATGAAATCCTCGGGCTTGTCGGCGATGTTGATCGCGTCCATCTGCGCGCGCGGCACCATGATGTCGCGCGCGCACAGATCGGAGACCTGGAACACGCCTTCGATCATCGACAGCGAATCGGCGTCGATCAGGTTGCGTTCGTGGGCGTCCTGGAGGATTTCCAGCAGCTCGCCGCGGGATTCGGGCTCGGGCGAGATGAAGTCGGTCAGGCGCTCGAGCAGCGAGCGCTTTTCTTGCGGTTTGTCGGTTGGCTTACGACTGGGATACGAATCGTTCATGGTGGTGCGCCCGGGTCATGCCGGAGCGCGCGGTCACGGAGTAGGCAAGGATACACCAAGGGCACGACGCGACCGTGTCACCCCGGCCGCACGGCCAGGATGGGCGGCTCGCGCGGGCCCCGCTCGCGGACGGCCGCGCCGGGCGCGGCGTCGTCTTCGGGTCCATCCTATCGCAGAAAGGGTCGGCGGGGCGTGGCGGCCAAAAAACGCTGGCGGGAAGCGCGGCGCGGCCCGACGCGGGAAATCGGCCGTGACGGCGGCATTCTGCCGCAGGCGGGCGCCGCCGGCGCGCCGCTCAGAATCGCATGCCGGCCGAGCAGCCGCCGGCGGCCGCGCCGTTGGTGGCTGCGCCGCCGCAGCCGAGTATGCCGCAGCCGGACAGCGCGACGCTCGCGGCGACGAGCAGCGCGGCGATCCTGCAACGCGACCAGCGTGACGGTTTCATCGGGTGTGTCCTCGTGCGGATGCGCGGGATGCGCTGGCTGAGCGGTGTCGCATGGCGGCGGGCCGCGCGTCGTGCGGGATCAGCGGGATCAGCGGCATCGCGCCAGCAGCCCTTCCAGCGCGCGATCGGGGATGCCGCTCGCGCGCAGCGCGTCGACCGTGCGGCTCACGTAGTCGAGCGTCGTGCCGTAGCGGCCGGCCGCGCAGCCGAACACTTCCTTCACGACGGGGTCGGGCAGCTTGCCCGTATAGGTCGGTGCGTCGCGGCGCATCACGAACGCGAGCGCGTTCACGCGTTCGCCGGTCTCGAGCGAGCACGGCAGCCACGCAGGCCGGTACGAGCCCATCGGCATCTCGCGTTTCCACAATGTCTCGAGATGCGGCTGCGCGGTCGGGCCGGAGAGCCGGAATGCGATGCCCGAGCACGAGCCGCCGCGATCGAGCGCGAGCACGAGGCCCGGCCGTTCGGGGGTGCCGCGGTTCACGCGCGACCACAGGTAGAGCCCGCGGTGATAGCCGTGCACCTTGCCGCGCACGGCGGCGACGGTCGGCAGGCCGGGGTTCCAGATCAGCGAGCCATAGCCGAACAGCCAGAGATCCTGCTGGCCGTCCCAGTCGCGCATCGTATGCGCGAGCGACGCCGCGAGCTCGTCTTCCGTCAGCAGACGGCCTTCGCCGATCGACGGCGGGTAGGCGGGCGGCAGCATCGCGGCGTTACGCATCGGGCGGACGGCTTACTGGTACGGGTTCGGGAAACCCAGTTTCGCGAGGATGTCGACTTCGAGCGCTTCCATTTCGGCCGCGTCCTCGTCGCTCGTCTCGTGGTCGTAGCCCTGCGCGTGCAGCGCGCCGTGCACCAGCAGGTGCGCGTAATGGGCCGCGAGCGGCTTGCCCTGGTCGTGCGCTTCCTTCTCGACCACCGGGCAGCACAGCACGAGGTCGCCGATCACGGTGCCGTCGGGCGCCGCGTCGTACGCGAAGGTCAGCACGTTGGTCGGATAGTCCTTGTGGCGGTAGCCGGCATTCAGCGTCCGGCCTTCGTTTTCGCCGACGAAGCGCACGGTGAGCTGCGCGCTCGCGAACAGCGCCGGCTCGATCCACTCGGCGATCAGCTTGCGCTTCGGCAGCGTCTTGCGCACGTCGCTCGTGATCTCGTCGCCGTACTGCACGGACAGGTCGAGCTCCAGCGCGCGCGGCTCGTCTTCGGGGTCGTCCTCGCGCGGCGCGAACTCGGCGCCGACGTGCAGCGTCACGCTGTCGTAGTGCTCGGGCTGCAGCGCGAGCTTCGCGCGCATCGCCGGATCGTTGTGCTGCGCGACGATCGCGACGGCCGCGTCGCCCGAGCTGCCCGACAGGTCGAACATCAGGCTGCGGCCGTCCGGGAAGTCGATCCGCAGCCCTTGCGCGTTGACGGTGCGGGCTTTGCCCTTCGCGTCGAACAGCGAAAGGCGGGGGATTCGGGCGCGGCGGACGGGGCGCGGCCGGACTTGCGGGAACGGGAGGATTTCATGACGCGTACGGCGATTGGGACGCGTTGAGGATACACCAAACGGCCGATCGCGCCCGAATTCGGACCGGCTGCGTACGGGCGGAAAAAAGCCCGGCGCGCCGTCTGGCGGGCCGGGCCGGGGCAGCGCGCAGGCGCCGCCGCTCAGCCGTCCTGGTGCTGCGCGTGGAATTCGTCGTACGCCTCGACGATGCGCGCGACGAGCGGATGGCGCACCACGTCCGCGCTCGTGAAGCGCGTGAGCGCGATGCCGCGCACGCCGCCGAGTACCTGCTGCGCCTCGACGAGGCCGCTCTTGTGGCCGCGCGGCAGGTCGACCTGGCTCGTGTCGCCGGTCACGACCGCCTTCGAGCCGAAGCCGATCCGCGTGAGGAACATCTTCATCTGCTCGGGCGTCGTGTTCTGCGCCTCGTCGAGGATGATGAACGCGTGGTTCAGCGTGCGGCCGCGCATGTACGCGAGCGGCGCGATCTCGATCATCTGACGCTCGAACATCTTGGCCGTCTTGTCGAAGCCGAGCAGGTCGTACAGCGCGTCGTACAGCGGCCGCAGGTACGGGTCGACCTTCTGCGCGAGATCGCCCGGCAGGAAGCCGAGCCGCTCGCCGGCCTCGACGGCCGGGCGCGTCAGCACGATCCGCTTGACCTGGTCGCGCTCGAGCGCATCGACTGCGCACGCGACCGCGAGGTAGGTCTTGCCGGTGCCGGCCGGCCCGATGCCGAACGTCACGTCGTGCTGCAGGATCTGCTTCAGGTATTCGCGCTGGGCGGGCGTGCGGCCGCGCAGGTCGGCGCGCCGCGTATAGAGCTTCGGCCCCGGCTCTTCCTCCGGCTCGCTGGCGTCGAGCTGCGCGACGGGTTCGTCGAACGGATGATCGGGATCGCCGCGAAAGCGCACGTCGACCGTGTCCTGGCGGCCGTTGCCGGCCGTATGGCGCACTTCGACCAGCGCGAGCTGGATGTCGTCGACCGACAGCGGATCGCGCGCGCGGTTGTAGAAGTTTTCGAGCGCCGCGAGCGCGAGCTTGGCGCCGCGCCCGCGGATCGTGATCCGGTGGCCGCGTCGCGCGAGCGTGACGTCGAGCGCCTGTTCGATCTGCCGCAGGTTCTCGTCGAGCGGGCCGCAGAGGTTGGCGAGGCGCGCGTTGTCATCGCGCGGGGCGGTGAATTCCAGTGCTTGGACGGTCTTCAAAGTAGCGTCGGGCTCCTGTCGGGCGTCAGTCGGTCAGTGGGTGGCCGTGCTCGCGTCGTCGCTGACGAGCACGAGCTCGCCGCGCAGCGAGTGCGGATACGCATGGTTGATCTTCACGTCGATCATCTGGCCGATCAGGCGCGGGTGCGACGCAAGCGGCGCCGGGAAATTCACCACGCGGTTGTTCTCGGTGCGGCCCGCGAGCTCGTTCGGGTCCTTGCGCGACGGGCCCTCGACGAGGATTCGCTCGACCTTCCCCACCATCGACTGGCTGATGCGCGCGACGTTCTCCTCGATCGTCGCCTGCAGATGTTGCAGGCGTTTGAGCTTCACTTCGCGCGGCGTGTCGTCGGCGAGGTTCGCGGCCGGCGTGCCGGGGCGCGGGCTGTAGATGAACGAGAAGCTGGTGTCGTAGCCCATCTCGTGCACGAGCGCCATCATCTTGTCGAAATCGTCCTCGGTCTCGCCGGGGAAGCCGACGATCATGTCGGTCGACAGCGACAGGTCGGGGCGGATCGCGCGCAGCTTGCGGATCACCGACTTGTATTCGAGCACCGTGTAGCCGCGCTTCATCGCCATCAGGATGCGGTCGGAGCCGTGCTGGACCGGCAGGTGCAGGTGGCTCACGAGCTTCGGCACCTTCGCGTACGTGTCGATCAGGCGCTGCGTGAATTCCTTCGGGTGCGACGTCGTGTAGCGGATCCGCTCGATGCCGGGGATGTCGGCGACGTATTCGATCAGCGTCGCGAAATCGGCGATGTCGGTCGAACCGGCCGTCAGCACGCCGCGATAGGCGTTCACGTTCTGGCCGAGCAGCGTGACTTCGCGCACGCCCTGGTCGGCGAGGCCGGCCACTTCGGTCAGCACGTCGTCGAGCGGGCGCGACACTTCATCGCCGCGCGTGTACGGCACCACGCAGTAGCTGCAGTACTTCGAGCAGCCTTCCATGATCGACACGAACGCGCTCGGCCCCTCGACGCGCGCGGGCGGCAGATGGTCGAACTTCTCGATTTCGGGGAACGTGATGTCGACCTGCGCGCGGCCGCTCGCGCGGCGCGCGTCGATCATCTGCGGCAGGCGGTGCAAGGTTTGCGGGCCGAACACGAGGTCGACGTACGGTGCGCGCGACACGATCGACGCACCTTCCTGGCTCGCGACGCAGCCGCCGACGCCAATCAGCAGGCCCGGCTTCGCTTCCTTCAGCTCGCGCACGCGGCCGAGATCGGAGAACACCTTCTCCTGCGCCTTCTCGCGCACCGAGCACGTGTTGAACAGGATGATGTCCGCGTCTTCCGGCGTGTCGGTCTTTTCGAGGCCTTCGGCCGCATTGAGCACGTCCACCATCTTGTCCGAGTCGTACTCGTTCATCTGGCAGCCGAAGGTCTTTACGTAAACTTTCTTGGTCATGGGGATTCGCCGTTCGCAGTGGTTGACCTGGGGGCGTCGTCAAGGGTGAATCGGGACGGTCGGGCGCGGCACGCGAATCGCGCGCATCGGGCAGGAAAGGCCGTCGGGAAAGCCTTCCATTATAGCTTTTCGTGCCACGACGGGCGGCCGCCCGGTTGCGGGCGCGCGACGCCGGCTCCAGGGTTCCGACCCCCCAAGGAGCGGCCATCAATGGCACGCATTCAGCAGGTCGTCGAGCGCGGCTTCCTCACGGGCGAAGCGCTCGGCGAGAAAGTCGAGCAGCACGCGCACGCGCGGCGCCATGTAGCGCTTGCTGTGATAGATCGCGTGCAGCGGCGCGTCCTGGTGCCGCCAGTCGGGCAGCAGCACGCGCAGCCGGCCCGCGCGGACGTCGTCGGCGATGTCCCACAGCGACTTCAGCGCAATGCCGTGGCCGCGCAGCGTCCATTCGCGCGTGAGGCCGCCGTCGTTGGTCTCGAACGCGGTCGATACCGGCACCGTGTGGATCTGCACTTCGTCGCCGCGCGTGAAATGCCAGGTGTTCATCGGACCGGATGCGATCGTGATCACGTTGCATGGAAAGCGGGCCAGATCGTGCGGATCGGCCGGCAGGCCATGTCGTTCGACGAACGACGGCGCCGCGCACAGCACGCGCCGGTTGGTCGCGAGCCGGCGGGCGATCAGCGCGCCGTCGGGCGGCGCGGCGAAGCGGATCGCGAGGTCGATCTCGTCCTGCCACAGGTTCGACGACGAATCGGACGCCGTCAGCGAGAACGTGACGCCCGGATGCAGCGTCGTGAATTCGTGGAGCCAGTCGAGCAACTGGTGGCGGCCGAAATCGGACGTCGACGACAGCCGCACCTTGCCGCTCACGACGTTGCGGCCTTCCTGCAGCATCGCATCCGCGTCGTCGAGCGCCTGCAGCGCCTGGCGGCAGCAGTTCAGGTACAGCTTGCCTTCGTCGGTGAGCCGCAATTGCCGCGTCGAGCGCTCGAACAGCCGCGTCGCGATCTTCGCCTCGAGTTTTGCAAGCCTCGCGCTCGCGGCGGCCGGCGTGAGGTTCAGCTTGCGCCCGGCGGCGGACAGGCTGCCCAGTTCCGCCGCCTCGACGAACAGCCGGATATCGCCCAGTCGGTCCATGCGATTTTCCAGAAATTTTTGAAAATGGTTCAAATGTCACGCCAATTATCAAATATAGGCGTCTTCGGGACAATGCGCGCACATCCCGCTTTCTTGTGCGGTGCGGCACCGACGCGGCGCCGCGGCCGCCGCCTTCCGGAGAACGTCATGCCCATTCCGCTCCTGGCGCTCGCGATCAGCGCCTTCGCCATCGGCACCACCGAATTCATCATCATGGGCCTGCTGCCCGAAGTCGCGCACGACCTCGCCGTGTCGCTGCCGTCGGCCGGCCTGCTCGTCACCGGCTACGCGCTCGGCGTCGCGGTCGGCGCGCCGCTGCTCGCGGTGCTGACGAGCCGCATGCCGCGCAAGGTCGCGCTGCAGTTGCTGATGGGGATCTTCATCGTCGGCAACGTGCTGTGCGCGACCGCGTCCGGCTACGCGATGCTGATGGTCGCGCGCGTCGTCACGTCGTTCGCGCACGGCTCGTTCTTCGGCATCGGCGCGGTGGTCGCCGCGTCGCTCGTGCCGGCCGACAAGCGCGCAAGCGCGATCGCGCTGATGTTCACCGGGCTCACGCTGTCGAACGTGCTCGGCGTGCCGTTCGGCACGTTCGTCGGCCAGTTGCTCGGCTGGCGCGCGTCGTTCTGGATCGTCGCCGCGCTCGGCGTGCTGGCGCTCGGCGGCGTGGCCGCGCTGGTGCCGAACCGCCACGACAGCGGGCCGGTCGGCCTCGGCCACGAAGTGCGCGTGCTGAAGGAGCCGCAGGTGTGGCTCGCGCTGCTGATGACGGTGCTCGGCTTCGGCGGCGTGTTCGTCGTGTTCACGTACATCGCGCCGATTCTCGAGACCGTGTCGGGTTACTCGCCGCGCGCGGTCGCGCTGATCCTCGTGCTGTTCGGCGCGGGGCTGACGATCGGCAATACGATCGGCGGCAAGCTCGCCGACCGCGCGCTGATGCCGTCGCTGATCGCGATCCTCGTCGCGCTGATGGCCGTGATGGCCGTGTTCGCGAAGACGAGCCACCTGCCGGTCGCGGCCGCCGTGACCGTATTCATCTGGGGGATCGCCGCGTTCGCGACGGTGCCGCCGCTGCAGGCGCGCGTGGTCGAGAAGGCCGCGAGCGCGCCGCATCTGGCGTCGACGCTGAACATCGGCGCGTTCAACGTCGGCAATGCGGGCGGCGCGTGGCTTGGCGGCCTCGCGCTGGAACACGGCTTCGCGCTCGATGCGCTGCCGTGGGTCGCGGTCGCGGTGACGTTCGCGGCGCTGGTCGTCACGTGGCTCGCGATGCGGCTCGACACGCGCGGCCCGGCGCGCGGGGCGGCGCCGGCGGCGCAGTAAGCGGTCGCCACGACGCCTTGCGCGGCGACGCCATAGCGGCAGGAAAAGGTTCGCGAGAAACGTATTCCTCCGCGATGCTGATAACGGTGTGAAGATAACTTCGTTTGCCCGTGCCAGGCCGGGTGATAGCGTCTCGATACGCGCCAATGACCGGCGCAACCCGATTCCTGTTCCGGCTTACCCCTACGCAGGGCCGCGCAGCGGCCCGGAGGCAATGCTATGTCTTCATCCCTGGCGCTCGTGCGCGACGTGTCTTCCTTCGAGTCCGGCAATGCCGCCGACGGGCGCGGCTCCGCGTCGCTCGACGTCCTCGAGCAAGTCGTCGGCGTGAATCTCGCGCGCTTGCGCGCCGAGCGGCAACTGTCGCTCGACGCGCTCGCGCGGCTGTCCGGCGTGTCGCGCGCGATGCTCGCGCAGATCGAATCGGCGCGCAGCGTGCCGTCGATCAAGGTGCTTTGCAAGATCGCGGCGGCACTGAAGGTGTCGGTCGCCGCGTTCCTGCGGCGCCATGCGGTGAACGGTTTCGAGCACCTGGCGGCCGAGCGCGCGTCGCGCGTGGTCAGCTCGAACGGCCGTTTCTCGGCGCGTGCGCTGTACCCGGAAGGCGAGCCGGCCGCGGCCGAATTCCACGAGCTGCGGATCGCACCGCTGCATACGGAGCCCGGCGCGCGCCGCGCGCCCGGCACGACGGTCAACCTGGTCGTCAGCGAAGGCACGCTCGAAGTCAGCGTGCACGACCGCCGCCAGTTGCTCGCGACCGGCGACGCGATCGTGTTCGACGCCGACCAGCCGTACAGCCTGCGCAACCCGGGCGACAGCGAAGCGCGTGCGTTCCGCGTGACGGTGAGCCCGGAGGTGCCGCCGCGCTGGCTCGTGCCCGACGCGGCGCACGCGGCCGTCAACTGATCGCGCGGGCCGCGCGGCGCGACTGCGTTCCCGGATGGTCGCGGGGTCGCGGGATCGCCCGCCGGCCGTTCGGGCGATGCCGTTAGACGGGGTCGTCAGTAAGGTTTTACCGGTAGTTGGCTGCGCGTCGTGCGCGGCTGTTGTATGCTTGGCCCGCCGGTGACGGGGCGTTCCCGTCCGGCAATCAGTGCGTCTTCAGGGCGGGGCGAAATTCCCCACCGGCGGTAGGCTGGCGTAAGCCGGCGAGCCCGCGAGCGCCCGCGCATCCGCGCGGGGTCAGCAGATCTGGTCGAATGCCAGAGCCGACGGTCACAGTCCGGATGAGAGAAGATGTGCAGATAGTCATGTCCGTCAGGGCCGCTTCGCGCTGCATGCGAAGCGGGTTGTCGTTCTGTCTGTTTGCAATGCCCTGAAACGTTTTTCGCCCTAATCGTATTTGCGAGGAGCGTTTCACATGTCCTTGATGTCCGTTTCGTCGGCGCCTGCCGACGCCTTTGCCGATCTCCCCCTGCTGGATGCCGAACCGGTGCCGCCGCGCATCGCCGCCGCGCTCGACGCGATGCGTGCCGGCCGCGCGGTCGTGCTGCAGGACGACCACGACCGCGAGAACGAAGCCGACCTGATCGTCGCCGCCGAGCGCATCACGCCCGAGACGATGGCGCTGCTGATCCGCGAGTGCAGCGGCATCGTCTGCCTGTGCCTGACCGACGACACGGTGCGCGCGCTCGAACTGCCGCCGATGGTGCAGACCAACGAAAGCCGCAATGGCACCGCGTTCACCGTCTCGATCGAGGCGCGCGAAGGCGTGCATACCGGTGTGTCGGCCGCCGATCGCGTGACGACGATCCGCGCGGCGATCGCCGACGGCGCGAAGCCGCACGACATCGTGCGCCCCGGCCACGTGTTTCCATTGCGTGCGCAACCGGGCGGCGTGCTGGCGCGCCGCGGTCATACCGAAGGCACGGTCGACCTGTCGATCCTCGCGGGCCTGAAGCCGGCCGGCGTGCTGTGCGAGCTGATGAATCCGGACGGCACGATGACGCGCGGCGACGATGTCGAGCGCTTCGCGCGACGGCACGGGCTGCCGATGCTGACGATCGCGGAACTCGTCGAGTTCCGCGAGGCATTGGCGGCCGCGCGCGAACGCTGCTGCGAGCCGGCCTGAGCGAAGGAAAGGCGGGCGCGTTCGCGCGCCCGTGGCGCGGCCGGATCGACCGATCCGGCCCGAATGACGATCAGGACTGCACGTCGCCGAATTCGCCGCGCATGCCGGCTTCGACGAGCGCCGGCAGTTCGTCCATCTTGCGCATGATCCGCGTGATGCCCATCGCGCGCAGCGCGTCCGCGTAGTTGTCGGGGATGTGGCTCGCGCCGACGAACGCGATCGTCTTCATCCCGGCCGCCCGTGCGGCATTCAGCCCCGAAATGCTGTCCTCGACGACGACGCAGCGCGCCGGCTCGACGCCGAGCGTGTGCGCCGCGTGAAGGTAGACGTCGGGGTAGGGCTTCGGCCGCGCGACCTGTTCGGAACTGAACACCCGCTCGCCGAAGATCTCGGTGAGCGACGCGCGCTTCAGCGAATTGCGCACGCGCACGAGCCGACTGTTCGACACGACGGCGGCCGGCAGCGTGACCTTTAGCAGCGCGTCGCGCACGCCGCTGATCGGCGCGAGCGATTGCGCGAGCGCGATCTCGATGTTGTGCTCGATGGTCTCGATGAAGTTGGCGGGCATTTCGATGCCGAAGCGGGATTCGATGCCGGTGAGGAAGCGCGACGTCTGCTGGCCGAATGCCGACTTCGCGGCGGCTTCGAAATCGAGGTTCGGGAACGTGGCGGACAGCGTGTCGAGCAGTACGCGGTCGGCGATGACTTCGCTGTCGACGAGCACGCCGTCGCAGTCGCAGATGAGGTGATCGAGCATGGTGATGAAAATGCGGGATATCGGCGACGCCGATCGATTCGTCATCATACGTGCTTTCACGCGCATGCCGCGCGACGTGGCGGCAAATTTGCCCGATGCCGCCGTGAGGTTGCGGCAGGTCGTGCCGGGGCGCCGCCGCTCGCGCAGCGGCGGCTCGCTTGCCCGGATCGCGGCCGCCGTTTGCCGCGTCACAGCTCGATCACGCGCCCCGTTTTCCACGACGTCATCGCGGCTTCGGCCAGTTCGAGCGCGGCGAGCCCGTCGTCGATCGTCGTCCTGACCGGCGTGCCGTCGCGCAGCGCGTCGACGAAATGCGCGATCTCGGCCGCATACGCATGCCGGTAGCGTTCGAGAAAGAACGGCTCCGGCACGTCGGTCGCGATGCCGCCCGCGAGCCAGGCACTCACCTCGGTCGGCCGCACGTTGCCGGCCAGCAGCATCCCTTGGCTGCCGAGCAGTTCGAAGCGCTGGTCGTAGCCGTAGGCCGCGCGCCGCGACGTGTTGATCTGGCACAGCAATCCGCGCCGCGTGCGGATCGTCACGGCGGTCGAATCGATGTCGCCCGCGTCGTGCACGGCCGGATCGGTCAGGCAACTGCCCGTCGCGTGCAGCGTCTGCGCTTCGTCGCCGAGGATCCAGCGGAACACGTCGAAGTCGTGGATCAGCATGTCCTTGAAAATGCCGCCCGAGCTGCGGATGTAATCGGCCGGCGGCGCGCCCGGATCGCGGCTCGTGACGACCAGCATTTCCGGCGCGCCGATCTCGCCGTGCTCCACGCGTGCCTTCAGCGCCGCGAAGGTCGGGTCGAAGCGGCGCTGGAAGCCGATCATGCAGGTCGCGCCGGTGCGCCGCACGACGTCCGCGCACGCACGCGAGCGCTCGACGGTGAGGTCGACCGGCTTCTCGCAGAACACGGCCTTGCCCGCGTTCGCGGCCGCGATGATGAGGTCCGCATGCGTGTCGGTGCTCGATGCGATCACGACGGCCCGCACCGACGCATCGCCGAGCGCGCGCTCGACGTCGGCGACCTGCGCGTCGTGCGTGCGGGCGAGCGCTTCCGCCGACGGTGCATGCCGGTCGATCACGTACTTCAGTTTTGCGCCCGGATGGCGCGCGAGATTCGCCGCGTGGATCTTGCCGATCCTGCCCGCGCCGAACAAAGCGAATTCGATCATTCCGTTTTCCTATGGATTCCGCTGGTTTACCGATGCACGGTCAGCATGGGGCGCGCGCCGTCATGACGGTCCGCTCAGCGATCCGCCAGCTCGCCGCGCACGTAGTCGATGCTGGCGCGCAGCCGGTTCTCGATGTCGCCGGCTTCGGCGATTTCGTTTGCGAACGGCTCGAACGACAGCGCGCCGCGGTAGCCGCGCGCGAGCAGCTCGCGCAGTTGCCGGATGTTGCCGAGCCGGTCCGCGCCGCCGACCAGCACGCGGTGACCGTCGCGCATCCGGTCGACCGGCAGGTCGGCGTCCTCGACGCCCGAGATGTGCACGAGGCCCGTCAGGCTCGGGAAGAAGATGTCCTCGCCGGCGAGGTGATGATGGAACGTGTCGTGCACGAGCCGGAACACCGGCTCGCCCGCCGCCGCGTAGATGCCCTTCACCGCGTCCGACTTGCGGCGCAGCGCGCATTCCTCGAAGCCGAGCGGTTCGATGAAGCCGAGCAGGCCGCGGGCTTCGAGGATCGGTTTCAGCGCCTTCAGCGCCGTGACGAGATCCGCATGGCGGGCGTCCGCGCTGCGCGTGTCGCCGTGGCTGTTGGTCGGGCACAGCACCAGCGCACGCGCGCCGCATTGCGCCGCGTAGTCGGCCAGCACGGTCGCTTCGTCCGCGCGCTCGGCGTTCCATTGCTCGAAGCGCTGCAGCGCGTTGATCGTCAGGATCGTCACGCCGCCGGCTTCGGCCGTCGCGCGGACGGCGGCCGCCGGCGTGCCATCGGCGAGCTCGACGCCGTCGAGATCGTTGCGGATTTCGATCGTGTCGACGCCAAGGCGCCGGCACAGCGCGACGTAGCGGTCGAGCGGCAAGCGCGGCGCGCTCATCCGGTTCAGCGAAAAGTGGAAGGTTTGCATCGTCGTTCTGTCCTTGAGGCTGGAGTGGGGCGGGTCCGAATCAGGTGCCGGTGCGCGCGGCAAGTGTCTGCCACGTGTCGCGCAGCCAGTGCGCGCACGCGACGTTGTTGTCGAAGATCGAATAGCGCGCGCCGCCGCCGTAGTCGGGAAACGGGATGAACTCGCAGCTGATCTGCGCGAGCAGCGGTGGCCGCGCGTGAGCCTGCGTTCGCAGCAACTGACGCAGCGCGGCTTTCCACGTGTCCAGCGCATCCGCGCGCCATTCGCCGCGATACGCGCCCGGCGCGGGCGCGACGAACGGGTACTGGATGCCGCGGCCGGGGCTGCCGTCCGCGCGGCGCATCCAGCGGTTCTCGGGGTTGTTCGGCGTCACGCTGCGCGCATGCGCATGCCGGACCCAGCCGCGCGCGATCCAGTCGGCGTAGATCGCGGCGGCCGACGCCGGGTCGAGCAGCGCATGGCCACCGTCGGCCGATTCGCGCAGGCCCGATGCGTCGAGCTCGGCGCGGTTGCCGATCTTGAACAGCAGGTGCGAATGATCGAGCGTGATACGGAACGGTGCGCCGGCCTGCTCGACAAGCTGCGCGACGCGCGCCACGCGCATGAAGTCCTCGCTCCACATGTCGACGTGCACTTCGAGGCTCGGCAGGCAGCCGACCGGCTCGCCCAATGCGTACGCACGCAGGTAGAAATCGGCGACTTCGCGGTCCGACAGCAGGTGGCCGTCCGCGTGACGCGCATGTAGCTGGCAGTTGAGCACCGTGCTGCCGAACCGCGCACCCGCGGCGACGATCTCGGCGACATGCGCTTCGTCGCGGCCCGCGCACCAGATGCCGCCGATCACGCGGATCGGCAGCGCGTGGCGATCGACCAGCGCGAAATACGGCGACAGGTCCTCGCCGCGCGCCGGGTTCTTTTCGATGTAATCGAACACGCCGGCAGCGGCGACCCTCCGGAAACGTTCGGCGGGCGTGGGCGGCGGCAGCCCGTCGTGTTCGAGCACGCCGTCGAGGTTCACGCCGATGAGGATCGGTTCAGCCATCGTCTCCTGTCCGTTGTTGTCCGTGGATGGCTGATCAATGTACGGATGCGCGGCGCGGGCTGCATGACAAAGGTTGACGAAAAATCGCCCATGCCGTGGTCGATTTTTTCATCGTGCGCACACGGTGTGCCGCACGGCGGGATTCACGCCTGCAGGTACGCGCTCGTCCTCACGTTCGCCGGACAGAACACGCGGAATTCGACCGGGTCGTCCGGCGGCGGCTGTTCGACGATGCCGCACGCATGCAGCACGTGCTGCAGCGCGGAAATCGCCTGCCCGTCCGGATCCTGGTCGATCGCGAGATCCATCGCGCCGGCTTCGATGAAGGTACGGTGCAGGTCGATCATCTCGTGGCCGATCCACACCACGCGCCCGATCGCGCCGGCCTTGCGCAGCGCCGCTTCGATGCCGGCCGAACCGGCGCCGCTGTTGTAGATCGCGACCACGTCGTCGTGCGCCTGCAGCGCCTTCGACACCGCGCGGTAGCAGCGGTCGTCCTGGTCGAGCGTCTCGATCGGTTCATCGTCGCAGCGCACGGCGGCGAACGCGTCGGCGAGCTGGTCGCGGCAGCCGGCCATCCGGTCGGCGTGCGCGCGGTAGCCCATCCGGCCGCCGAGCAGCAGCACGCGGCCAGGGCGCGCGGCGAGGCGGCCGATGTAGTAGCCGGCCGTGCGCCCGGCGCGATAGTTATCGATGCCGGCGAAGTGCGCGCGGTCGATGCCGCCGATGTCGGTGACCATCGTGACGACGGTTTCGCCCCGCGCGATCGCGGCAGCCAGTGCGTCACGCACGCGGGCCGTGTCGTGCGCGGTGACGATCAGCGCCGCGCGCCGGTACGCGGGCCGTTCGATCAGCGCGGCGGCGCGCGCGTCGTCCGCGGCGGGCAGGATCGTCCGGTGCACGACCACGCGCCGGTCGAGCATCTGCAGCGAGCGCTGCAGCGCCTGCTGCAATCGTCGGAAGAACGGCGCGTCGGTGTCCGGCAGCAGCACGTCGACGTGGATCAACCCGTGCCGCGTGTCGGGCAACTGTCGCGGCACGCCGAGTTGCCGCGCGGCCGCCACCACGCGTTCGCGCGCCTGCGCGGAGACGCTGCCACGCTCGTTCAGCACGCGGTCGACGGTCGTCGTGCTGACGCCGGCGAGCGCCGCGATCTCGTCGAAGCGCGCGGTGCGCTTGCGCCAGCGCGGCCCGGATTCACCTGCCATGGTCGTCTCCATCATGAGGGTCGCCATCGATCGCGTGGCGTTGTCGGGAACGCTAAAGCGATGGCGAAATTTCGTCAACGTTTCGATTGAGGCGGGGCGGCCGGTCGCCTAATTTCGTTCCTGTGGCGAAGCGCTTGCCGCGCACAAGAACCCCAGGAGACAGAAGTGGCCCAACCCGACGACCCGGCACGCGAACCCACGGCGGCGCGCCGTCAGGCATACCGAATGATCGGCGGCGCCGGCGAGCGCGCACACGCGGCCGGGCTCGTCAACGCCGCGTGGTACCGGTGCGCGGTGCCGCGGCCGCTGATGAAGCAGCTGATGCAGCGCGGCGATGCGCGGGCGATTCGCGACACGCTGATCTGGTATGCGGCGATCGCGATCAGCGGCGCGCTCGCGTGGCTGGCGTGGCGCGCGCATTCGGCGTGGGCGATTCCCGCGTTCTTCGTGTACGGCACGCTGTACTGCAGCCCGGCCGATTCGCGCTGGCACGAATGCGGGCACGGCACCGCGTTCCGCACGCGCTGGATGAACGACGTGCTGTACCAGGTCGCGTCGTTCCAGGTGTTCCGCCGCGCGACCGCCTGGCGCTGGAGCCATGCGCGCCATCACACCGATACGCTGGTCGTCGGGCGCGATCCGGAAATCGCCGCGCCGAAGCCGACCGACTGGCTCGCGCTCGCGCTGAACGTCGTCGCGCTGAAGCACGTGGCCGGCGAGCTGCGCAAGATGATCGCGGTGTCGTTCACCGGCCGGCTCGACGACGAGGAACGCACCTACGTGCCCGAGTCGGAATGGCCGAAGGTCGTGCGCGAGTCGCGCATCCATCTCGCGATCTACGCGCTCGTGACGGGCGCGGCGGTGTACTGGCACACGCTCCTGCCGCTGCTCTACATCGGGCTGCCGAGCCTCTACGGCGCATGGCTGTACCTGTACTTCGGCCTCACGCAGCACGCGGGCATGCCGGAGAACGTGCTCGATCACCGGCGCAACTGCCGGACCGTGATGATGAATCCGGTGTTCCGCTTCCTGTACTGGAACATGAACTATCACGTCGAGCACCACATGTTCCCGATGGTGCCGTTCCATGCGCTGCCGAAGCTGCACGAAGTCGTGAAGGCCGACATGCCGCCGCCGTACCGCAGCACGCTGGCGGCCTATGCGGAGATCGTGCCGGCGCTGGTCCGGCAGACGCGCGACCCGTCCGATTACGTCGTGCGGCCGGTGCCGGATGCCGCGCGCGCCTGACCGCTACCGAACCTCACAACGAAGGAGACACGCACCATGACGCAATGGATCGACACCGGCGCGCTCGACGACATCGACGACGAAGACGTCGCGCGCTTCGATCACGCCGGCCGCACGTATGCGATCTACCGGATCGACGGCGAGGTTTACGCGAGCGACGGTCTGTGCACGCACGAGCAGGTGCATCTCGCGGACGGGCTCGTGATGGATCACGTGATCGAGTGCCCGAAGCACAACGGCCGCTTCGACGTGCGCGACGGCCGGCCGCTGTCGGCGCCCGCGTGCGAGAGGCTGCGCACGTACCGCGCGAAGATCGAGGACGGCCGCATCCTGATCGAGGTATGACGCGATGACCAGCGACCGGGTGATGGCGATCGTCGGCGCGGGCCATGCCGGCGGCCGCGCGGCGCAGGTGCTGCGCGCGTCCGGCTGGCGCGGGCGCATCGTGCTGATCGGCGCGGAGCCGCATCCGCCGTACGAGCGGCCGCCGTTATCCAAGGGCGTGCTGACGGGCGAGCGCAGCGCGGTGCAATGCCGGTTGCGCGATGCCGACGCATGGACGGTCGACCGCATCGAGCGGATCGTCGCGACCGTCGAGCGTATCGATCCGCACGCACGCGAAGTGCGCATGTCCGGCGGACACGTGTTCGGCTACGACGCGCTGCTGCTGGCCACCGGCGGCCGTGCGCGCCGTCTGGCCATTCCTGGCGCGGCGCTCGACGGCGTAGTCGCGTTGCGCACGCTCGACGATGCGGCGGTACTCGGCGCGCGGCTCGTGCCCGACGCGCGGATCGTGCTGATCGGCGGCGGTTTCATCGGTCTCGAAGTCGCGGCGTCGGCGCGTCGGCGCGGCTGCCGCGTGACCGTGCTCGACGCGGCGCCGCGACTGCTCGGCCGCGCTGTGCCGGAAGCCATCGCGACGCGCGTGCATGCGGCGCACGATGCGCAGGGCGTGGCGATTCGCCTGAACCGAAAGCCGGTTGCGATCGAGCGGACGTCGGGCGGTGCGCTGGCCGTCGTGCTCGACGACGGCGACACGCTACTCGCCGACACGGTCGTGGCCGGCATCGGCATCGAACCGGCCGATGAACTGGCGCGCGATGCGGGCCTCGCGGTCGAGCGCGGCATCGTCGTGAATGCGCAGCTCGAGACATCGGCGCGCGGCATCTACGCGGCCGGCGACGTCGCGGTGTTTCCGAGCGCGTTATCGGGCCAGCCGGTTCGACAGGAGACCTGGCACGGCGCCGAGACGCAAGCGCACGTCGCCGCCCGCAACATGCTCGGTGCGGGCGAAGCGTATCGCGACACGCCGTGGTTCTGGTCCGATCAATACGATGCGCAGTTGCAGGTGGCCGGGGAGCCGGCGCTCGGTACGCAGTCGGTCGCACGCAGCCTTGGCGACGATGCGGAAATCCATTTCCATTTCGATGCGCTCGCGCGGCTCGTCGCGGCGAGCGGCTTCGGCCGGGCGGCGGGATTCGTGAAGGAAATGCGCGTGGCGAGGATGCTGGTCGAACGCGGGATCGACGTGACGCCGGCGGCGGTCGCGGACGTCGACGTGAAGCTGAAGTCGCTGGTGACGGCCGTGAATGACCGGTAGCGGAAAGGAGGGAAATGAAGCGCGCGGCAGCGAACGCCGCGCGCTTCGTTCAGACCGCGATCAGGCCATCGCGTGCAGGCGCAGATACAGGCCGGCTGCCGCCGCGCCGCCGAGCAGCGGGCCGACGACGGGCACCCACGCATAGCGCCAGTCGCTGTCGCGCTTGCCGGGAATCGGCAGCAGCGCATGCATGATGCGCGGCGACAGGTCGCGCGCGGGCTCATCGCGTAGCCGGTCGGGCCGCCGAGCGAGATGCCGATGCCGAGCACGAGCAGGCCGACGGGCAGCGCGTCGAGTGCGCCGAGGCCGACTTGCGGCGACGCGAGATACAGCACGCCGAGGATCAGCACGAACGTGCAGATCGCTTCGGTCAGCACGTTGTGCGTGGTGCTGCGGATCGCCGGCGCCGTGCAGAACACCGCGAGCTTCAGGTCCGCATCGGCTTCCTTCGCGAAGTGCTGGCGATACGCGAGCCACACGAGCAGCGCGCCCGCCATCCCGCCGAGCATCTGCGAGAGCACGTAGCCGCCGACTTTCGACCACGCGAACTTGCCCGCGAGCGCGAGGCTGATCGTGACGATCGGGTTCAGGTGCGCGCCGCTGAACGACGCGGTCACGTAGACCGCGACGAATACCGCCATCGCCCAGCCCATCACGATCACGATCAGATCCGCGCCTTTGCCCTTGGTCTTTGCAAGCAGCACGTTTGCGACCGCGCCGTTGCCGAGCAGCACGAGGATCGCCGTGCCGATGAATTCTGCAATATAAGGTGACATGATTGTCTCTCGAAGTCACGGCGGACTCGCGCGCTGCGCGGTCCGCCGGTGTTGTTGTATGTCGTTTGGAGTAGTTCGGATTACCGGGTGTCGTCGGCCCATGCCTTCGCGGCGCGCACCGCACGCTGCCAGCCGGCCATGCGCTGCTCGACCTGCTCCTTCGGCATCGACGGTGCGAAGCGGCGATCGAGCTGCCACTGGTCGCGCACTTCGTCGAGGTTCTTCCAGTAGCCGATCGCGAGACCCGCGAGGTAGGCCGCGCCGAGCGCGGTCGTCTCGGTGATCTGCGGACGCACCGCGTCGACGCCGAGCAGGTCGGCCTGGAACTGCATCAGCAGGTCGTTCGCGCTGGCGCCGCCGTCGACGCGCAACTCGCCGATGCTGATGCCCGAATCGGCTTCCATCGCGGCCAGCACGTCGAGCGACTGATACGCGATCGCATCGAGCGCCGCGCGCGCGAGATGCGCGGCGCTCGTGCCGCGCGTGACGCCGAACACCGAGCCGCGCGCCCGTGCGTTCCAGTGCGGTGCGCCGAGGCCGGCGAACGCGGGCACGAGATACACGCCGTCGGTGTGCGGCACGCTCGCGGCGAGCGCCTCGATTTCCGCGGCCGTCTTGATGAGGCCGACGCCGTCGCGCAGCCACTGCACGACCGCCCGCGATGAAGATGCTGCCTTCGAGCGCGTACTGCACGTCGTCGCCGATCTGCCAGGCGATCGTCGTGACGAGGTTGTTCTTCGATTCGATCGGCTTGTCGCCGGTGTTCATCATCAGGAAGCAGCCGGTGCCGTAGGTGTTCTTTACCATGCCCGAGGTCGTGCACATCTGGCCGAACAGCGCCGCGTGCTGGTCGCCGGCGATGCCCGCGAGCGGGATCTTCGATGCGAACACGGTGGTCTTGGTGTGGCCGTAGATTTCCGACGATGCCTTCACTTCCGGCAGCATGCTGCGCGGGATGTCGAGCAGTTCGAGCAGCTCGCTGTCCCATTCGCGCGTATGGATGTTGAACAGCATCGTGCGCGACGCGTTCGTCACGTCGGTCACGTGCAGTTCGTGCTTCGTGAAGTTCCACACGAGCCAGCTGTCGACGGTGCCGAACGCGAGCTTGCCCTGGCGCGCCTTGTCGCGCGCGCCCGGCACGTTGTCGAGGATCCAGCGGATCTTCGTCGCGGAGAAGTACGAGTCGATCGGCAGGCCGGTCTTCGCGCGCACCTTCGCTTCGAGGCCCTGCTTCTTCAGCGAGTCGCAGAAATCGGCGGTGCGGCGATCCTGCCAGACGATCGCGTTGTAGACCGGCTGGCCCGTCTCGCGATCCCAGACGATGGTCGTTTCGCGCTGGTTCGTGATGCCGATCGCCGCGATCGACGTGCCGTTCAGGCCCGTGCGCGTGACGGCTTCCGCGGCGACGCCGGCTTGCGTCGACCAGATTTCCTGCGGGTCGTGCTCGACCCAGCCGGGTTGCGGGTAGATCTGTTCGAATTCCTTCTGGGCGATCGATACGATGTTGCCCTGGCGATCGAACAGCATCGCGCGGGAACTCGTGGTGCCCTGGTCAAGCGCGAGGATGTACTGGTCCTGCATGTCTCTCATCTCCATCCGTGGATTGGCTTAGTTGTGGTGCGCGCCGCATGTGGGGCGGCGCGTCGGTGAATCAACGTCGGTCAGGCAAAACTACCA